>DAIRFP010000102.1:0-17951 GCA_036794995.1 Thermodesulfobacteriota bacterium | reverse complement strand
ACTGGACCCCCGACCCATTCGACGTCTCAGGGTCGTGGTGAGCATAGTCGAACCACGATAAAACATTCGGGGGTGACGACCTTGGGATAAATTCAATTTTTATGATACCTCGCAGATCGCTACGGGTTAGTTCGTTCCCGAAAAATCGCCACGGAGGTAATTGGACATGTCAAAGGATCTTAGAACCTATCTGGATGAATTGTTGGAGAAGCGGCCCAGAGACGTGGTCGTCGTCGATCAAGAAGTCGACCCGCGTTACGGAGCCAGCGGTATCGTCGAGAAGTTCGAACGTGAAAACAAATTTCCCCTGGTGTTCTTCAAGAATATCAAAGGCTCAAAAATCCCGCTGGTGATCAATCTCGGCGCCACCTACGAGCGCTTGGCGCTGTCGCTGGGCTCGCCCTCGGTGCCGCAGATGGTGAAAGACCTCGCGCATCGAGAACACCATCCCCTTCCGGTCAAAGAAATCTCCGCCAAGGACGCACCCTGCAAGGAAGTGATCTTGAAAGGCGACCAAGTTGACCTCGATCTCCTGCCGGTACTGACCCATAACGAAGGCGACGCCGGCGCTTACATCAACGCCGCGGCCATGATCTGTAAAGAACGCGGCACGGGCGCGGTTAATGTCGGGATTTACCGCAATCAGAAACAGGGCAAGAGACAGCTCGGCTTGATGATCAACCCGGCCAACCATGGCAACTACGTGCGCGCCGAGTACGAAGATCACAACGAACCGATGGAAGTCGCTCTCTGCATCGGCCACCACCCGGCCTTGAACATGGCCGCCGTCAGCAAGCTGGCCGGCATCGGTTCGGAATTGGAAATCGCCGGCGCTTTTCTTGGCGAGTCCCTCGAAGTCGTCAAAGCGGAAACGGTGAATCTGATGGTGCCGGCGCGATGCGAGATCATTATCGAAGGTATCGTGCCGCCGAAAAAGCGGCACTATGAAGGGCCCTTCGGCGAATGGCCGCATTATTACTATAAAGAAGGCGAGCAGCCCTACATCGAGGTGACCGCTATCACGATGCGAAAGAATCCAATCTATCAAAGCATCCACAGCGCCCACTTCGAGCACAACATCATCGGCGCCGCGCCCCGGCTGGGTAGCTTGCTGAAGCGTATCCAAGAAGTCGTCCCGAGCACCACCGGCGTCAACATGCCGATCTCCGGGGCCGCGCGCTCTCACTGTTACATATCGGTAAAGAAACGCGCCGAGGGCGATCCGAAGCAGGCCGCCCTTGGAGCTTTAGTTACCGATCCCAACATCAAGCTTGTCATCGTGGTGGACGACGACGTGGACGTATTCAACGAGACCCAGGTGCTATGGGCGCTAGCCATGCGCTTCCAGGCGGACCGCGATATGGTCGTCATTCCCAACATTATCGGCTCCCATTTGAATCCGACGGCCTACGGTTATAATCGCATGGAAAGAGGTCCGATGGAGACCAAGTTGATCTTCGACGCCACCAAGCCGCTGCCGCCCTATGACTTCCCTAAAGAAGCGCAGGCGCCGGACGAGGTGCTCAAAGCGATCGACCTCGCCCGCGATACCCGTCCCTATGAGCCGGGCAAGGACGACCGAGCGATCACAGGCAAGGGATGATTGATTGTTCAAAACGTTCAAACAGTTCCATCCGTTCAAATCGTCCGAGGATTGGCTTACGTATTTCTTAACTATTTGAACGACTGAAACGACTGGAACGTTTTAACCAGAACCTTTAGGCGAGAACCGATGGTTGAGATCCAAAAGGTCTCAAAAAGCTTTCACAAGACTGTCAAGGACAACACCGCTGAGATCAAGGCCCTCGCGGATGTGAGTCTCTCCATTCGCGAGAATGAGTTTATCAGCATCATCGGCCCAAGCGGATGCGGTAAAACCACTTTGCTGAGAATCATCGACGGTCTCATTCCCTACGACAGCGGTGCGATTCTCATCAACGGGAACAAGATATCTTCGCCCGGGCCGGACCGTGCCGTCGTCTTTCAGACCTTCGCTCTCCTCCCTTGGCGCACCGTGCTTGCCAACGTGGAGTTCAGTCTGGAGTTGCGCCGGGTCGCTAAAGAAGAACGGACCAGCATCGCGCGCGACTACTTGAAGCGCGTTGGGCTGGAAGACTTCGAACATCACTATCCCCATGAGCTCTCCGGCGGCATGCAACAGCGGGCGGGCTTGGCTAGAGCTTTAGCCGTGAATCCCATGATCCTGCTCATGGACGAACCGTTCGGCTCCGTCGATGCGCAAACCCGCCAACTACTCCAGGAAGAACTGCTGGAGCTGTGGCAGCGGGAGCAGAAAACCGTGATCTTCATCACCCATAGCATGGATGAGGCGGTCTATCTTTCCGATCGGGTCGTCATCATGACACCCAGACCCGGTCGAGTCGCGGAGATTCTCGATGTGCCCTTGCCCCGGCCTAGAATCGCCGACGACGTTCGCCGCGATCCCAAGTTCGCGGATTTGACAAATTACATCTGGGACTCGCTCAAGAAGGCGATGGAGAACGGCCATTGAATAGCCGCTTCACAACCAACGTCATTTCCATTGTTATTCTCGCGGTCCTGTGGGAAATCGCCGGGCGCACCTTCGATTCGGTCTTAATCCCACCCCTGTCGAAGATTGGCAGCGCCTGGTTGCGTCTATTGACCAGCGGCAAGCTTTCAGCCAACCTGGCCATGAGCCTTGGCACCCTCGCGGCCGGCTTCTTCCTGGCCGTCATTCTTGGAATAGTCGTCGGCCTGCTCATGGGCCGCTTTCGCGAAGTAGAGCATTTTCTCGACCTCTACATCAATGCCTTCATGTCCGCGCCCATGACTGCTTTTGTCCCCGTGCTGATTCTGTGGCTTGGTTTGGGTGTTGAGTCCCGCATCGCCGTTGTTTTTCTCTTCGCGTTCTTCGTCATCGTCATCAATACCATGACGGGTGTAAAGCAGGTGGATCGGACCTTTGTAGAAATGGCCCGCTCTTTTGGCGCCAGGGAAACGGAAGTCTTCTTTAAGATCATGCTGCCGGCGGCCATGCCCGCCATCATGGCCGGCATTCATTTGGGCATGGGCAGAGCGGTCAAGGGCATGGTGACGGCGGAAATGTTACTCACGTTGACGGGAATTGGCGCGATGATCATGCAATACGGCTCGGCCTTTGCGACGGATGCCTTATTCGCTGTCATCCTTACGATCCTTATGGTCGCCATGATTGCGATGAAACTTGTACACTGGCTGGACCGGCGACTGACCGGTTGGAAAGCAGAGATCGCTATTGAGTAAAGTTCTTTAGGAACACAATCTCCCGCAAAGCATGTGCTAAGCAAAATCGAAGGGGACGCCAACGAACGAGAACAGACAAAGCTCGAAACTCGAAATCCGAAATTCGAAATAATTTCAAATGTTCAAAAATCAGAAAGTTCCAAACCCGCCCGTTTCGGATTTCGTAATTGGGATTTCGGTCCTTGGGTTTGTTTCGAATTTCGATATTCGAATTTCGGATTTCGTTTCGCTGGGATGTTGGCGCGATAAAATCAGTGACCAAGAAAATCAGTATTAAGGAGGGATTCTTATGGCCAAGTTATTTGCCAGGTTATCGGCGTTGGGTCTTATTCTCACCATTGGTTTCATTTGGGTGGGAGTAGCCGACGCACAGAAAAAAGTAAGGTTCGCCTACCCGTCTTCGGCGGACATGGGCGACATCCCGTCGCTGCTCGCCTGGGAGCAACTTAAAAAACAAGGCATCGAGGTGATTCCGACGTTTTTCCCCAAAACGGATCTGGCTGTGCAAGCGGTGGTCGCCGGAGAAGCCGATATCGGCTCCGCGGCGGGTATCGCTGTGGTCAAGGCCGTCGAGAGCGGCATGAATGTGAGAATTATCGGCGAGCAGGTACGCAACGAATGGCAGCTGGTCACGCCGGTGTCACTCAAAGATCCCAAACAGCTGGACGGCAAACGGGTCGGCTACCACGCGCCGATTACCGTCACCGAGGCGCTGGTTAAATGGATGGCTAATCATTACAAGATAACCCCGAACTGGATGATTATTCCCGGTTCGGATGTCAGAGCGGAAGCGCTCATGCGGGGCCAGTTGGACGCCACTCCGGCGGAGATCGGCGACGTTTTGAACATCCTGCAAGCCAAACCCGGACAGTTTCATATCTTGATTTCTTACGCGAAGGTTTTCCCTCAGCTGATCGGATCGATGTACTTCGCTCGCGCCGATTACCTGCAGAAGAACAGTGCCATCGTGGAAAGCGTACTCGAGGCGATACTCAAAGCCCACCGCTCTGTGGAAGAGCGGCCGGCGTTAATCAAAGAAAATGCGCTACGGCTTCTGCCCGAAACCAAGCCGGAGCTGGTCGAAGCCACCGCGGCCACATACAAGGACTTGAGAATCTGGGACGTCAATGGCGGAGCCGGTAGAGAGCGCGGTGAGGCCAGCATCAAATTTTTCGAGGAAGCGGGTCTGCTTAAAAAAGGCGCCGTCAGCTACGCGCAATCCTTTGATACGGGACCGTTAGATAAAGTGCTTAAAAAGATCGGCCCCAGCAAATAGGACAACACCTTCGTGAAACGGGAGACCCTGAGGGCCATATCCCTGATCACTCTGGCCCTCCTTTGGGAAGTGGTGGGCCGGACGCAGAACCCCCATTTGCTGCCGCCTTTATCCAAAGTCCTCTCCACCTGGATCGAACTGGTGCTATCCGGCCAGCTTTTGCAGGCACTTGCGGTGAGTCTTCAGGCGCTTTTTCTGGGTTTTCTGCTGTCGGTGGCTCTCGGTGTGCCGCTGGGGCTCCTCATGGGGCGATATCGCAAGGTGGAATCGTTTCTCGACATCTATATGACGGCGCTGCTCGCCGTTCCGATGATCTCCTTCATTCCATTCTTGGTGATCGCTTTTGGCCTCGGGCTTCACTCCCGCGTCTGGATCGTCTTTCTCTTTGCCTTTGTCATTATCGCCGTCAACACCACTGCCGGCGTCCGCAACGTCGATCCGACCCTGACGGAGATGGCACGGGCTTTCGGCGCCCGGGAGAGCGAGCTCTTCTTAAAAGTGATTTTGCCCGCCGCCCTGCCCATGATCATGGCGGGAATTCGGCTCGGCATGGGACGGGCCATCCTGGGCATGGTGACGAGCGAGATGATTCTTTCCGCTGTGGGCTTCGGTGTCATGCTGATGACCTTCGGCGCTTCCTTCAACAGCCCCGCGCTTTTCGCCACGCTTTTGACGATTATTGTACTGGCAGTCGGCCTGCTGGCTTTTATTCAATACGTTGATCGCCGGCTCACGCCCTGGCGGGCAGCTTCCTAACGATACTGCGTTCCAATCGTTCAAGTCGTTCAAGTCGTTCCAACCCCCACCTCTTTCCTCCCCCGCGACGCGGGGGAGGATGAAGGAGGGGATTGAACGGAGCGTAGCGGTTGAACGGCTTGAACGTCTGGAACTCTTTCTCTCGTTACTGTTTGTAGATAGCGATCCGTAAATCTTTGCCCCGCCCGCCTTCCGGGCAGGCGCTGATCCCGACCAGACAATCCATTTCCGCGCGCAGATCCATCATGTCTCCGCCGGGCCGCGGCCGGGTCATGGCGTAGCGCATCGAACCGGTCTTGGCATTGATCACCATGGTCTGAAAAATATTGAGCGGGCTTGGCACATCTTCCTTGGCGACGCCATGGGGCCTTAGCGCTTTGGCGAGATTCTCCCAGCACCCGTGCTTGGGAGCGGCACCCCGTTTGCGGCCCAGTCTCTTCCAAACACCGCCATAGATTTGGAAGATCTTCTCGCCCCATTTCTTGTAGAAAGACGTGCTGCACATCCCCTTCTCCATATCATGGGTACCCCTGTAGGTATCTTTGACGATGGTCATCATGACGTTGTTGTACTTGGAAATCAGCAAGTCCCCTGTGGTCACATAAATCTTTCCCTGGTCCACCTTCGTCCGCGCCTGATCGAAACGCTCTTTGACATTGTGCAAATTGAACACGACGTAGTCCGCCGTCGATTCCCCGATGACGCGAATGATCTGGCCCTTCTTCACCGCAAAAGTCTTTCCCGTGTTGCTCTTAATTACAGACTCACTGATGATTTTCACCTTATCCTCCTTTATCGCATTGAATGAAGGCTCGTACGTTACTGATTGAACGCCCCAAAAGCAAGATAGACCTGCAAGTGTCCAGGGTCTCGTCAAAGTCGTGTTGAGCAGTTGAAATCCCTCTAAATCTCCCTTTGCAAAGGGAGACTTTCCATTCCCCCCTTTTTTCAAAAAAGGGGGGAATGGGGTTTTTTACAAACGTGAGTTGTGAATCCAATTCAGTAAGGTGAAACTGACTTTAACGTTGCCCTGATTAGTTATAAAGCCATGGTTTATAGCGCATCGTTTTTGGCGAGCAGTTTGACCGAAAACTTCGCCGCACGTATAAACGAAGTGAGGTAATGTAATCATGTTGAACGGATATCGTATCTGTGACGCCGACGCTCACGCCATCATGAGCCCGAAGATGTGGGAGGATTTGCCTGAGGAGTATGCGCGCCGAAGGCCCCGCGCGGTGCGCATTATCGACGATGAAGGGCTCGGCCGTTGGAACACGGGCTGGTTGATTGAGGGAAGAATGGAACCCCACGTCTATGGTCCCGGGTCCCACGCAGCCAACACGCCGGGGATCGTCATGGAAGAATTGGGTACGCGATCGAATGTAGACAAAGGGCACGGCGCCATTCCCGTCGGCAGCCTCGATCTGTCGGACCCTGAAGCACGACTCGCGAGCTTGGACAAGATGGGCATCGACGTTCAGTTCCTCATGCCCAGCACGCTCTACGCAAACATTACCGAAGAACCGAGCTATGAAGCAGCGCTTTACCGTTCTTACAATCGTTATATGGGCAAGCAGTGCCGCTCCCACGGCGAGCGGCTAAAATGGGCCGGCCTCTTGCCGATGCGCGATGCGGGCCAGGCCCGGGGCGCCATCGATGAAATGCAAAAACTTGGGGCTTCAGCGGCCGTCGTCTATGGCACAGTGGGCAACCGGATGCTCTGTCATTCCAGTTTTACGCCGGTGTGGGATGCATTCGCCCGCGCGAACTTGCCTCTTTGCGTTCACATGGGTTCCAGCTACGCGGCCTTGACCGAGTTGTGTGAGAACATCCTGGATTCGAACATGATCAGCAAAGCGCTGCCGGCCAATCTCGCCTTCGTCGCCATCATCGGCCACGGCATGCTCGATCGCTATCCCAATCTCCGAATCGGCTTTCTGGAATTCGGCGGCGAGTGGATTTTTTACATGTCCGGCAGGCTGAAACACTACGCCGCTCTCAACCGGCGCCGGATGCCCAACAGCAAAGGCATTCTCCAAAGAGACGTAGACGACTACTTTAAATCGGGCCGAGTTTTCGTCGCCGCGGAGGCGGACGATGCCATGCTGGTTCAAGAGATGGCGCTGCTGGGTGAGGATCAGATCTTGTTCTCCTCGGACTTTCCCCACGATGAAGGCAGAGGCGATGCCATGCGCGAAGTCCTGGAGCGTCACGACCTTTCCGCAGGCCAGAAGAGAAAGATTCTCTGTGATAACACCTTGCGATTCTTCGAGACACTCTAAAGCTATGCACTTTGATCCGGTAGAACAAGTAGCTAATACAAACGTCTTTAACAACGTTACCTATGTGCATCGAGGGAAGAAGACCGAAGGGCCGGGGGCACAGCAACGTGAAGACGACGGCAGGCCCAAACCGTAGGACTAAGCACCTAAGGGGTTGGCGGGGTGGACTTCAAGGTAGAGGCCCATTGCCCACGGACCGTAGGTCTTTTTCCCCGAGCATGTAACCTAATTTAATGCGTGTGCTTTAGATGTTTCTTTTCGCTGATCGTCCAACTCAGAAAGAGAACCACAAATGACCCTACGACTGCTGAAGTTGAAGTTGTTGGTGCTGTTTTTGACTGTGCTTTCTTTCGCCCCTCCACTGGAAGCGCGAAGAATCAAAGTCGCCATTCCAGGTTACAACATAACGCAGATCGTGTTCTTCAGCGCCAAAGAGAGAGGTTACTACAAAGAAGAAGGACTCGATGTCGATCTCATTCAGATGACGGGCACGTTAAGTAACCTGGCGCTCATGAGCAGCGAAGTTGAGTTTACCAGCGTCCCCACGGCGGCCATGACGGCCAATCTCCGCGGCGCCAACCTGCGCGTGCTATTTACGACTTTCGAGCGGCCTTTGTTTTGGCTCTACTCCAGGCCCCAGATTCGCGACGTCAAAGATTTGAAGAGCAAAAAGGTCGGCGTCGGGGGTTTGAACCAAGCAAGTTACATCTTACTGAAGGAACTGCTGAGCACCTATGGTTTTGAGCCTGGGAAGGATTATACGCTGATCCAAGCCGGGGATAGCTCGCCTCGATTCATGGCCCTTACCACGGGCTTCATCGACGCTACTCTTCTGCCGCTCCCATGGAATTTCCAGGCACAGGATTCGGGCATGCACGAGCTCGTCGCGCTGGCCAAGAGTGAAGTTATCGCTCCCACCGGCAGCATCGTTGTCCGGGACGAGCTGCTTCGAGCCGACCCCACTTTGATCGAACAGTTTACCCGCGCGACTCTGAAGGGATTGCGCTTTGCGCTGGAACGGCGTTCCGGCGCGATTGTGGCGCTGACTCGAAGTCTCAAGATCAAAGAGGATCTCGCCGCGAAAGGTTACGACTCGGCCCGGCCCGCTCTAACCCCTGACGGCACCATGAGCGAATCCTCACAGAAGAAAGCTCTCGACATGGTCATCAAAAGCGCCGGGGTCAAGGAAGCTCCGCCGCTGGAGCGATTTTTCAATTTTGCCACGACCCGGAAAGTCAATGCCGAGCTACAAGCGAAAGGTTGGAAGCCGGCACCATAGCTGAGAGTTCAAGCCGTTCCAGTCGTTCAAAACGTTCAAGCCGTTAAATACGGCTAGCAGGTTGCTAAAAAACTCTGATTGCAGGCTGCTCAAAAAGACTCAGAGGCGAGGCGCGCGAAAAATCGACGAGCGGAGACGTACTTGAGCAGTACGTTGGAGCCAGGCGATTGAGCGCAACAAAGCATATGAGGCTTTTTCAGCAGCCTGCTAGTTCTGGAAGACCATCGTGAGGTATCCCGTCCCGTTGCTTCCTTGATAACACAGCGACTCGCCGCGCAGGTCTAGACCCAGGGCGCCGCGCAGCATGTAGAGATGCCCCGCGCGTCCTTCTGGGTTCCAGGTCTCGAATTCATCGTCGCTCATGTCGAGCAATCGGCCATGCTGGCCTTTTTCTAGCCACTCCACAGCCAACCGGTCTATGCGCTCCCCCGCGGGCACCACATATTCAGGCGGTTTCGAAAAATCGAAGGTATGCGAGAGTCCTCCACTGGCGACGAAAAAGGCTTTTCGGCCGAGCCGCCGCACTGCTTCCGCAAACACTTCGCCCAATTTCCGATGGGCCTCACGCGGCCCGTGCCACCAGATCGAGCATGGCACCACCGGAATTCTCTGTTCGCCGGAAAGCAAATGGCTGGGCACCCAAACCGCGTGCTCCTGGGCGACGCGATGAAGTCGACGCACCGGTAGCCCGGCCTCTTTGCCAAGACGAGCAGCGAGAGCGGCCAGCTCCGGATCTCCCGGGAAGCCAAAAAGCTGGGGTTCGACTCCCTTGTAAGAAGCGTCGCAACCGTCTGTATGCACTGCGCCATCGTCGATAAAGAAGCCTTCCCGCGGCATCCAGTGCGTCGAAGCCAGCACCATCACATCCGGCTTCCACTCTTCCAGCCGCCGCCGGACCTCTTCAATTGCGGTCAAGGACCTGCGGCGATGATCATTGGGTTTGTGCCGCGCTTCAAACATTGGGAGGGTATGGGGCAAGAGAACTCCGGCAAAAAAACTACCCGGTTTCGCTGGAGCAGGTTCGGGAACGGCTTGCGGTTCAACGCCGCAGAACTCTCGTTTGCACCACCCTGCGAAGTCCCCCAGCTCCCCGGTTGCATCGAGAGCGCGTTCGATATCCACGGAGAGCACCCGGATCACCGGTGGGTTTTCGCACGCAGCCGGCAGTGCAAAATCTTCGGTCATCAATGCGACGGTATAGATGCAATCGTATTTCTCCCTAATTGTCCTGCCGTTCTCCTGCCGGCTGAGGTCTCGGGGAAACCCGATGACCTCAATGTCGATGACTACCGCCGGTCGCGATCGATAACGAGCCAACTCCGGCGTCCATCGGTCCGTCAATTCCACCGGCGTGCCGCGCTCATACATATCGTCTACGGTACGGTAATCCATAGAGACCCCATATATTATGATTTGGCGAGGTTCATCTCTTCGACCACCGTCGGCAAGTAGGCCGAGATGATGGCCGGCGAACCTTGCCGCACACAGTCCAGTCCTCGACGCAAAGCTCCCGCCAATGCCTCTGGTTCCCGGACAGTTTCGCCATAGCCATTGACCGACTCCGCAAGCTTGCCGAAGTCCGGGGCCGGATCCAGCAGCCCGCCTTCGTAGTTGCCCGTCCGCGCGGCGACGCCGCCGGGATAGGTTCTTTTTAGACCCGAGGTTCCCGTGCTGTAGGAACGGTTGGTGAACACAACGGTCAAGAAGGCCGCCTTGTAGTGGGCCGCACTCCATAGCGCCGGCAGCGGGGTGCCGAACATGAAAAAGCCGTCGCCCGTGACCAGGACGACGTCGCTTTCCGGCCGCGCCAGTTTCGCCCCAAAAGCGGCGCCGCTGCCCCATCCACCGGAGGATCCGCCCCCGCCAAAGTAAGTATTAGTCTCCGCGCGGCGATGATAAGTTTGGACGTGGCCCGAATTACTCAAAGCTTCATCCAGGACGATGGCGTCGGATTCAAGAATTTTTCCCAATTCGTAGGCGACCCAACGCGGATGCATGGGTCGACGCTTCCCGGCCTTTTGGGCCAGTCTTTCCGACTCCGCAAGCATTTCTCGTTTGCGTTCTTCGAGTCTGGTCCTGCGGTCGGCGATGCGACGCAGATCGCCCTGGGTAAGCAGGCCCTCGGCCGCGTCATGAATGGCGCGCACAGCGGTGACTGTCGGCACCGGAAGCCAGAGATCGGCGTGATACTCCATGGTTTTATAGCGCGACTGCACCGGATCGACATCGACCCAGGCAATTTTGCTGTCGGGTCCGGGCGCTTCTTGCGGCGGCATGAAGGGCACCGGGTTTTCCAAAATCAATAGAACGTCGGCATCTTTGGCTTCAGGCCCGGTGCCATAGAGCGGATGTGTGGTGGGAAAATTCAGCCGATCGACCCGGTCCGTGTCCATCACGGGCAGCGCCAACAGCTCCGCCAGCCGGACTAACTCCGCAACGGATTCCGGATTGCGTCCCGACTTGGCCGTGTAGACGCAAGGGTTGTTTGCTTTGATCAACCACTCGGCGATGCGTCGCGCGTCCGCGGGGTCCGGCCAGGCGGGTCGTGCAATTCCCAGTTCGTCTCGGGTCGGAAAACGTGTCTTGCCCGGCAGGCTGATCATCGCGCTTTCCCGTGGGATCGATAGATAGACGGGGCCTCTGGGTTCGCTCATGGCCACTTGCAGGAGTCTGCTGACCATCAGCCCGGGGTTGTCCTGGTGCTCCAATCGATGGTCGAGCTTGGTATATTGCCTGACGATTTCGCCTTGATCGCGTGGCTCCTGCACCCACTGGACTGGGCGGTTGCGCGCGCCGAGCATCGAGCCCGAATAGGCTCGGGGACCGGTGCCGGCGGTAATCAGCACCGGGTAGCCACCCCGCCATGCGGAATGCAGCGCCGCGCCATAGTTTAGGGTGCCGACATCGACGTGCACCGCGGTAGCCGCGGGTTGGCCGGAGATCATCGTCTCTCCCAGCGCAGCGTTTAAAGCAACGCCTTCGTGGGGTACCGTTATCAGCTTTGGCGCCGGCCAGCCGCGCTCCTGAGCTTTGGCCACGCCTTCCTGGTAAAAGGCGATCTCCGATCCGGACACGAAAAAGATATGCTCCACTCCACCCAATTTCATCGATGCAACCAGCGCATCCGACCATTCCTCGGCGCCGTACTCCTTCCATTTCGGGTCGAAGGCTCCTTCAAACATTGCTTACCCCCCTATGCAACCACGCTAAAAATTGCCGCGAAACATTTTTTCTATCACGATAGAATTACGGGTCAAACTTAGGACGATCCAGTCGGACTGTCAAACTTGATCGAATGCGAATCACAATAACTGACTGGCCTGCATTATTCCTCATCCTGTCGATCGGGGAAACGTTGCAACTCCTTTTGCACCTTGAACATTGAAGTTTGAACGTTGAACCCTAGAGCCTCCACCCTCGTTTTCTGCCGCGATCTGCACAACCGCCTGGTGACGAAGGCTCCCTCTCTGAGATGATAGGAAAACATTTCCGAGTTTGATATAAGCTCAGCAACCTTGGCAGGACCGTTTGACCCGGATTTCAGACCTTCCGGAAACAAAGTCCTGTGAAGTAGTCTTAGGCATGGCGAACGCGGCAACTGAAACAAGCCAAGCAACCCAGCCGGGAAGCGACCCGGTTATCCAGGTTGAAAACGTTTCCAAGCTTTTCCGAACCCCCAGCGAGGGCGCGATCAGCGCGCTGCAAAATATCAGTTTGAACATCCCCCACGGCGAGTTTGTTACCGTGGTGGGACCCAGCGGGTGTGGTAAATCCACCTTGCTCAAGCTCATCGCGGGCTTTTCTCCGCCGTCATCCGGGCGGATTCTTTGCCAGAACGAAGAAGTACGCGGGCTCAATACCAAAGTAGGTTATGTGCCGCAGGAAAGTAAGCTTTTTCCGTGGCTCACCGTAGAGGAAAACGTCGGCTTCGGTCTGGACTCCAAACGCTACCCGCGAGAAAAACGCCAGCATCAGGTACAGCAGTTCATCAACCTCGCCGGCCTGGCTGGATTCGAAAAATATTATCCCGCTCAACTGTCAGGCGGCATGAGCAAACGGGCTTCCATCATGCGCGCCTTGGCCTACGAACCCGCGGTCATCCTCATGGACGAACCTTTTGGCCCGCTCGATGCCCAGACGCGCATGGTGCTTCAGGATGAGCTGTTGAAAATCTGGGAGCAGAAGCGCCAGACCATCGTCTTCGTCACCCACGACCTGGTGGAAGCAGTGGCCCTCGCCGACCGGGTGGTGGTCATCACACATCGTCCGGGTCAAATCAAAGACATTATCAACGTCCCGATGGGGCGGCCACGCAACATCTTTGAAATTCACCGGCAGGAGGGATTTGACGAGGCCTATGGCAGGCTCTGGAATATCTTCCGCCACGAGCTGAACCTCGGGGCGCATTAGCAATTCATTTCAATGCCCAAAGATCTCAGCCAAGAACAGAATCGCGTGGCCCCTGCCGGGGATATTGCGCCAACGCGGGCGGTGTTCTCCATGCGCCGCATCGGCGTGACCGCCGTTCGCCTTTTTCTCATCCTCGGTTTTCTGTTGCTGTGGGAAGTCGCATCGGGACGTTGGATTGAACCTTTTCTGATCAGCAGCCCGAGCCGCATTTTTTCGTCATTGATCGCCGGCTTTCACTCCGGCGACTTGCTCCTACATACTTGGGTTACCTTTCAAGAGATTGCCATCGGATTTCCCCTCGGAGCCTTGACTGGAATCGCCCTCGGTTATTGCTTCGGCCGCAGCCGGCTGCTGGCGGAGATTTTCGAACCCATCATCATCGCTTTGAACGGCATTCCGCGGACCGCCGTGGCGCCGCTTTTTATCGTCTGGTTGGGTATCGGCATTTGGTCCAAAGTAGGGGTGGTTTTCTTGCTGACGTTTTTTCTCAACTTCTTCAATACCTACACCGGCATGAGACAGATGGATCAAGAATATGTCGACCTGGCCCGGCTCATGGGAGTGAAGGGATGGAAGTTGAGTTTTAGAGTGATCTTTCCGGCGATCTCTCCCTATGTCTTTACCGGGATCCGCACCAGTATCCCCTTCGCGGTCATCGGCGCCATCGTGGGTGAATTCATTGCCGCGACTGAAGGCGTTGGTTTTTTCATCCGCCTGTCGGCGGGAATTTTCAAGACCGCCGACGTCTTCGTCGGCATTATCGTGCTCATGGTCATGGTCATTGTCATGGATAAGATCGCTGAAATGGTCGAGCGAAGAGCGTTGCGCTGGCAGACTCAAACCGAACACGTGCAAATTCAGGCATAAAAGAGAGGAGATTTGTCGATGGCAAAACAAGTAAAAAGGTCGATCTGGATTATCCTGGGGACCGTCCTTGCGGTGGTATTGGGAATAATTCCCCAAGCGAGATCGCAGCAAAAGGAGCTGCCGGAAGTAACCATCGCCACCGCGGTTCCTAACTTTGCCTTTGCGGCCCTTTGGGTCGCCGAGCAACTCAAATTTTTCGAGCAGGAGGGAGTCCGCGCAAAGATCACTATAGCCGGCGGCGGATCGCAGTGCCAAACCGGCGCAGTGGGACGTTCGATTAATTTCTGCGCGTCATCATCGGAAGGCTTGGTCCTGGCGCACGCCGAAGGGGCGCCACTCATCGCGATCCAGGCGCATAACCGGAACCTGACCATGAGCGTAGGGGTGCGCAAAGAAATCGCCGATAAACTGAAGGTTACTCGGAGCAGTCCTTTGGAGGCGCGGATCAAAGTATTATCCCAGCTCGGCACCATCGGTGCGACGAGCCCGGGAGCGGCATCCGAGCAAGTGATCAAATTTCTGGTTGCCAAGGGCAAGGGCGACCCGACCAAGCTGAAATTCGCCTACCTGGGCGGCACCGAGTTGCCCGCCGCGCTGATGAACAACGTCGTTGACGGCTTCGCGCTCTCTCCACCTTCCGCCGAGGTCACCGAGAGTGCCGGCAAGGGATACGTGCTGATTCCTTTGGGGCGGGGCGAGGTGCCGGAACTAACCAACTATCCTTTCGAGGTCTTGATGGTACGTCCCGATTGGGCCGAGCAAAATTCGAAATTGGCCACGGCGGTTGCGCGGGCGATTTCCAAGGGCGGGGCCTTATTTCAGGCCAACCCGGAGCAAGCCAAGGCCGCTTTGCGCGCCCATCGACTCTTCAATGCCCAAAAGATCGATGAGAAGGTATTTGAGCTGTCGTATTCAATGATCGCTGACGCGATGCCGACCTGGGGAGACATGAACGAAGAGGGGTGGCAAAAAGTTCTTAATTTCTCCCTCGGCGCCGGTATCGTCAAGGACCGCTCCAAAGCGCCTTCCGCCAAGGAAGGGGTGCTTTGGACCAACAAGTACGTCGGCAAGCCGTGATCAGCGGGAGCTGATCCGTTTCGGGTCTCGAGTCTCGGGTTTCGGGTTGGGGCAGGAAACTCTGAGGTCCGGAACTCGGGACTCGAAACCTGAAACCTTACGGATTGACCTTATCGATAGCCCATTGCCGCCAGAAACTGCTTGAGGGAATTGTACTGGAAGTAGGGATTGCTCTGCTTCTGCTTACCGATAGTCGATGTTGGCTCGTTTGAATAGTTGTGGCCGGGAAACAAAATCGTTTCGTCGGGCAAAGCCATCAGTTTCTGCGTCAAACTGTAATACATCTGCTCGGGATTGCTCCCGGGTAGATCCACCCGCCCGCAGGATCCGATAAAAAGCGTATCCCCGGAAACAATCCGATTCTCCACCAGGAAGCACTGCGATCCCGGCGTATGCCCGGGCGTATGCAGCAATTGAATCTCGAGGCCGCCAACGTCGATCTTGTCGCCGCTTTCGGCCTTGATAACATCAGAGGGCGCCAGTGCCTTGAGAAACTCCGCTTCGGCCTTATGCACCACGACCTTGGCTTTGCATTTGCCGAGAAGCTCCGTCACTCCTTCTATTTCCACCCCCGCGAAGCGGCCTCCGACATGATCCGGATGTGTATGCGTCACGAAGGCATGGGTGATCTCCATGTCGTCGACCGCTGCGACGCGAAGGATCTCGTCAATTTCCCAGGCCGCATCCACCACGGCGACCTTGCGTGTTTCCATCGAGCCGATGAGATAAACAAAGTTCTGCATCGGCCCCATTTCGAGTTGTTTGAAGTAGAGGCGGTCGTTCATATAGACAAAAGTTTTCAGGAAACGTGAATTAACTATTCAGAAGTCAACAGCCCCAATGCTCTCGTGACTTCTGCAATTTGAAATCCGAGATCGGCAATTCGCTTTCAGCGAACCTTCGCTGAAAGCGACTGGTAGCTCACGCCGTCGCCATTATCCTGGCCGGCGGGCAGATCCAAACTCGACCAGCCCGGCGCGATCACATTGCCCGTGGGATCGCGCATGCCGCCGAAACCACCGAGCATGTTTGCTACGTCATGATAACCCGCCCGCTGCAGTAATCCCGCCGCGGCGTTGGACCGTGGCCCGGCTTGACAACCAACAATGATCTTCTTGTCCTTGGGAAAATTGTTTTCCACGACTTTCACAAAGTCGGCGTTCATGACCATGCCGCGCGCCGGATCGGGAAAAGCCACGGGAATATTGACCGCGCCCTGCGGATGTCCGGCGGCAAACTCACGCTCGGTGCGCACGTCGATATAAACAGCGCCAGCATCAGATTGCAGCGTATCATGTGCCTGCTGTGGTGTAACTTCTTTAACTGCCATATGGAGCCCTCCTAAGCCGTTTCGAGTCTCGCGTTTCGGGTTCCGGATCAACTCGAAACTCTAAACCCGAAACTCGTAACGTGCAGCGCGCTTCGCGCGCGCTACATCCCCATAATATTGTAGCCCGCATCCACGTGGATCACTTCGCCGGTGACGGCGCTGCCCCAGTCGCTGCACAGATAGAGGGCGGTTTTGCCGACCTCTTCGGCGTCGATATTGCGCTTTAACGGCGCCCGTTCGCTGACGTAATGGAGCATATCCTTGAAGCCGGATATCCCTGCCGCCGCCAAAGTCCTGATTGGACCCGCAGAGATGGCGTTAACTCGAATGCCTTTGGCGCCCAGGTCGTGAGCAAGATAGCGCACACTCGCTTCCAATGCGGCCTTTGCGACACCCATGACGTTATAGTTGGGAACTACTTTCTCCGAACCCATATAGGTCATTGTAAGAATCGACGCCTTGCGGCCTTCCATCAACGGAGCCGTGTGGCGCGCCAGCGCTACGAACGAATAGGCGCTCACGTCCATGGCGAGATGAAATCCTGCGCGGCTCGTTTGGACATAGGGATTCGACAGATCTTCTTTGTTGGCAAAGGCGATGGCATGAATCAGAATGTCAACGCCGCCCCACTCCTGTTTCAGCGTCGCGAAGACCTTTTCGATTTCTTCGTCTTTGGTGACATCACAAGGGAGAATGATTTTTGCTCCGATACCCTCCGCGAGAGGTCTCACTCGTTTTTCCAAAACTTCCCCTGCGTAGGTAAACGCCAGCTCAGCCCCTTCAGCGTGGAACGCCTCGGAAATCGCCCAGGCGATGCTGCGGTCATTGGCTACACCAAAGATGACCGCCTTCTTCCCTTCCAAAAGCCCCATAGTCTCCCTGTCTCCTTGTTTCCTATCTTTTCTGTTTCGGTTTCTCCGCCAGTCCCCGCTGCCAAAGATACTCTGCTTCGCCGGTCTGCTTGCTGATCCAGCGCGACAATACAAAAAAGAGGTCGCTCAGCCGATTAACGTATTTCAGCGACCATTCGTTCAACTCTTCGACGCGGGAAAGTCGCAGCACATCCCGCTCGGCCCTGCGGCAAACGGTGCGGCATTGATGCAAATAGGCGCCGATTCTGCCCCCGCCGGGAAGCACGAATGATTTGAGCGGCTCCAGCTCCTTCTGGCACTGATCCATCGTCCGCTCGAGCTTTTTTACCTCGTCCTCGCCGACACGGTACATACCCGCCTTGAAAAAATCCGGCGGGGTCGCCAGCTCGCTCCCCAGGTCGAAGAGTTCGTCCTGGATCTGGCGCAAGACAGAATCCAGAAATCGATGTCCCTCACCTGCGCTAAGTTTTTCCTCGTTGAACACTCGGGCTAATCCGACGATGGAGTTGAGCTCGTCGATGGTCCCATAGGCCTCGAT
>DAIRFP010000360.1:0-4136 GCA_036794995.1 Thermodesulfobacteriota bacterium | reverse complement strand
AATATGCGACGCGCCGGTAGCTGTCCGCGAGGTCCGCCCCGTAGAACATGAGCGCGCCGGCATCTACAGCGTCCCTGCTACCGTACATCGACGGTAACCGGCTCTTTATGGCAAAGGCCGCAGTACGTTTGTGACTACGATTCATCAATGGGTCGCCGAGCACGAGGAGTGCGTCTGGTCGCTCCCTTTTTATCGCAGCGAATGCGGGCTCGAAATCATTGGCGTCGCGAACTTCTCTGGGCAACATCGTCAACTTTAGCGCACGCGCCGACACCTGGAGTACCTCTTTAAACTCGAACGTATTGCGCGGGTTATTGGCTAGGTAAAGGACGGCGACACGACCAATTTTAGGCACCGCGTCTTTGAGCAGCTCCAGACGCTTCCCGCCGAGATATCCGGACAGGTTGGTAAAGCCGGTAATATTCCCACCGGGACGGGCAAGGCTTTCAACAAGGCCTGCCTCGACAGGATCGAGCCCTTGGCCCGCCATAACGATGGGAATCGTCTTGGTCGCATTCTTGGCCGCGCGGATCACCCCGGACCCTCCTGCTGCCACGATGACATCGACCTTGAGTCGCACCAGCTCGGCCGAAAAATCAGGGAGCCTATCGGGCTTGCCTTCCGTATAGCGGTACTCGATAGCGATGTTCTGTCCTTCGATGTAGCCAAGCTCGCGCAGAAGCACACGGATCGCCTCGGTACGAGCGGAATCGCTGACTGCCTCAACATTTGATAGATACCCTATCCGCCAGACTTTCTTCGGCTGCTGCGCCTCGGCTGTCACTCCAACAGCAAGCAACACCACTGCAACAAGGATTGATGGCAAGGCCCTCTTCATCGCGCACCTCGTTTCGAGCGCTATTTATCACGAGGATAGAGGTAAAGAAAAGTGTGATTTACGGCGGAAGGCGACAGGGATTCGTCAAGGGGGAAGGCTGGAGTTCTCCTAAGAAGACTACCCCGCACCAAACTGACGGGGTATCAGAACATAGTGATGAAAATTTATCCCAAATGCGTCACCCCTGTCTGCCGTGTCGGCACAGGCAGGCCGAATGTCTTGATTGTAGTTCGACTATTCTCACCACGACCCTGAGAGCCACGTCGAATGGGTCGGGGGTCCAGTTCCGATCTCGCCTGGATTTCCGCCGAAGGACGGATCCGTCCGAAGCCATGTGGCGGACCCGATAGAAGCATTCGGGAATGACGGACTCTAAAAGGTCTAGGAAAAGCTCCTTACGCAGCAAGCTGCGAAGAATTAAACCCGGAATGATTGAACTGATCGAACGGTGCCATCTCGTGTGTGATTTGATGGGCGAAGAATTCGGATACAGGGTTAACACGCTCAAGCTCAGCCGCCGAGTCCGCAGAGCGTGGTCTGGAGCGATGGGTTAGGCCGAGGTTCCTCCGGGGTAGAAGGTTGCCGGCGTCACCCCGAATCGCTTGCTCAACCGCTCGATGTGCACTCGTGTAAGCCTTCGCTTCCCTCTGAGGATTTGCGAGACGACGGGCTGGCCCCCAAGCTCCTTAGCGAGATCGTACTGGCTTAGATCGTGCTGCTCCATGAGGAACCCAAGCACTTCCTCTGGGGTTGCCGGGCCGATAGGGAACTCCCTTTTCTCATACTGCTCGATGAAGGGAATGACGGCGCTCAGGTATTGACCGACAGCCGTGCGGTTGTCGGCGTCTAAGCTTCCGGATTCCCGCATCAGGATGCGGATTGCCTCGCTGTAACCGTGGTGCATCTTCCTGCTCTTGATAGGTTGCGGCGGCAGATGGAGATAGAGCCACCGAAGCAGCTCGTTGTCTACCGGCGCTTCCAGCGGCTTGAGCTTCTTTTCAAGTGTTGCAATCGTCGTCATTTCACTTCCTCCAACGTCCCTCATCGTACT
Organism: Thermodesulfobacteriota bacterium; assembly: GCA_036794995.1. Classification (GTDB taxonomy): domain Bacteria; phylum Desulfobacterota; class Binatia; order UBA9968; family UBA9968; genus DAIRFP01. Next base: position 2,247 of record DAIRFP010000360.1, on the reverse strand, counting down.
CGGCATGCGTAATCACGCACTCGATTACGACGGATTGAAGTGCGTAATCCACGACCGCAATCAAGTGGTACTTGTTCCCAGAGATGTTGAACACCGTGTGCGGCTTGACCTGATCCGCTGAACCAAAGGTCTTCTTGAGCTCTACGAAGTGCTTGAAGGTGTTCGACTCCATGGCCTGCGTCCAGCTCTTGAGAGAAGATCTGGAGTCGGGATGTGTTCGTGCGAATAGCTGGATCAAATCCCGCCCGATGAGCTTCACTGAGTGATGATAGCAGAACGCTATCATCTGTCAAAGGGCCCTTCGGAAACCGTGTTCGCCCCCTGCCGTAGTTGATCGCCTACCGCCGCGCGTCAGTTATGATCCGATCAAATCGTTCTTCGAAATCGTCCTCCGGGTCTTTATATTTGACTGCGTGTTCGGCGCTTTCTTCAACGCCGGAGTGCGGGTCTACGATACGAGCAATCCCTACCAACCCACGGGAGTGGCTCACTGCGTGCCTGAGGTGCCGCCGACGGCGCGCGCTAACTCCGCCGTCGACCGGCTCAAAGGCGGGTTGTACATCCTGGAGTTGACCGTCTAACGCTCTTGCAGACACGACCAACCAAAAATAGCTCGCGCCTGAAATTTCGTGCTCCGAGGAATATAGGAGGCAAAAGCGGATTTGACCCCTCAGTTCTCCACGCTCAAGTTGGTGGGCACGCGTATACCTGCTCAACAATTTCAGCTCAACAATTTCTGATTGTTTTGTCGCCCCCCGTTGGTCTATGATTTCCATCCATTGCCCATCCAGACGCCGATGAAATCAAAAAGTTGTAAGATAGCCGAGTCACTCGCGGCAACGCATCGATGATACGCCGAATGGCAGGGTTATAACCGTGGCCGACATTTTTATTAGTTATTCGAGTTCAGATCGCCCGAAGGCCAAAGCGTTGGCCGAGGCCATGCAAGAGCAGGGTTGGTCAGTCTGGTGGGATCGAAAGATCCCTTTGGGGAAAAGTTTCGACCAGGTCATCGAACAGGAACTAGATGCCGCTCGATGCGTCGTCGTTGTTTGGACCAACGCATCGATCGCGTCAGACTGGGTAAAAACCGAAGCGGCTGAAGGGGCTCGGCGACGCGTGCTGCTCCCGGTTTTCATGGATGACGTCAAGATTCCTTTAGAGTTTCGTCGACTACAGGCAGCAAACCTCACAGAGTGGCGGCCGGGCTCGCCCAATTCGGAATTTGATCGACTAGTGAGGTACGTCGGAGAGATGCTCGGGCAACCGACAGTGGCGGAACCGCGAGGAGAGGACGCCGCTCGGCCACAGCCGATTCGTGACTCGACGGCCCCGAAAACAGCTCAAGAAGAATCCAATCTTACGGCAAGTACATCGGCCAATAAACTTCGCGATAATTCGTCAACCGCTTCCGCCGAGCACCCTAAGTCAGCGTTCGAACAAAGGCCACCCGATACTTCGCCCGAGGAGGAAAGCAACGACACGAGAAAGACTCGGTTAGCAATCAGCCGAAACCCCCTGCTGATCCTCGGTGGAGCGGCAACGCTTTTGACCTTGATTGTGGTCATCGCCTTGAGGCCGTCAGGGCATGCGCCTGACGACCGTCCGCAGAGGGAACCTGTTCCAGCTCCTGCAGCTGAGAGTCAACCAGAGCCAGAAGTCGCATCGACTGGTAAGGGTATTGCCCAGCGTGCGTTGGAAGGAATCGGTGGATCATCTATTCCCAAGTCGTTGACTGAGTCTAAAGCAAACGAAGGTGAAGCGCTCTACTCGAAGGGAGAACAATATTACTTTGGCTCCGGTGTACGGCAGGACTACGCTGAAGCAGCCAAGTGGTATCACAAAGCGGCCGATCTAGACTTTGTCCCTGCGCAAAAAAAACTCGCTCAGATGTATTCGGAAGGTGTGGGAGTCGCCAAGAACCCTAACGAATCGCTCAAATGGGAGATGAAGGTTTTCTCACAGCAGCAAAAAGAATCGTCAAAGGCATTAGAAGAATTGGACAAGAAGGCAAGGGATGCGATACGCCGTATAAAACCTGGTTAAGGAACCCCGGCTGCAGCTCAGTCTACCTAATCAGCCTGCTCGCCCGGGCGAGCACCTCCGGCGGAATCGTCAAGCCGATCTGTTTGGCTGTTTTCAGATTGATCACGAACTCAAACTTCGTCGGCTGCTCCACGGGCAGGTCAGCTGGCTTGGCGCCCTTCAGGATTCTGTCCACAAAATATGCGACGCGCCGGTAGCTGT
>DAIRFP010000101.1:0-18085 GCA_036794995.1 Thermodesulfobacteriota bacterium | reverse complement strand
AAGGTAAGCAGGGATGCCGAGGCTGACGATGATGACTCCTCTCAAGGAGTCCCAGGGGTTTTCCACGAGCGAACCCCAAACAATCCACAGATGAGCGAGAATGAACAGGATAGGAACGATCGGATAGCCCCAGAGTCGGTAAGGTCGCTTCAGGTCCGGCCTTTTCCATCGCAGCACGATGACCGATCCGACCGTGAGCGCGGAGAAAAGAACGATGATAACACTCACATAGGTGAACAGCGTGCCGAAGGTCCCGGTTAGAATGAGGAAGCACGCCCATACCGCCTGCAAAATAATCGCGCTGGCCGGCGTGCCGAAAGTCGGATGCACACGGGTGAGACGGTTGAAGAAAAGCCCATCCCGCGCCATGGCATAGTAGATGCGCGGTCCGATCATCGTCACGACATTCAAAGCGCCGAGGATCGATACGGTGATGAGTGCAGTGATCCACGCCGATGTCTGGTAGCCGAATAACGCCGTGGTCGCCACTTCGGACACTCTCAGCGCCCCTTTCATCTCGGTCACCGGCACGCCGTAAATATAAACGATGTTGACCGCTAGGTAGAGGGTGATCACAATGAGATTCGCCCACAACAAAGCTCGGGGCAGGTTTCGCTCCGGATCTTTGACTTCGCCGGCGATATAAATCACCGCATTCCAACCCGAATAGGCAAATATCGCCGGTATGAACGCTGCGGCAAACACACTAAAATTGGTGATTTTCGGCCAATCGAAAAAGGGACTGAAATGCGCCGTATCGCCTTTGCCGATTAAAACTCCCAAAAGGATGATTGCCAAAAGGGAGCCGATCTTAAACGTGGTCAGAATGTTTTGCGTTGCCGTGCCCAATCGCACCCCCAAACAATGCAGGCCCGAAATCAACAGCACGACAAACATCGAGAATAGGGTGCCCACGGTAACATCGATGGGGAAGCCCGGAACTGCAAGCGAAAAGATCGCCTCCTTGGACCCGAGAATGGGAAAGAAAAAAGCCATGAAGCCGTTGAATCCGACGGCGAGGAACGCGATAGCGCCCGAGAAGGTCACTAAAAACGATGACCATCCCGAAAGAAAACCAACGAGTTTGCCGTAGGCTTCTCTGATGTAGATGTAGTCGCCCCCCGCGTAGGGCAAACTCGCCGAAAGCTCGGCGCAGCTCAGCGCGCCCGCCAGTGCCAACAGCCCGCCGAGAACCCAAACCAGAAGCACGCCTCCAGGCGTGGGAAGGGTTTCCGCGATAACTCCGGTCGTGACGAAGATGCCGATGCCGATCATGTCGCCGGCAATCAGCATCACCGCATCGAACAAACCTATTTGTCGTTTCAGCTCCTGTTGTGCCATGGCGACTACCATTAGCAGGGACGCGCAAGACAGGCAAATGTATCGGTGCCTAATCTTCGGTCGTGAAAGAAAAATATGTTAATTCCAACTGATCGCGTTTAAAGCAGGAGCATGCGTTTTTGCCCCAGCAAGTCGTCCTGGTTTTTGCGCCGGCGTAGATTGCACACTCGCATCATCGCCGTCAATTCGTCATTCATGCGCAATGGCTTTGGCTAACAATCCGTGATACGCAGACAGGACCTGGTGATATCGGCAGACCGGATGAACTGGAAAGATCAAGATATGTTTGAGGCGCTTCTCACTCCTACTCCGCCGCGTTGTTTTATAACTTTCTTCTATCGGAATCAGGGCAACAACTCATCGCCAAGGAAGGGCGCGTTGTCGCCCATCCGAAGGTCGAGCCGATCTATCCGCGCATGAAAGAACTCCAGGCCTTACTGGGAACGCCCCGTGTTCAACTCAGGGGGGAAGAAAAACTTCTGGGCGCGCAAGTCGCCAGATTTCGCATCGCCTGCAGGCGAGGGTTTCCACCACCCACAGAAGAGACACTAACCCGATGAATCTTCGCTCTAGTTAATCCGGCGGCGACTGAAATGTGAAAGAACAATCGCAACTGCGATCAGCGTAACCCCCCAAGCGAACCAGTCGCCGAACCGCACGTAGAAGGTCTCACCTTCCAAGATTTCAACCTGAGTTTTCAACACCGCCGGTGTGAAGATCGGCAGCGCTTCAACGATTTCTCCCTTGGCATTGATGAAACTCGTCACTCCGGTATTGGTGACGCGCAGCAAGCTGCGCCGGGTTTCGATGGCGCGCCACTGCGCCAGGCGAGCATGTTGCCAGGGCGCCACCGTTCTTCCATACCAGGCATCGTTGGTTAAGTTAACCAACAGGTTGGCTTTCTTTTCGCGGACAAAGCCGCGGGATAATTCCGGGATCAAGTCTTCGTAACAAATCAGTGGGGCAATCTTTTCTCCCCCGGGCAAGTCCAATGTGTAGGGGCCGTCGCCGGCGGTGAACCCTTCCACGAAGGGCATGCCGGGCAATAGCCCGAGCAGCCGGGAAAACGGAACATACTCGCCGAAGGCGAGCAATACCTGCTTGTGATATCGCCCCAATACGACTCCCCTCGAGTCGGTCAAAAAGGCCGTATTGAAGGCCCTTACATCGGGCCCCTTGGAGCTGCCGCGATAACTTCTGGCGCCGAATATGAAATACGCATCCTTCAGCCGAAGCGACTCCACGAACTGCGCCGGCAGTGCGGAGAGATTCTCCGGCAACCATTCTTCGATCGATGACTCGGGCCACAGGATAAGTTGAACCCCACTAATGTCCCGGGTGAGTTTTATGTGGGCGTCCAGATTGGCTTTCATCTGCTTGGGGTCCCATTTCATGTCCACTTCGATGTTCGCTTGCACCGCCGCAACGGCCAATTTAGCAGCCGTATTCATTTGCGCCGTCAGCTGATGGAGCCTCACCCAACCGTAAATTAAAGAGGCGACAATACAGGCGCTGCACACCGCCGCAGGAATCCATTGAGCCTTCGAACCTCGCGCCAATTTGAAGAGTGCGCCGGCCACAAGCGCGTTGAGCCACATGAGGAGGAAACTCGCGCCGTAAATTCCCGTGAGGTCGGCCGTCTGAATAAACCAGGAAAAATTACTTTGGCTGTTCGCCAGGCGCCACGGAAACAAGAGCGGGAATAGAAATTCTATCGACACCCAAAATAGCGCAGGAAAAATGTGCCAGGGTCCGAAGCCGACACGGCGTACGAGGAAAGCAAAGATCGCCATGTCCAGTCCCTGTAGCGCCGCGTAAACCAGAAACACGACAGTGCTGATAGGGTACGGGAAACCGCCGAAGACGTTGATGGTGTAAACCAGCCAGTGGAAGCCTACCAGGTGCGCAATGAAGCCCGCGAGCCAGCCGTAGAATACCGCGGCCCGTAGATTTTTCGCCTGGGCAAGGGCCCAGAAAAGCGGCACAAAAGCTAGCCAAGCCGCAGGAAACAAATTTGGTGCGAGGAAAGGGACTGCAAGCAAGATGGCCGACGAAACAGATCCGAAAATAATCCTGGACATAAGAATTATTTACCTATAAACGATTTTTTTGTTAGCGCTACCGAGCTGAGTGGTAGACAGTAATTTCCGAAAAGTATCACGAACTGAACTCAAAAACAGGGGCAAGCGCTCGACGGAGGAGCAATGGGAAAGCGGTGCCATGAGATCTGCTGCTTTATTTTCGGTAGTGTTGCACTGATCGCTTTGTTTTCAAGTGTTGCGTCGGCAGACTCCATCTTGAGCGAGGATTGGGAAAAATTCTTCAAAGAGAAAGTATCCTTTGGCGGATTCATCGAGAACACCAGTGGGGTATCGGTCAGTGCCGGAAGCAGGTTCTTCAACACCTCGAACCGTTTCATCATGAACCGGTTTACCATTCAGCCCGAATTCAACGTCGACATGGCCGAGTGGGCTAAATTCTTTATTTCATGGCGCTTCGTTGCAGAGCCCCGTTATAGCGCCGAGACGAAAAGCCGCGAGGCAACCGTTACCTACTTTCCTCTCCAGCCTGTCAGGCCGCTGATCGTCACCTACTATAGTGAGTACAGTCCCGTACCCTGGGAAGCCGTTTTGGACGTTTCCCCCACGGATCGCTTAAAGGTACGGCTCGGCAGGCAATTTATTTCCTGGGGCGAAACCGACGGTGTGAGGTTGCTCGATGTCATTAATCCTCAAGACTCGAGGTTTGCCCCACCTGTAGCACCCAATCTTTTCAATCTCGATGAGACCCGGATTCCCTCTTGGGGATTAAGAATGCTTTACACAGTCCGACCTGTGAGCAACACCATCCTGGAGTTCTTCGCGCTTCCCGGCTCTATGGATTTTCCGGAGGACAGAGTCGATACATTCATGGGCGCCAATGATACAGGGGATCGCAAAGTGAGATACGGCAGATGGTCCGCTCATCCTGAAACCCGATTGGTGATTGCCGGGCGAAACGCTTTCGGCAATTTGTTCGCCAATCCTCTCAATCCTACGGGTTGTGTCGGCGCCGGTTGCGTTGTCATTCCCAGCACAAGGAGAGAGCTGCCGGATGCGGGCGCTAGCTGGAAGGTCGGCGCCAGAATCACCCACAGCATCGGCAAACTAAATTTCGGCGTGGGTTACATCTGGGGATATAACCCCCAGGCTAGCGATATGGTGTTTAAGGTCACCAGCGTCGGCTGCTCCGCCGCTTTACCGGCCTGCCTGGCAGGTGAGGCCCCGAGCGTAGTTAACATGAAACTGGTTAACGATCGCACGAACATCTTTGCCGGCCATTTTAACTACACGGTCGATCAACTCGCTTCAATCCCGATCAATACGGCGATCAGAGGCGAACTAGCCCTTTACCCCTCCGAGCCGTACAATATCTCGCAGTACCCTGGACGATTCGGTCTCAAGGCCAGCGCCAATCCGAAATACCCGGAGGGCATCGTTGAAAAAAATACCCTGCGGTACGCGCTGGGATTCGACCGGTCTACCTTAATACCCTTCTTGCAAGACGACCCCTGGCGCCCCTTCCGAATGTCCTTGCAAGTTGTTCAGCGCGTCATTTTTGATCACGAGAACGGCATACGCCCATTCTTGAGCGCGCAAAGAATCGGCAAAGTCACCACCAATTTCACCTTCCGAGTTAGCACCGGATATCTGGGTGATACCATCTTGCCCGACATCTTCGTGAGCTACGACCCTGCCGGCTACTGGAGCGCCAATCCGGCGGTGACCTATGCGCCGCCCTGGAATGAAAAAATTACCTTGAGTTTGATCGGCGCCTTCTACGGTGGCCATAATAAATTCGCTAATCTTGGACTTTTCTCTGAGAAAGATTCGATCTTCCTCAAGATGCGTTATCAATTCTAAAGCTGATTTCGGAGGTTGAACGGTTGGGCCTTCGGTCTCGACGGCGTCATCCTCAAAACCCGCGGCGGATCACATTGGGAGATTGTCCGGATGGTCCACTGGCACGGTATCTTGGCCATCGAAAGGCGGGGCGAAAACCACAAAGGCGACGGCGGGTTCACTGCCGGTATTAACAAAGTAATGTACGGCGCCCCGAGGGATATAAACAATATCGCCCAGCGACAGATCGATGCGGCGCTTTTCCATCATCAAGTAACCGTTACCCTTGACCATCACCACCGTGCCATCGTGCAGCTTGTGCAGGTGTGGCTTTTCCCGGTCACGGATTTGCACGACGTGATGGCTCGCTCCCTGCCCCTGGCCGAGAGTGGTCATTTTGATGTTTTCGTTTGCGCCGAGGGAATTCTCAACCAACACTTTTTCAAGCTCGATTTGCTTGAGTTCCGTGCCGTACTGGAGAAAGATCCGCGGTGCCGGTGAGCAGGCAATAATTAGAGACAAAACAACAAACGCAAGAGCGCGGCTAGATCCGCTTGACTTGATATCCATAAGCCAAATCCAGGAATTGCACGATGATTCTTGCCGTGGCGCCCCAGATGTCCCAGCCGTTGCAATAGAAGTGATAAACCGGTTCGCCCTGGGACGAGAGATGGTCGGCGATCACCGCACATTTCGGGTCGAGCAGCGCCGCGATGGGAACAGAGAAAACCGCGTCAGTTTCCGCCGGATTCAAGCGGAACTCGTAAAATGGCGGGATCACGCCGACGAACGGTGTAACCAGAAAGTCATAGGCCGCGGTCACCTGATCCAGCCGCCCCAGCACCCGCACGTGGGCTGGATCGATGCCGATCTCTTCCCGGCTTTCCCGCAGCGCCGCTGCCAATTCCCCGCGGTCATCGGCGTCCACGCGGCCGCCGGGAAAGGCCACTTGGCCCCGATGGTGCCTGAGCTGCTCCGCTCTCTTGGTCAAAACCAGATAATCGCCATCGTCGCGTTCCTGGATGGGCATCAAGACGGCGGCGAGTCGGTAGTGATCGCCGATGAGATTTCTTGGTGAACGCGATTGCAGGACGCTGGCGATTCTGTCGGCACCCATGTTGAAGAAAAGTTTGACCGGCTGACGATCTGTGATATGAAACGGTTCCAATTTAACCAATTGCCTCCGAAAAGACCAGTACCGTGAGAGATCGTGACATTCATGCGGCGATTCGGATTTTGCGCCGGGAAGTGCCCAAATGGGAGACACCCATCGTTACTTTAATGGCGGAAACGTACGAAAGCCCGTTCCGGGTGCTGATTTCGTGCATCCTCAGCCTCAGGACTCAAGACGCAACCACCGCACAGGCATCACACCGTTTGTTTGCTCTGGCCGACACACCGGAGGCGATGTTGAAGTTGACGACCCAGAAGATCGCCAAGCTAATCTATCCGGTGGGCTTTTATCGGACCAAGGCGAAAGTGATCCGTGACGTGTGTCAGGTGCTGATGCGCGATTACTCAGGCAAAGTCCCGGATGACATCGACGAGCTGCTAAAGTTCAAAGGCGTCGGGAGGAAAACGGCCAACCTGGTGGTCACCCTGGGTTACCGCAAGCCGGGCATTTGCGTGGACACCCACGTGCATCGAATTTCCAATCGTTGGGGTTACGTCAAAACCGCGACGCCGGAGAAAACCGAGTTCGCCCTGAGGGATAAACTTCCTAAACCCTATTGGATTGAATACAACGACCTGTTGGTGAGCTTTGGCCAGCATCTCTGCCGGCCGATCTCGCCGGTTTGCAGCCAGTGCCCTATCGAAAGGTATTGCGATAAAAAGGGCGTTACGATAAGCCGCTGACTATGGGCCAAACTATTCCGCAAGGATATTTTGCGCATGATCTTGAGCCCATCGGCTATCACGATCTCAACGGCAAGCCCGCCTTCAAGCTGGCGATGCAAGAGAAGAACGGCCGCTGGTATCTGTATCTGGCTCATCTCTGGCACCGCGGCTGGAGTATTCTGGACGTCACCGATCCGACGTCGCCGGAGTTCGAGTGCTTTATTCCCGGTCCGGAAAACACTTGGACGATTCAGGTTCAGGTGGCGGACGGCAGAATGATCACCGGACTTGAACGCATCGCGCCGGGGTGGGGCGGCGTCGACGACAAGCCGTTTTCCGAAGGCTTTTTCGTGTGGGACGTGAGCGAGCCCACGAAACCTCGGCAGCTAGGCCACTTTCGGACCGGCAGCACCGGAACCCATCGCAACTTTTACGATGGTGGCAATCTCGTGCACGCGGCGGCAGGGGCACCGGGCCTGGCGGGAAAGACTTACCGCGCCGTCGACATCTCAGACCCGGGAAACCCGCGGGAAGCTGGGAGATTTACATTACCGGAGCAAGCCGATGGCGCAGCGACCCGCGGCCTAAAATTTTCTTGTCACGGTCCCGCTCATGTGGAGGGCAATCGAGCCTATCTACCGTATGGGGACGGGGGCGGCATCATCGTCGATATTTCAGATCTCACAAATCCGCAGATGATCAGCCAGCTCGTTTTTCGCGGCATCACCGCCACCCAAGGCATCCATACTTTTCTGCCACTGCCTCGTCGTAAGATCGCTTTGATCAACGACGAAGCAATCCGCGAGAACGGCGATGAAGATCTCAACCTGGCGGGCATCGTCGATATCAGCAACGAGAAACAACCCCGGTTGATCTCGCTCTTTCCTCTGCCCGAGCCGCCGCCGGAGAGCGGCCTAAAAAATTTCTATGAGAAGGGCGGCCGTTTCGGGCCGCATAACCAACACCATCCCAATCATCAACCCTGCCTGGAGGACCGCGACGACATCGCCTACCTGACCTACTTCAATGCGGGACTGAGAGTTTATGATATTCGCGATCCGCGGGCGCCGAAGGAGATCGCCTATTTCGTACCGCCCGATCCAGAGACGAGAATCGGCACCAAACCTACCCGGCTCGTCGGACAAACGGAAGATGTTCTGGTCGATCGCCGCGGCTGCATTTACATCAGTGACAAGAATCTGGGGATCTACATTCTGCGGCTGAAGACCGTCTGGCCTTACGTTGCCATGTAAAGCAGGTTACCTGTAGACAAAGTTGCGGCATCTGAGTAAGTTTGAAATACTAATGCTGTGGCGCAAGGAACTGATAATGGAGATTGGAAGTGCTTGAACGTTTCTGTCGCGGATAAGGACTCTGGGGCGGTTATCGAATACAAAATCCATTTCTACCGGAAGCTTAATGGATGGTATGATGAGGTCCGTTATGACAGCCACGAAATCAGAAGAGGAAGAAAGGTTCTCGCACCCCACCTGCACATGAAGATTGCTACGCCGTTTAAAGATTCGCAGGAAGGTGAAGAAGAACTTAGACGAATAATTCACGGCGTATTGCCACAACTTAGGGAGATAACTCGATGAGCCGCATCCTAGCCATCAAAGGAACCGAAGGTGAAAGGGAAGTTGATTATTCTGCTCTTTCGCTGAAAGAAATTCAAAAAAGGCTCAAGGACTATGAAAAACAACATAGCAGCTACACCAAATTCCTAAGAGGTTACGATTGCGAGTCTGGAACACCGGAAGACTACCTCATCCTAATCGATTGGGAATGCCTACTAACTGAAATCAAGAGCCGAAAAGGGGCAAAACTTTCCCTGATTCGGGGCGGCAAGAGAAAACCCCGGTAACCCGCAACAGCTTCAACTGCACATCACACATTGGGTTCAGACGACCCGCCTATACCTAACTTTAGCAGTGCACTCAGCCGCTTCTCGGTCTTCAGGCTTTGATGTGAAGCAGGGCTCGGAGATTGCACCGCGGACCCGCCAAAGGACGGATCAGCCACAGTTTTCAAGGCTGAGGCGCTGAGGGCGCAGAGTAAAGAGTTCTTGATCAAGAAATACTCCGATCTCTGTGAACTCCGCGTCTCTGTGGTGAATACTTCTTCACAGGAAACCCGGAATAACCTCACTTCTTTTCCGGCGTCAACGACTCCGGGAAATACTTCGACGGCGCCCAGACGTTAGCAGTGAAATTACGGCAGCCCAGGATACGCAGCTCGCGCATGATGCGCGTGTAGTCTTGAGAATCGAGAAAGTCGCGCCAATCATCCAAGGATTCGAAGTCGATCGTAATCGCGACTTGGGGTGTGACTTCCAGCGGGTTGCGGTAGTTGCGAATCTCGATCACGCCCCGGTGCGAAAGCGTCGTCGGCAGCCAGTCGTTTCTCGCTTTGTTGGCGTAGATCGTCAGGTTGGCTTTTTGATCCGGTAGGTCCCATTGAATGACGAAATGCACCATTATTGAATCCCCCTCACCAAACCACCGTCGATTTGAATCGTGGTACCGGTGATATAACTCGCGCGCGCCGAGCCGAGAAAGACAATTAGATCCGCGGTTTCTTCCGCCGTGCCGTAACGGCCCAAGGGCACTTCTGCGGCCATCTGGCGGTTGATTTCCTCCACCGGTCGTTGCATCCGATCCGCCCGCGCTTTATTCAGCTTTTGTGCCCGCTCCGTATCGATTCGACCCGGACAGACGTTATTGACAAGGATGTTGTCCTTGGCCAATTCTCGGGACAGCGTTTTCGCCATGCCGATGACGCCGCTACGGATCGCGTTGGAAAGAACCAGGCCGGCGATGGGTTCCTTGACGGAATAAGAAGTAATGTTGATGACCCGACCGCCGCCGACTCGACACATATGCGGCACCGCTTCGCGAGTCATTCGCATGGTGCTCATGAAACTCAGGCGAAAGGCGTTGTCCCAATCTTCATCGGTGAATGTCATGAATTCTCCGGGGGGTGGGCCGCCGGCGTTGTTGACAACGACATCGAGCCGGCCGAAGTGATCGGCGCTTTGCTTGACGAATCGTTGAATGTCTTCGGCCCTGGTCATATCCGCGACCATGGCCAAGACTTCTCCGCCGGTTTCCCTGCGGATCATTGCCGCTGCTTCGTTCAGCGCCGTCTCACCGCGCGCACAAATGCTGACCTTTGCACCCTCACGCGCAAAACCCAAGGCGGTAGCGCGTCCCATACCCTGGCTCGCGCCCGCCACCAGCGCAACTTTGCCTTTTAGTCCAAGATCCATCGCCATCCCCCCTGATTTTGTGAAGTGTGGCGGATACTATCAGACCGCGGTGGGAGGGTCAAAAAGGGTAAGTGAACCGGGAGGTCGGAGGTCCGAAGTTAGAGGTCGCTATGAGTTTGGACCTCCGACTTCTGACCTCTGATCTCACTTCTGATTCCAATAGATGTTGTCGCGGAACTCGGGATGGAGGCGTTTGATGTAAAGGCAAAGCATGCCGTGCACGCCCAGTTGGCGCAATTTTCGCGGGTCTCCGGCTCTGAGCGCTGCTTTTTCCTCGCCGGTCAAATCGTATTCGCTCATGACGCCCTCGAAATCCGTTTGGGCTTGCTTAACCCGCGACTCGTTCATTTTCAGGTCAAACAATAGACGGCTGAGATGATAGCAACTCACAATGTCCTCCCTAGTCTACGGGTTGCTGAAAACTCTGATTCCAGCAGCCTGCTAGAGTTTCCAACTGACGAAGCCCCAACCCGTGGCGACGAGATCCGGCATGTACGATGTATAGGCGGCTTTGGCATCGCCCACGCTGCCGACCACCACCATCCAGTTGAGAAACTCGCTGTCGCCGGCCTTCAAGAGATCCTCCACCGAGGTGTCCACCAGGCTCCTTCCTTTGCCCTGCCGCATGACTTCCAGAAGCTGGTGGTCGAACTGGGTGTCGATCTCGCCGATGCGCGGCGAGCCGGGAAAGTGAGAAAGACCCCCGGTCGCAAGAATCGCCACACGCTCCTTCGAGTCGTCGGCAACTTCGCGGATCAATTCGCCGACTTTATAACAACGGCCCGGAGTCGGCGCCGGGTCAACCCAAGTATTCACGTAAATCGGCAGAATCGGAATCTTTGCTTCAGGCAAGAGAAAATAGAGCGGCACCACTTGCGTGTGCTGCAACTCGATATGCTCACCGAAGGAAAAATCGATCCCCTGTTTCATCCCCTTGCGTAGGATGGCCCGTCCGAGCTCCTTATGATTGCGGTATTGAAACTTGTGCCGGGTGAACTGGCCTTTGACCTCGTCGGCCAGAGTGACGAAAAAGGTGGGGACGTTATTGCAAAAAAAATTCACAAATTGATCGTTGGCCACGACGATTAGGACATCCGGCTTGGCTTGCTCCATATCGGCGCGCAGCACGGCGAAAGCTGCTTCAGCGTCTTTCCTGAGCTTTTTCTGCTGTTCTAACGTCGGTCTGGTGGCGGAACCCTGGGGCGCCATACTGTAATGGAGATTCATGAAGTCTTCCCACTCGGCTCCGGGTTCGAGCAGAATGTTAGGAGCGTGGCTCGCCGCCAAGGCGGAGACTAGAGGCATCGTGGGCTCCTCCCTTGGGAAAAGACCCTTATAGGATCCGGTATCCCCTCACCGACCAATACACCAATGCGACGACCACGACAACCGAGATAATCGGGTGCTCCAAAACCCAGTTGAGCCCTGGTTCCAGCACATAACGAAGTGAAAGATCAAAAAAATTGTTGAGCCGCTCCATATCTGGCGCCCCTTTCTTGGAATAAACTTCCTTATGATAATGGAATGCCAAGGTCTCGAAAAGCTTAAAATCATGAGCCTGGGCTCGCGCCCGCCGGGTTTTTAGTTTGAGTCAAGCGACATCTGGGAACACTATGGGGTATCAGACCTGTCCTCAGTTCAATAATGCACAAGTCTGGTCACAGGTGGACAATCCTTGGGAGGACATCCGACGAAAAAAACCAAAAAGCTGAAGCCGCTTCCGCATGCCTGGAAAATTCGAGCATTTAGAGTAGGTTCTGGGAACGACTTAGGTATTTGGCACTTGGGTTGCTGTTGGCGAAAGCAATCTATGAGGATGCTGATCGTAGCGATGTTCAAGAAAGTTCCAGTCTGCCAAACCAAGCGGCTAGCAACGCTTTGCAAGCGCTGCGGCGCTGCGATCTACTCGCTCAGTTTTCTCAAAGCTCATCTCGATGCCCACCACAAGAAGACCAACTAAGGCGCTGGAGTCTTACGGAGCGACGCTTTGCCATGAAGCGAGACGAGCCGAAGCCACCGACCGGGGCGTTGTTCAAGCCGAGGTCTGCCGACTAGGATGAGCAGACGATCTCGTCAATGGCAGCCTGTATTGGCGTCCGGTACGCGTGGCCGCTCGTTGAGCTTGGTGCGGGCATCCCCCAGCAGCAGCAGAATACCGCCTATGCGGCGTGTCAAAGTTTTCGGCCTGGCAGTTTTGGCCGTTGCTCTTGTGGTTTTTGGTCTCCACCGTTTGATGGATACCTATCGTTGGGAAAAGCCAATTATTGCGGAGATGCAAAAGCAAGGTTTCGAGTTAATTTCGCAAACCACAGGAAGCGCCACGCTTTTGCCTTGGACACTGTTTTATCCGCAGCTCACTCAAGTCACGCTGGTTCATCCGGGCTCCATCAGGCGGTTCAAGGACTTCATAGCGGCCGATATCATCTCGTTTAACCAGGATGAGACGGGCAAAGTCGCATCTTGGCCGAGAATCGTCGTTTTCGATTGTGGCGCGAATCTTGTCGCCAATCTTGCCGATCAACAAGGACAATATGAGGACCGAATCCTAAGACCGGACGGCATGCCGGTCAAGCAATGGTGGTTCGAAATGAACGAATCGATGAACACTTACTTCTGCAAGAAATTCATAATCATCAAATAGCGACTTTCTGGTTTCTTCGAGGTAACTGAATCGACGTCAGGCTTCGGCAACGGGAATCTCCTCAAGGTCTTCAAGGTTTATTTTCTTCTGGCAAGAAATCCTCTGCTCTTTACGGGCTTGGTGCAGAGGGTCTTCAGAGGCCCGCGGATTTACCAGGGGCTCGAGATTTTTCCCTTAACGGAACGACCCTGAGTCTTGATCTTACGCCGATCGCCCTAGGCGGAGACTCGCGCAGATCTAGCTCGGCTCCGATTGCGCAGCTCTCCCTGGCAGATCCCTGATCATAAAGCCATGGGAGGTGGCGCGATGGCCGCTGAGATCACCAGAGCAAAACCGATGATCACGGCAGCCATGACGATAGCGATGGCAAGGTTGCCCTTTTTCAGTTCATCCCACTCGTCCACGGGCGTCAGCCAGGTAAAGACCAACAGCAAGATCCACAGGGAAACAGCCATTGTGAAAATGCCTACAGCGCCCCATCCTATTAATTTCAAATACTCGACAATAAGGTTCATCGAATCGTTCTCCTTTTATTTTATTATTGGGCGCAGCATATTTTTTCCGCCGGCCGCCGTCAAGTTTGAAAATGGCGCAAACCCGGATTTAACGAGAGTGCAACACGAAGAAACCAAATGGTCCGATGGGCTTCGAGGTCGTCGGCGCTCGCCCAGGCGAGATCATCGCGAAGCATGCATCGCGTCTTTCAGTGTTTCATTTGCGTTCAAGGATATGAATATACAGATCCGTGCCGCCCTCTTTCTCCGTGCGTTGCTCTTTGAGGACAGCGATTTTGCTGGTTTGGACCCAGCCTTTGAAATCCGGCAGCGAACCGGGATCCGTCGAAATCACCTCCAACAACTCGCCGGGCTGCATCTGGTCGACTTCTTTCTTGGCCTTCACAATCGGAATGGGACATTTGGCGCCCCGGACGTCGAGCTTTTTCATGGTCTAACGATCTCCTTTACTTGCGGCGCATTGGTTCTTGCCCAGCTCCCACTCCACCAGGCGCTGGGGATCCGCCTGGGTCTTGCCCAGATTCGCGTTGATGATCTCCGCATATTCAGCCGGCGGCGTTTGGAGCACCCGCTTCATCGCTTCAGTAAATAAAGCCAGCTCCGCGATCTGCAGTTCAGGCAAATCGCGGCGCAACTCGCCCAGGGTGGCCGCTACCACCCCGGCCCGACCGATCTCCGAGGTGTCCCCGTAGTGTGCCGGGAGCACCAGGGTAGAATCCGCCAAAAAAGCCATCCGCTCATGCAGTGTCTGGAAGAGATCCCGGGACCACTCGACGACGTGGCCGCCGAGATCCGGCCGTCCCACGGATGTGGTAAAGAGCGTGTCCCCGCTCAACAGATAGCGATCCGCCACCAGGTAGCACACCGACCCGGGAGTATGACCCGGTGTGGCGAGGAGGCGAATCGAGGTTTGACCCAATTGCAATTCGTCGCCGTCCCCGAGGGTACTAACCCGCTGCTGCAGATCAAAATCGACTCCGGCGCCGACGAAGTAGCGCGCGCCCAGCTTACCCGCAAGCGCCGGGCCGCCGCTGATGTGGTCGGCATGAACATGCGTGTCCAGTACATAGGCAACTCGGACACCGCGTTCGGAAAGGAACGTTTGGTAGATTTCCCTGGACCGCGAAGCATCGACGACAACCGCTTCATCCCCCGAAATGATAATGTAGGACAGACAACCTTTTCCGCGCCGGTTGAATTGCCAGATCTCGAAAACGGACTGCTCCTCCGCTCGCACCGGCACCGTGACCGGCTCGAGGTATTCGCCGTAGGCGATCATCCCGCCGACCAGACTGCGTGCCGGCAATCCCCGGCCGCGCAGGAGCTCCGCAACCATTTCTGACGAACCCCCTTTGGCACACACGGCGACGATCTCGCCCTCCGCCCTTGGCAGCCGTTCTACCGCGGCTTGTTCGTCTTCGATGAAATCAAAGTAGGGAATGTGAGCGGCTTTGAACTGCCGGCGCCCCTCGATCTTCCAGTTCTCAAACTCCTCATCGTTTCTCACGTCCAGCACGAGGAGGGGCTGACCGGAGTCTACTTTCGCCAGCAGTTCTTTGACGTCTATCTCGTGGCTTGACGACACGACGCGCCTCTCAGACGAACAGAGTCACCTTTGACCGGCTTGCGTCAGCCATGTAGGTGGCGACGCCGCCGTACTCCAGATTGTCGATGAGCTCATCTTTGGCGACGCCCATGGCATCCATGGACATGGTGCAGGCGATGATTTTGATGCCGAGATCCTTGGCGATCTCCATGAGCTCTTCCAGGCTGGCAATGCCTTTCTCTTGCATCATGGAGCGCAGCATCATTGCGCCCATGCCAAAGAAATTCATCCGCGAAACCCCCAGTTTTCTCGAACCGGTGGGCGTCATCATCGCGAACATTTTCTCTTTGAGGGTGCGCGTCGCCGGCGCCGACGTTCCCTCCTTTTTGAGCGCGCAGAGTCCCCAGAAAGTGAAAAACATCGACGTTTCGAGACCCGCCGCGGCTGCGCCGGTAGCAATCACGAAGGAAGCAAGAACCTTGTCCAGGTCGCCGCTGAACACAACGATCGTGGCGCGATCTTCCGGCATCCGGGTCTTGAGCTCCTCGACCTCTCGCTCCAGTTGCGCGACCCGCATCGCGAGCGCGTTGTCACCCTTCACGCCCGCTCCGGACAAACCGTCTTCAAAACCGGTGGTTTTCATGGCCGATTCCATAAACTTTTACACCTCCTGTCTGAGACATCGAAAAGCTGGTTGGGACCCAACACTGGACCTGAAGAGACAGCCAATGGTTATCACACAAATCGACTCTACTCCATCGTTTTAGCCGCGCCTTAAATTCGGCCAAAGCCACCCCTCGGTGGGTGAAATTGTTCGAGCGCAAATTCGAGATATTCTGGCTCGCTTCGGCGCGTCACAAGACGAACCTCTCGTTTTCTTAATGCCGGCCGATTGCTGGCGAATTTTTTTATCCATTGAAAATGAAGAATTTTCGCATCGCATAATTAATCATTAAAGCCGCAAGAATGTTGGCACCAAAAGCATAAGTTGTTAGCATACCGAAGCGCCGGATCAGCAAACCCATGAGTGCGGTACCCATCACTATCGCAGCACCAGAGACAAGATAAAATAAACCGATTTCTATCATCCAATAATAGCGGCCGGGAACAAAAACCCAGTAAATGTTGAGCAGGTAAGCGACCAAGTTTGAGACAATAAAGGCAACGCCGTTTCCCTTCATGGAGTTTCGCGAGCGCGTGCTATCGTCCAACTCTCGAATCGGCAAGTTGAACAATCTTACGAACCAATCATTTGCCTGTAAGGCAAAAAACCATTTCCATGCGACAAGATGAAAGATCAATATGTGCGTTGCAGTGGCTATGGCTCCGCTGATTCCATATTTTATGAACTGTAAAATATTGGCTGCCTCATGAGCTCAGAGCTGATCGATAAAATTCAACGGGGTATCCTCAAACGCATTTCAACAACAGCGGCGTGAGACCAGAGCCAACTACGAAGTGAGAGAAGGTCCCACGCGCCAACCTCAGCCAGCAGTCTTACGGCCTGGGTATCTCTGGTGTAGTGTCCCAGAAATCCCGCGACAATCGAAACGGTCTACTTTCCGGCAATCGTGTGTGCAACAACACGCCGCGGCTTGGGGCGCTCAAACGAGCCCGAGCATGCCCGCCAGCGCTCCGCCGGCAAGCAGCCACAGCGGGTTCCATGATTTGCGCAGCACCACGGCGACGGTGAGCAGCGTGAGGAGGTACCCGCGCCAATCGTGGTTCACCGCGCGCATCAGAATCGTCGCGCTTGCGAACATCAGTCCAATCGTAATCGGCATCAGACCGCGGCGGACGGCGCGACTGATCGGGGCGTTGGGATAGCGCTCGTTGTAGTGCCCAACGAGCAGGGTAAGAGTGGTAGCCGGCACGAGCAGTGGAATCGTGGTCGCGGCTGCGCCCTTCCATCCCGCCAGCTGCCAGCCCATCAGGGTGACGTACATGACGTTGGGGCCAGGCGCCACCTGCGCCAATGTGTAGATCTCGGCAAACTGCGCGTTCGTCAACAATTGGTGCACTTCCACCACGTAACGGTGGATGTCCGGCAGGATCGTCGAAGGACCGCCAACGGCCACGAACCAAAGGAGCAAAAAATGCAGAAACAGCCCGCTGAGGTCAAGATGATCGTCCATCAGTCCTGCGCTTTCCAGGCCGCGAAGACGGCCCAGGGCGCCAGAGCGCCCAACACCCACAAGAGCGGCCAGCGCATGACGCCCACGCCCGCAAAGGCCAGCACGCCGAATAACCAAGGCCGCCATTGCCGCGGCAACACCATCGCAAGCTTGAGAACCGTGGCGAGCAGCAGCCCCGCCGCCACCATCGACATACCGGCGAGCGCCTGCTGCACCTGCGGCAACGCGCCGTATTGTTGGTAAAGAACGCCCATGCCGATGACCACCAGACACGGCCAGCCCAAGTACCCCGCGACGGAGACTGCGGCGCCGGTCCAACCGGCGAAACGATACCCGACCATCACCGTGAGATTGAGCACATTCGGCCCGGGCAGGAGCTGGCCGAGCGCCAACAGATCCACAAACTCGCGCTCGGTCAGCCAGCGCTGGCGCTCCACCAGCCCGCGCCGAGCCCAGAATAGCGCGCCGCCAAAGCTGGACAGGCTAATCCGGGAGAAGGTGAGGAACAGCTCGAACCTGCTGACCTGGGGCTTGTGTGACTCTATTTGCATGGTCTTTTGACTTCCCGTGGCAACGCATTTGTCGTCAAACTGTGGCGCTTGCTTCGCCCGGTAAACTTCTTCAGCCGCTAGAACTTTCCAACAACTTGAACGGTTCGAACGGCTTATGCCGACGCCGCTTTACTTGAGCCGGAAAGTAGATGAGGCTAGCTTATGTGCCGATGGGGATTAGAGTTGCGAGACTCGGCCCACGTTTTTATTGCTCCTTCGCGGTGTTTCTTCCACCATAGCAAACCGTCAACCGGAAGCCCAATTCTTTGGCTTCTAGATCTAGTGTCTATAGTTCAAAATTTGCGCCGCCTACGCAAATGATCTGGAAGCTGAAAGCACTCGGAGTCGGAAATTCCTCCCGCCAAGGC
>DAIRFP010000359.1:0-4170 GCA_036794995.1 Thermodesulfobacteriota bacterium | reverse complement strand
CTGGCCCAAGATCGCGGATTTTATAAGAAGCATGGGTTGAATGCAGACTTGCTGTTCATCCCGAGCACGACCACCAGCGTGTCTAGCCTGGTGGCTGGTGACATACAGGTCGCCAACGCCTCGGGTGGCGGTGTGGCCAGCGCGGTAGTCGCAGGGGCCGATCTCGTTCTGGTCTCATGTTATCTCAATTCCCTTCCCTACGAGCTGGTCGTGAGCGAGTCCGTCAAATCGGCGGAGGATCTGAAAGGGAAAAGCGTTGGCATCAGCCGGCTCGGCAGCGCGTCAGATGTAGCGGCGCGCGCGCTGATCCGAGGCTTGGGACTGGAGCCCGACAAGCAAGTTCTGATCATGCAGGTCGGCGGCCCGGCAGAAAGGGCGGCGTCATTCCGCACCGGCAGAATCGCGGCCTTTCCGTCGCCTCCAGGCATTATTCACCTAACAAAAGGCATGCCCTACAAGATCCTTATCAGCACCGCCGATTTTCAGAAGCGATTTGATTTCCCTTACATCTGCGCCACCACCACGAGGAGCTATCTTTCGCGTCAGCGGGAGACGGTGAAAAGAGTTATCATGGCGCACATCGAGGCTACCCACTTTTTCAAGACCCGCAAGGAAGAGACCAAAAAAATTATTGCCAAATACAGCAGAATAACTAATGAGGCTTATCTGGAAGACGCCTATACTGCCAGCGCAAAACTCTACGACATGGTCCCGCTGGTAACACAAGCGGGTGCCGAAACGCAGATTAAGGAAGCGGTGAGCCGCAAGCCCGGCGCGCAGCTGCGCTTCGAAGAGCTGGTAGACGAAAGCATCGTTCGGGAGCTGGAAAAAAGCGGCTTTATCGAGAAAGTCTATAAGCCGTAAAGACGCCCATCGCGGAATAATTTGTGCCGTTTTTGATGACACACGCTACCGCAGAAGTGTCGCCAAATTCAAAACCTGTATATTCCCCTAGCAAAAACCCGCGGAAAAAGACGGATGGGATGTCCGGCGGCTCCTGCTCATTTCAGCGTGGCGGCAGCGGGCCATGTTCGGCCATTTTTTTGTACATTCCCACGACTTCAGGATCCCGGGGCAGCTCGCGAATCGAGATCTCTACCTCTTCACCCGTAAGAGGCGTGGGTTCGCTGCCCATGAGCTTTTTGAACTCCTGCGAAAACCCCGGATCTTTAAACGACTTGTTCATCGCTTCGCGCAGGGTCTTGACGATCTCCGCCGGTGTTCCCGGCGGCAGGACGTAGGGCCAACGCGGATACATGAATTCGCGGAATAAATTGATCAATTGGCGCTCTTTCTCGCTCTTCGCCAGGGAATCCACGTCGGGAACGTTGGTAAAGCGTGGGTGAAACTGGCCCTTTGGGATTGTCAGGGTCGCGTGAATATTGTACTGGCCTTTGGCGAGGGCGTCGCCGTTTCGGCGCACCACCGTATCGGCGCTGTTGGCTCTGGCATCTATCTCTCCC
Source organism: Thermodesulfobacteriota bacterium (assembly GCA_036794995.1). Taxonomy (GTDB): domain Bacteria; phylum Desulfobacterota; class Binatia; order UBA9968; family UBA9968; genus DAIRFP01. The sequence goes on along the minus strand of DAIRFP010000359.1, from coordinate 2,707 downwards.
CGAACCAACGCAGCATCCATCTCCACACCACCGAAACCGACGACGAGCCTGGGGTCTTTGAGGCCGAGCAGATAGGTGAAGATTCGCCCGCTGATGTAAACTGCGTGCCCCACGGTCTGCGCTCCGACCCTGACACCGGAAGCCGCCCGCAACTTTTCCAGGTTGTCCAGGCCCGCTTCCTTGCGGCTCAAAAATACGTAGGGGTCGCCATGCTCGGTGGAGCCCAAGTAGATCAGTTTATCGATATCGTATCTGGCGCCGGGCAAACCCAGGATTGCGCCCGACGCAAGGCCGGAGCCCACGGCGGTAATGGTTAGACCATCAGGCTTGGCCGTCGAATAGGCGTGATTGACCGCCTTCATACCTGCCGCCCCGGGCATGTTTTCAATGACGATCGTTGGATTGCCGGCAATATATTTTTTCAAGAAAGGGATCAGCGCCCTTGCCTGCATATCTCCGGATCCTCCGGGCTCGCCGCCGCGAAGAACAGTGATCGTCTTGCCCTGGAAAAAGGGCGTCTGGGACAACGCCGTTTTCGGGACGACCATGGCGCAAGTGATGCCCAAGGCCATCGTGATAACCGCCATCGACCTGACTCTGTACCCCATGAACTTCACCCCCGATTGAATTCTATCGCTTCACGCAACTTGACGCCGATCCTCTTTAGCACTGCACCAAAGCGAGATCAACATTCAGCCGCCTATCTAAACGGTAACTATCTTCGACTCACGGGAGTTTATCAAGTGGCGTCCCACCTCCAGAGTTGAGCGTGGCTAATCGCGTCGCCATCCTCTATATTGACATTTCGAAAAAATCGAGCTTAGAGTGCTCCGCATCTTATTCAGGAGGGGATATGAGAGGCAAAAGACGCTCGGCCTTGCGGGCGGCCTTTACCGTTCTGTTCGTCTTCCACTTCGCTGTCGTATTCTTCCGAGGTGCCTTCTTTCACGAGAAGAGCTTCCCATCTGATCACCGGAGCAATTTAGTTGCTGACTTGGTTTCGTCGATCCACCCCATCCGAGGACTCAAAATAGCTTGAAAGCGAGGTCACACATGAGAGTTCATAGTCCCAGCGTCCAATTGAATGCGGTCTTTCTAACCACGCTCTTCGTATTACTCGGGTTCATGCCGAGGGACGGCTTTTCGCAAGCGTCCTTTTTCCAAGGCAAGACCATCACCGTCATCCAAGGCCGGGACCCCGGCGGCACGGGTGATCTGCGGGTCAAAGCCTTGTTCACCTTCTTAACTAAGTATATTCCGGGAAACCCGCAGATCGTGAGCGAATACATGCCCGGCGGCGGCAGCCGAAAGGCGGCAAACCACATTTATCGAACCGCGCGCCCTGACGGGCTGACCATCGGGAATTTCAGCTCCGCTATGGTGTCCCTGGCCGTACTCGGAGAATCGGGAGTTTTGTACGACATCGACAAATTTTTCTATTTAGGCTCCCCGTACAGCACCTATCACTCAGTATTTATCAGCCGGAAAGACGCCGGCTTCAGCAACATCGAGAAACTCCAAGCGGCCTCGGGAATTAAGGTGGGGGCCCAATCGGTGGGTTTCTCCACCTACAATGAAGGTCGCCTGTTCGCTTACCTTCTCGGTCTTAAGGACCCCAAGTTCATCGCCGCCTATGGGGGCGCCGAGCTCGATCCCGCCCTGGCGCGCGGCGAAATCGATGCGCGAGCCACGGGTCCCGATACGCTGCTGCAGCGCAACAGTGAGTGGCTTGAGAAAGGCCTGGTCGAAATTCACGCGATTATGGAAACTCCAAAAGGCGATAAGCATCCTCATCCACGGTTCAGCCGTCTTCCCGAGATCGAGAGCTTTGCCAAATCGGATCGCGAGCGTAAAGTCGTTCAGTTGCAGCGCGCTTTCAGGGTTACCGGTACGCCCTTTGTGCTTCCTCCTGGTACACCCAAAGACCGCGTCGAGATTCTCCAAGAAGCTTTCAACAAAACCTACAAGGATCCGGAGTTTTTCCGCGAATACAAAAAACTTACGGCGGACGAGCCGACGCCTCTTCTGCCGGCAAATCATGAAAAGGCAATCAGAGAAATTCCGCGCGACGCAGAGGCTATCGAGCTCTTCAAAAAGCTTGTGGGCGCGGATCCGTTGCCGCCTCGCTGACGCGTCATCGAAGCACAAGGAGGAAGTTTGCCATGCGAACGAAATGTTTCGTCGAAGCATTTTTGGTCGTGCTCTTGGCCTATCTCATAGTTCTCCCCGGCGCGGTCTTGTCACAGTCGGATTTTTACAAAGGAAAAACCATCACCATCGTGCAGGGTCGGGATCCCGGCGGCACAGGGGATATGCGGGTAAGAGCCATGATCCCCTTCTTGCAGAAATATACCATAAGCAATCCAAATTTTGTTAGCGAGTATATGCCCGGCGGCGGCGGCCGAAAGGCGGCCAATCACGTCTACCGATCCGCCCGCCCTGATGGGCTAATGATCGGTAACCCCGGACTCGGCATGGTTTCCGCCGCGGTGCTCGGGGAAAGCGGCGTACTTTACGACCTCGATAAGTTTTTTTATCTGGGCTCTCCCTACAGTACTTACCACCCACTTTTTCTAAGCAGGAAGCAGGCGGGCCTCAGCAACATAGAGAAACTTACGGCCGCCTCCGGAGTCAGGGTCGGCGGCCAGTCCGTGGGCTTTTCCACTTACAGTGAGGGTCGGCTCTTCGCCTACATTCTTGGGCTCAA
>DAIRFP010000100.1:14548-18161 GCA_036794995.1 Thermodesulfobacteriota bacterium | reverse complement strand
GGTTTGATGGACGTAACGGAAAGCAAACCAAAGCCCGATTCGACGAAGGCGATGGCCCCTTCCCCGGAGCTGGGCGGCTTGAGCGATGACGAACTGCTCCAGACACGCATCTGTGATCTGAATCTCAAAATTTCCGGCACCGAACTCGAATCGCGAATCCAAATCTTTTACGCCGAGCTTGCGGCCAAGGGAATTTCCTTCAAGCCGCTCTGTTACCTGGGAGACGAATGGTTTTGTCCCGAAGGCTGCGCGACCATCGCCATTCCCTTTTATCTCGCCCACCCGCGCCTTAAAAAACTCGAAGAAAAGATGATGATGGAAGTGGAAGGCGGCACGGAAACCTGGTGCATGAGCCTGTTGCGCCACGAGATGGGCCATGTCTTGAATCACGCCTACCTGCTGGAAAAGGAAAGACGGTGGCAAAAGCTATTCGGGCCGCCGTCGCTGGAGTATTCTGAAAGTTTTCGCGCTCGACCCTACAGCAAACGGTTCGTGCGCCACTTAGGGGGTTGGTACGCGCAAAGCCACCCCGAGGAGGATTTCGCCGAAACCGTCGCCATCTGGCTGACGCCGGATTTGGACTGGAAAAACCAGTATAGGGATTGGAAAGCGCTGGACAAGCTGGAGTATGTGGATGATACGATGCGCAAGCTTGCCAGCAAACCGCCGCTGGTCTTCGCCAAAACCAGGATGAGCGAGGCCTCCCGGCTTCGATCCCGATTGGCGCTTTATTACAAGCGGCGCCGCCGCGCCTACGCGCAAGAATTTCCCGACTTCTTTGACGCGGATTTGAAAAGGCTATTTGTCGAGCCCTCTGCTTCAGCGAACGCAGAGCGTGCATCGACTTTTTTGCGGCGCTCCACCAAGCCGATTTTGAATGCGGTTTCCGCATGGACGGGGGAACCGAAGTTCACGCTCCACCGGCTGCTGCGGGCGTTGGCGGAACGCTGCTCCGCATTGGACTTGCGACTTCGATCGGACGCTGCGGGCGTCGAAATCGCCGCCTATCTAGCGACCCTCGCTTCCCACTATCGTCTAACCGGCAAGTTCAAGGATTCTTGATAATGGCTCGAATTAGAAAACGCTATAAGGTTTTGGTGCTGTTCGATACGGCCGGCACCCCTCCCCCGGATCAGGATTTTACCAAAGAGCTAAAAACCGACGATTGGGCGGCGGAAGCCCACGTCATCGGGGCGCTCAAGAAACTCGGCCACGAGGTGCGGACCATCGGGGTGTGGGACGAACCGGGAATGATCATCGATGAGATCAAAACCAGCTCTCCCGATGTGGTGTTCAATCTGACTGAGCACTTTAACGAAGTGTCCGCCTACGATCGCAACGTCGCCGGCCTGCTGGAAATGATGGATGTGCCTTACACCGGGTCGAGCCCCACCGGCCTGACGCTGTGTAAGAACAAAGCCATGGCCAAGGAGCTGCTAGCCTATCACAAGATTCGTGTGCCCAACTTTGCCATCTTTTCTCCGGGTTCGAGCATCAAGCGGCCCAAGCGGCTCAAATTTCCACTCTTCATCAAGCCGTTGAAGGAAGAGGGCTCCGTCGGTATTTCGCTGGATTCGTTCGTCGATAGCGACGAAGCCTTCGAAGAGCGGATTCGCTTCATCCACGAACGACTGAACCAGGAAGCTTTGGCGGAGGAATACATCCAGGGGCGCGAACTTTATGTCAGTATTTTAGGTACCGATCGTCTGCGCGTTTTTCCCTATCGCGAAGTCATCTTCGCCGAAGTTCCCGAAGGTCAACCGAAGTTCTCGACGTTCAAAGCCAAGTGGGACGACGCTTATCGAAAACGGTGGGGAATCCAAAATGTATTTGCCGAACCCCTTCCGAACGGCACGGGTCAGCGCGTCGCGAAAATTTGCCGCGCGGTTTACCGAGCTTTACGCATTCGCGGCTACGGCCGGATCGACCTGCGCATCACGCCGGAGGGAGAAATAGTTATCCTGGAAGCCAACCCGAATCCAAATCTTGACCGCAAGGATGAATTCGCCCAGTCCGCCATGAAAGTCGGCCTTAGCTATCCGCGCCTAATCCAACGGGTCTTGACCCTGGCTTTGACCGCAACACATTAAGCCTGCGGTCCCACTCACCGCTTGCTACCGATGAACCTCTCGAAGAAGTCACCTCTGTACATTGTCAGTTCAGCCATTCTTGAACCTTACCCTCCATGATAACGTCCAAAATTTCTTTGCAGTCGTGGATGGCTTTATCGGCGATCTTAGGATCCTTCACGTTGGGTATTCCCCGCTTCACTGCTCCGTGTAGAGCCTGAACAACCTCCAGCAAGTGCTCATCCATTTTGTCGATGTCAGGTACTGGTTGCGGCATATGACCTCCTTCGTAACTTACAGGTAACGGCGTCCTACGTTCGGATCAGGAACTTTCAAGCCCATCGTTTCCAGGATCGGATTCACTTCATCGATGTAATTCTGGCGAGCTTGCTCGTTGGAACGTCGTTTCAGCCCCCAATAACGATACCGCTCGGAGCGCTTTGAACCGCTATGACCGAACATGTCCAGAGCCTTCACATACCAGTAATCCACCGCCTTTTGCGCCTTCGCCTTTCCCTCATCGCCCTTGGCGATCAGTTCCAGAGTCTTGTTGTAACCGTATTCGATATGTCCCAGCTCTTCCGTAACGATATCGGGGAGAATTCGTTGTAGCGGCAGATAACTACAATCGTAGAACTCCTCGAGCTGATAACGGCCTATGCGGTCGATGAGGAAACCGAAGACCGCATTGTCCTCCCAGGTAGTGATGCGGCCTCTAAAAGCATCGACAAAGCGCTTTTCGTTCGGCTGACTCAGTACGAACGAAACATCCACGCCGATATCGCCCGCCACGCGCGCGACTTTCCGGAAGTGGTCGATCTCTTCGGCTGCCGTCCGGGCGACGATTAACTGATCCAGCTTGGTCGGAGCGGCAGGCAGCATCGTTTCCACGTAGAGATGTGGACCGCCGATCTCACAATCCGCTTGTATCTTCAACACGTGACCCAGGAGCTCTTTGTACTCCGGATCCATCTTGTCGAAGTCTTTCAATTCGATTTTATCTGTAAACATGCCCTGCCCTCCCTTGTTCAAAGCGTGATGGAAATGAATTGAGCAAGAGAGATGCCAGCAAACAATCGACGCGGCAACGTAGCGGGTTAGAGAGAAAGTTTCATGTGCGTTATGCGACCGGCGCAGCGCGAAAAGATGACGCCTTGAATTCCCTCAATAAATTTCTCGTGCATGCTGAGACTCTGTGGAGAAGCACCGCAATGGTCAGCGCATTCGCCGGGGGCAGTGTCAATAATAAGTCGCGGTTTCTCATTTATTGGAGATTCCGCGCCTTGCATTCTCACCCTTGGGAAACTCTGTGGCGGCAGAGTTTCGGCCTTGGCGACCACCCACTTGTTCGCAAGACCTGAGGTTCTCGTCTATCACCCGGGAATGTTTTAATCGTGATTCGACTAGGCTCACTCCGACCCCGATCCATATCGAATGGTTTGGGGCGTCCAGTTCCGCTCTCGCTTGGATTACGACAGTGCCTGCATCCAAATACCGTCGTTTTTATCGGGCAGCGAACAATACCGTCCATACCGACTACGGTA
>DAIRFP010000100.1:0-14448 GCA_036794995.1 Thermodesulfobacteriota bacterium | reverse complement strand
TCAGCGATTCAATCGGGGCAGCTTTCGGATCAAGAGCTTGCCAATGCCTTCAGTAATCGGGGCTTCGCCCACCATAGCAAGAGAGACTATGACGCGGCGATTCGAGATTACGATCGCGCCCTCACTCTGCAACCAAAGTACGCGGACGCTCTTGTGAGAAGAGCGCGCGCTTACCAGGAAAAGCGCCATTACGAGGGAGCCCTGGCCGACTACGAAGCCGCGACGCAAATAGACCCCAAGTTCGCTTTCGAGCGTTCCAAGGGTTTCCTGTTTTTCTACCTGGGCCGCATGACCCAAAGCGCCGAGACCTTTGAGAACTACATGAAAGCGAATCCGGATGACACTTGGGTCATTCTCTTTCGTTATCTGGTGGAGGCCAAAATCGGCAACGCCCTCGCGGCGGCGCGTGATTTGGAAGTTGACACGGCGAAGCTCAAGGAACGTCGTTGGCCATCGCCGATTATCGATTTTCATCTGGGAAGAATCGACGAGAAAGCGATGTTTGCACTAGCCAACGATCCCGATCCGAAGATGAAAAGCGAAAAGATCTGCGCGGCGAATTTCCACGCCGGGGAGGCGAGGCTTCTGAGGGCCCATGTCACCGCGGCCATTCCTTTGCTCCGCGCGGCGGAGAAGGACTGCCCATCGCACTTCTATGAATCCCACGGCGCCAGCACCGAATTGAAGCGCTTAGGACAAAAATAAGGGATTCCACCGCGGAGACGCGGAGGTTTCGACATTTTGCTCTGCGTCCTTAGCGTTCTCTGCGGTAAAATTCTTGTCTTCGCTCTTTGGGTTGACGCTCCGACGCCCTACCCCGCCGATTCCCCTCACTTTGCGTCGTGAAAAATAACTCCTAACGTGTACCTCTCTCCCGAATGAACCGTGCTCACGCCGTGTCGAAGGTTGGCTCGGTAGTAACCTCGCGCGCCATGAACCGGGCGATGATGCACTGCAAAGATCACCGCGTCGCCCTGGTTCGGCGAAAGCACTTCGACCCGCGATTGCCGGCGCGGACGTTGTTCGGCAAGGATAAATTCCCCTCCTTCAAATTGCCTCCCCCGCTGGCTCAAAAAGCATGTGACTTGAAAAGGAAAGACCATTTTGCCGTATAGATCCTGGTGAAGACAGTTGAAATCACCGGGGCCGTACTTGAGCATTAAAGGCGTGGGGCGCTTTTGGCCCGCCCGGTGACACCGCTCGATAAATTCCGATAGCTGTTTAGGATACCGAGGCTTCTTGGTTTCCAGCCTAGCGAGCCATTCATTCGCCAGCGGCACAAGACGAGGATAAAACGCAGATCGGATCTTTTCGACGACCAAAGGCAGGGGATAGTTGAAATATTTATACTCGCCGCGGCCAAAAGCATAGCGTTCCATTTCGATCCGGCTGCGAAACTGCCGGTCGTCGCTATAGGCCGCCGCGACCTCTTCGCACGCGCTCTGTGCAAGCACCGCCGGGATCACCGTGAAGCCGCGCTCGTCGAGGCGAACCAGGGCGCTATTCCAGTCGATAACACCGTCGCGAAAGTGTTCCGGTAGACTCATTCAATAGTAGCAGTTCAAAACGTTGAAAGCCGGCGCCCGGATTTGAGATGAGCGAGCAGGCTGCCTTATTCGACGACGTTACACAGCAATTTTTTATCGCGGCGGCAACGGGCCGCCGTCGGCCAGTTTTTTATAGAGCGCGATGACTTCTGCGTCCCGGGGCAGTTCTCTTACAGCTTTCTCCACTTCTTCTCCGGTGAGAGGCGTCGGTTCCCGACCCATGAGTTTCTTGAAATCCTGCTCAAAACCCGGATCTTTGAAAGTCTTGGCCATCGCGTCACGCAGGATCTTGACCAGCTCAGGAGGAGTTCCCGGCGAGAGATGATGCGGCCAACGCGGCACCTGGAAGGCGCGCAGTAGGTCGAGCACCTGGCGCTCCCGCTCATTGCGCGCGAAGGAGTCCAGGTCGGGCAGCCCGGGCAGCCGAGGATCGGATCGGCCTTTGGGATTGCTGATGATAAGGTGGAAGTGAATCGTGTCCCTGATATCTTTTCGCAACAAGCTGTCGAAATTGCTCGTTGTCCTGGCATCCAGTTCACCGGCCCCCATGGCGACGTCCATTTCCGGATCGGTAAAGCCTACGACGAATTTAGGATCCTTGAAATTTAGGTAGTAAGCGAACATCCGCGCCGTGACGTAGACCGAATGGCCCACTGAGTGCGCGCCGATGCGGGTGCCGGAAGCGCTGCGGAGTTTTTCGAGGCTGTCGAGGCCCGCCGCTTTGCGGGTGAAGAGTATGTAGGGATTGCCGGTCTCGGTGGAACCCAGATAGATGAATTTGTCGATATCGTAGTTGCTTCCCGGCAGCCCCAGAATGGGCCCGGGAATCATCGCGCCGGCGGAGCCGATCTTGAGCCCATCGGGTTTCGCCGTGTAGAGATAGTTTGCCCCTTTTCTTCCCGAAGCGCCGTCCATGAACTCCATCACGATGGTAGGATTGCCGGGGATGTATTTTTTCAGGTAAGGCATCAGCGCTCTCGATTGAAACTCTCCCGATCCGCCGGGCCCGCCGCCCCGGATAATCGTAATCGTTTTGCCGGCGTAGTACGGCGTCTGGGAGAGCGCGGTATTCGCCGTCATTAATAGGCAAATGGCGAAAAACAGCATCGATGGGAAAGGCAATTTCCTTATCAAGCACATGATTTTACCTCCACGGAATGAGCATTGGATTGTTACCTGCCGGCCCGCTTTTCAATCCGACAGGCAGCTTTAACGACTTAACAGAACCCCAGGACCGGCACAACGAGAAAAATCCGGCAATCTTGGCCGGAACACATTTCCGATAGGGGGCCCAAACATTTATCCCGCTGGGCACGTGGCCTTGACCTGAGCGGCGGATCTACCATAAACGTAAGTCAATCATCTCATGATACCGCGTCGAGAAAAAATGACTTCGCATCTTACGGTTTGGAGGGTTGCTCAATGGTTGCCTGGCGCGCCCGTATTGGTTTAATCAAACCGACCCATCGCGGCAAGTCCTTTGCCTACTGGTACAATCATGCGCCCGAAGGCGTCGAAATCGTTCCAACTTTTATCGGTTTTCGTAGCGAGAAGCGGGAAAGCTTTCTCGAAGGCTTCAAAAAAGCCGAAGCGCTGGCGGTCCAGCTCAAGGAAGTCGGTTGCGATATCATCTCAGTCAGCGGCACACCGCCCTTTTTGCTCAAGGGGCTGGATTATGAGCGTCAGTGGGCAGCGGATCTATCGGCGAAAATCGGTCTGCCTGTCGTAACGCCCATGGAGCCCCACGCCATCGCTCTGCAGACCCTTGGAGTACGGAAAGTGGCGGTGGCAACTTATTACGGGAACGAACTCAATCAGGCGATTGTGAGCTACTTCTCGCGCTTCGGCCTGGAGTCGGAACTGATGCCGGGTCTGAGCATGACCGGCGAAAGCTCCGGGCTTTATACCACTTCGCTTCTGGCTCTGGATGAAGTGTCCCATAGGGATGTTTATCGCCACTGCAAGAAGGCTTTGGCGAATATGCCCCCGGTGGATGCGGTGTACATCAACGGCGGTGGATGGGATGCAGCGCCCGCCATCGACTACCTTGAACGCGACCTAAAGATTAAAGTCGTGTGGGCATTGGCCGCCGAAATGTGGCTGACGTATCATACCCTGAAGATCGAAAATCCGGTGCCAGGCGGCGGAATGTTGCTCAGCGGCAACTATGCACCGACAGAGGCGTTTGCAAAAACGTGACCGACCGCCGTTCGCAACTTGAAACCGTTGACAACCGGCGCTTGGATCTAAAATGCTTGAATAGACCGCCAGAAAAGTATTCCGCAACTCGTTCAACGATAAAGGAGACCACGATGAGCCAAACCGACTGGGCGAAAATATACGCGGCGATGGATAAGCGGATCGTTGTAAAATACCAGCAACTGCCGAAAGGGGAGCAAATCGGGAAGCGCCCACCACCAGGCAATCAACAAGGAAAAAATTCTTGATCAAATCGGTACTATTATCCAAGGGAGAGTTAATATGAATCGAAGCACCTGCTGGCTGATTGCAGGGGTCGTGTCGGTGTGGTTTTCCAGCACTCTTTACGCCGCAGAACCTGCCTTTGAAGGCAAGACGATCCGCATTATCGTTGGATTTTCCGCCGGCGGCGGGTTCGACACCTATTCCCGGGCCATTGCGCGCCACATGAGCAGACATATTCCCGGCAATCCTTCTATCATCGTAGAAAATATGACGGGCGCAGGGAGTATTGTCGCCGCCAACCATATGTACCGGATTGCCAAGCCTGACGGCCTCACCATCGGCAATTTCCATGGCTTCCAGATCTTGAATCAGGTTTTAGGAGCTCCAGGCATTGAGTTCGACGCTCGCAAGTTCGAGTGGCTAGGGGTGCCGGTGCAAGACAGCGGCGCCTGTGCTTTGACCCGGGCGAGCGGCATTACCAACCTGGAACAATGGCGAACCGCAAAACAACCGGTCAAGCTCGGCGGCGTGGGTCCGGGAGACGCATCTTATGGCATGGCCCGAGTGCTGAAAGAAGTGCTGGGCCTGCCGGTTCAGCCAATCCCCGGATACAAGGGCACAGCGGAGATTCGGCTCGCGGCCGAGAGTGGCGAGCTTGCGGGGGGCTGTTGGCAGTGGGAATCAATCAAGGTGATATGGCGTAAGGCGCTGGAAGCCGGCGAGGTCGGTATAGTGATTCAGCTGGTGGCCAAGGCGCATCCGGAACTTGCCAAAGTCCCGCTGGCCTCCAGCCTGGCAAAAACCGACGAAGCTCGGCTACTCCTTCAGGCCGCAGTGCACGATCCGAATTCGATCACGCGGCCATACTCGTTGCCGCCAGGCACGCCAAAAGATCGCGTCCAGATTCTGCAGAAGGCCTTCATGGATACGATGAAGGATCCGGAGTTTCTCGCCGACGCAAAGAAGGCCCAACTGGATATTGACCCCGTCGCCGCTGAGGAGGTGGAAAAGACTGTGGCAAGGTTTTTCAAACTGAACGCCTCCCTGGTGGCCAAGCTGAAAGAGATACTCAAATAATGCGAGAGCGCCGCGCACCGTCGACTGGCTTTGCGAGTGATGGCCGCATACTTATAACGTCGTAGTCGAAACCAAGGCGGCAGAGCCATAATTTTCCCTGCACGCTTTTCTCGGCTGTAGACAGTGCAAGAATTCCGTGGCAGGCTTGAAAAGGGTGACGAGAGAGTAATATCTTTTGTTTTGTCGGCGGCAACCCGAAGATCTCTCCCGTATCCACGCTTATTCTCGGGTACGCCGGACAGGCGGCATATGAAAAGGGTAACGCTCTACAGCTCCAGTCGATCGTCAATGACCGGGCGGGCAACCGGGCCCAACAATTCAGACCATCTGAACAGCGCAGATCAGACGCGCGACAACTCTGCTCCCCAAGTTCACAGTCGGCAAGGCCGCTTTTCATGGGGAAACTTTGGCTCACGGCTCCCATGGGTCGCAGCCGCTGGGCTGTTCGTACTACTGCTGGTTTTCGGCTATGCGGCGATCAAGCCCTCGGTGACCCAGATCACCCAGCAAGATATCCGAGCAGCGGTGCTTCACACGCTGGAGACCACCACTCTGCCGTCGCCCATGGCGAAGGCGTACGAGGTCATTCGACCGTCCATTGTTCGCGTGCGGGGGTTGGGAACTGACAAGGACCGGGGCGAGGACTCCGAGAAGAGCGTCGGTACCGGCGTCGTCATCGTCGACAATGGCACCATCCTGACCAATCTCCACGTCGTGCTTGGCGCCAAGCGGGTGCGAGTGGTGTTCGCCGACGGGCTCGAATCCGACGCCACGATCACCGGCGTTCGGCCGGAGCATGATTTGGCGGTTTTGCAAGCGCAAACGATTCCCGACGATCTTATCGCGGCCACCATGCGATCCACAGCGGATCTCGGCCTAGGCGACCATGTGGTTGCCGTGGGTTTTCCCTTCGGCATCGGCCCTTCGGTAACGGCGGGAGTGGTGTCCGGTTTGCGGCGCGAGTTTCTCTCCCCCGAAGGGAAACGCGTGCTGACGAATCTTATCCAATTCGACGCCGCGGTGAACCCCGGAAGCTCCGGCGGGCCACTGGTGACCGCGGAGGGCGAAGTCGTCGGTATCGTCACCGGCATTCTGAACCCGACGAACCAGCGTTTCTTCGTCGGCATTGGGTTCGCCGTCCCCATCGAGAACGCCGCCTCCGCTGTGGGACTGCCGCCGTTCTGACCCGGATTGTTCATGCACCCAGAAAAAACTCGATCAAAGTATGAGCCTAGGAACGCAGGCGAATACGAATGAATGTTCCAGGTTCAACGTTCAATTCGCTTCGGACCTTGAACATTAAACTTTGAACATTGAACTTTAAACTTTGGCACTTACAGGCACCTATGGACAGCAAAGAAATTAACCCTAGCGAAATTGCTTCACTGATGGAGCGCATCCTCTACGAGGTGAAGAAAGTGATCGTTGGGCAGGATCATTTTTTGGAGCGTGTGCTGGTGGCGGTCTTGGCGCAGGGCCACCTGCTCGTTGAGGGCGTCCCCGGGCTCGCCAAGACCCTTACTGTCAAGACGCTGGCCAGAACCATTCGCGGTTCCTTCAAAAGAATTCAATTCACGCCTGATCTCGTGCCGGCGGACCTGGTAGGAACACGCATCTATAACCAGAAGACCGGCGACTTCAACACCTCATTGGGTCCCGTATTCACCAATCTGCTTCTGGCCGATGAGATCAACCGAGCGCCCGCGAAGGTGCAAAGCGCGCTGCTCGAAGTCATGCAGGAGCGCCAGGTCACCATCGCCGGCGAGAGCCATCGGGTTCCCGAGCCGTTCCTGGTGATGGCCACGCAAAATCCCATCGAGACGGAGGGAACCTACCCGTTGCCCGAGGCGCAGGTGGACCGCTTCATGATGAAAGTGCTGGTCGGATACCCGACCGAGGAAGAGGAATTCGTCATCGTCGACAGGGTTACCGGCATTGCGAACGATGTCATCCCCATGGCAACTACTGAGCAACTGACCGCGCTTCAACGCGAGTGCCAGAGCGTCTATGTGGATCCGGCGCTCAAGCAATACGCGGTGCGGCTCGCCTTTACCACCCGGGATCCAGAGCGTTACGGCGTTGCCGACCTAGCCAAGTTCGTGTCGTTCGGCGTTAGCCCGCGCGCCTCCATCCATCTCATCGAGGGCGCCCGGGCCCTGGCGTTTCTGCGCGGACGCACCTATGTCTTGCCTCAAGACGTGACGGACCTGGTGCCCGATGTATTCCGCCACCGGCTCGTGCTCACCTATGAGGCACTGGCCGAGGGAATGGCGCCGGATCAGCTGATCCATCGGATCATGCAGCGTATACCGGCTCCCGATAAACCGTTGGAGACTCATGTGAATGTCGCCGGAAGAACCTAACAGATTGGCAGTTTCGAATTCCGAGTTTCGGGTTTCGCGTTCAACCCGAGACTCGAAACCCGAGACCCGAAACCGCGCCTCCGGGGCTGAAAATATATTGCGCCGCTTGGAGTGGACCGTCATTCGCCGCCTGGACGGGGTGCTTCATGGCGATTACCGAACCTTGTTTCGCGGCTTTGGCTTGGATCTAGCGGATCTCCGCGAATACCAGTACCACGATGACGTTCGTTACATCGATTGGAACGTCACCGCGCGTCTCCTGACACCCCATGTTAGGGTCTACAATGAAGACCGAGAAGTTACCGCCTGGTTCCTGCTGGACTTGAGCCCGTCGGTGGATTTCGGCGCCCAGATCAAGAAGCGATCGGTGTCCACCGAATTCGTCACAGTGCTCGCGCGCCTCCTGACCCGTCACGGCAATCGCGTCGGAGCGTTGTTCTATGGAGACAAGGTCGATACGGTAATTCCTGCGCGGAGTGGCCGACGCCACGTGCTCCATCTGCTTCACAGGATTCTTTCCCGGCCCGAGCGTTTCCACTCTGCGGCCACCAATCTGCGCGATTTTCTGCAGACTGCTTTTCGGGTCATGCAGAGACGATCCCTAGTTTTCGTCGTCTCCGATTTTATTAGCGCACCCGGCTGGGCTGAACCCTTGGCCCACCTGGCGCGGCGGCATGAGATCGTCGCGGTGCGACTCTATGACCCGCTGGAAATGGAGCTGCCCGATCTGGGGCTGCTAGTAATGCGGGATGCCGAGACCGGAGAACAGCTATTCGTCGACACTCATGATCGGGCTTTCAGGAAGCGCTTCGCCGGCCTGGCGGAACGCCGTGAGCAGGAGCTCCGGTCGGCGTTCCGCCAGGCCGGCGTGGACACCCTGGAGTTGTCAACCAACGATGACCTCGTCGATGCAATTCTGCGGTTCGCCGATCTGCGCAAGCGACGCAGTCAATTGGCGGCGGGCGGAAGCCTGCCGCAACACCTAAGAGGAAGCCATGACGTTTCTATGGCCTGAGATGCTTTGGCTGCTTTTGATTGTGCCGGTGCTCGTTGGCGCATACTTTTTCCTATTGCGCCGAAAGAAAGAGGCCGCTCTCAGGTATGCCAACCTGAGCATGGTAAAAGCAGCGATGGGCGCGAGCCAGAGATTCCGGCGTCACATTCCCCCGCTGCTTTTCCTGGTTGCGCTGATCGCAATGCTCGTCGCCATTGCCCGTCCCGCCGCCCTCGTCACCTTGCCGTCCCAACACCAAACCATCATCCTCGCCATGGACGTCTCCGGCAGCATGCGCGCCACGGATGTACAGCCTAATCGAATTTCCGCGGCCCAGGCGGCCGCGAAGGCCTTTGTCGTCGAGCAGCCCTCCCATGTGCGCATCGGCGTGGTGTCCTTCGCCGGAACGGCATCGGTAGTACAGGCACCGACTCAAAATCGCGACGACATCATTGCGGCTATTGATCGGTTCCAGCTGCAACGCGCCACGGCGATTGGCAGCGGCATCATCGTCTCACTTGCGACGATCTTCCCCGACGCGGGTATCGATGTGAGCTCGCTGATTTATGGGCGGGATCGCCCGCGCGGCATTCCCCTCGACCAGGCCGGCAAAGCGGAGAAGCCAGAGTTCAAGCCGGTTCCGCCGGGCTCCTACACATCCGCCGCCATCATTCTGCTAACGGACGGTCAGCGGACCACGGGTCCCAGCTCCATTGAGGCGGCCCAGATGGCCGCCGACCGTGGCGTTCGTATCTACACGGTGGGAATCGGCACCACAGGCGGAGAAACCATCGGCTTTGAAGGCTGGTCCATGCGTGTGCGC
The DNA here is from genome assembly GCA_036794995.1 of Thermodesulfobacteriota bacterium. Classification (GTDB taxonomy): domain Bacteria; phylum Desulfobacterota; class Binatia; order UBA9968; family UBA9968; genus DAIRFP01. The sequence goes on along the minus strand of DAIRFP010000100.1, from coordinate 5,220 downwards.
CTCGATGAGCCAACACTCAAGGCGATCGCCAACATGACACGGGGCGAATATTTTTACGCGGGCACCGCAGCCGATCTCAAGAAAGTCTACCAATCCCTGAATTCCCGGCTTGTCCTGGAAAAGAAGCAGACCGAAATCAGCGCTCTGTTCGCCGCAGCGGCAGCCGTCATCGCGCTGGCTTCGGCATTGCTTTCACTTCTGTGGTTCAACCGGATCCTATAGCCGCACACCAGCTGCTCCGTCGTGTTGCCTGATCGGCGGCGATTGATATTGTACCCATCATGACTTTCTTCCGGCTCAGAAAAGGCTCGCGTCGAGATACCGATTCACGTCTTTGGAAACGTCGGATTTCTTAAGCTGGAGTTCTTCGAGATAAGCCTCGATGACTTTGGGGTTGGGAGCTGGCCGGGCTGGCACTTTGGCGGACATGTAATCTTTGACCATCCATTCGATGGTGAGGCTATTGGAAATTTTTAGATGTTTCTCGTAGGTTCGGCGCACGAGATCCGGCCGGCTCTGCGCCAGACGAAATGACTCTTCCAATCCGCGAGCAAAATTTAGCAAGGCTTCGCGGTTTTTCCCGATGAAACTCCTATCGGCGCTGATGTCGGCGCCGCTCACGGCGATACCGAGGGCAACCAGGTCCACAAGCGGTCGGACCTTGTCCATTTCCTTTCCCAGGTCGGGCAACGCGTCGGTGCCGCCCACCGTGGCATCCACGTCCCCTTTTGCCAGAACCTTCAAGCGATCGGAAGAATTCTGAAATCCCGTGTAGACCATGGTGACGTCCCGCTCGGGATCGAGCCCCAGCTTTCTGAGCGCCTTTTTTGTGTTCCGGTCGACGCTCGCTCCATCGACGCTGCTGCCGATCTTTTTCCCACGCAGCTCTTCGACCCGGGTGATACTGGGCCGGCTAAAAAGGGTGAATCCCTCGGAACCGAGGTGGGCGATCACGGCGAGGCCTTTTCCCTCGACGGCAATGGCACCTACCACGGGTTCGGAATTTCCCAGAAAGAGAACGATTTCGCCGGACAGCAGCTTGGGCACGCCGAGCGTTCCGGGACTGACCGGGACCATTTTGATATCCACTCCGTGGCGGGCAAAAATTCCCTCATCTACACCCAACGGCACAGGCACCTTCGCTCCCCTGAGATTCGTGTAGCCAAGCACCAACGTTTCGGCGGCGAAGGCTGATGAAACCGTCACGAACCATACGAATATCAGTGCAAGAAGTTCGATCTGATGCTTGTCCTTAATCATTTTTTGCATCCTGGTGTCTGTTTCGAATTGCGCTATTTAAATTTGACGACCAAATACACGCTATTCGACACCGCGCCGCCGAGGCCTTCGTGTACGACGTTCACCTTGTAGGTCCCCGGCCGCTGGATGGTTTTCGAATCGACAACGGCGCTGACTTCTCTCGTTCGCTCGAAGTTTTCCGGATAGCCGCCGGATTTCATCTCGGCCTTCGTCCGCAGCGGCTTTCCGTCCAGAGTCACCACCGCGGTGCTCAAAAAGTTAGCGCCGGTTACTTTCAAAGTTACCGGGGCGTCGGGCTGCGCTATGACTTTAGGCGAGATGTCGTCGATCTCCGGTTCAGGACGGTCGGGAAAAGGCCGAGGAATCGGATTTCTGAATTCCTTGGTGTATCCAAACTTGATCGGGTTTCCCTCCTTGAAAACCATCTTGATGCTGCGGGTCCGGGTGATGTCTTGCAGCGGGTTGCCGTCGACAACGACGATATCGGCGAAGCTGCCCGGCTTGATCACGCCCAGCTCATTTTGCTTCCCGATCATTTCCGCCGGGTTTCGCGTCGCAGCCAGCAAGGCTTCCATCGGGCTCAAGCCTATGTCCACGAGCATCTCCAACTCTGTGTGGACTCCCCAGGCCGGCAGCACGGAGTTGGGATCGGAACCGGTATGAAGCTTTCCTCCCGCTTTGACGAACCGCCGGATGAAGTCGCTCAGCTTCTCGTAACCGACTTCACAGCGCTTGAGAAATTCCTGATCGGTGATTCTTTCAATCGCATTGAAATGAGATTCTACGTTGGCGCGAAAATAAGGCGGCAGGTACACCAGGCCGGACTGTTTGAGGAAGTTGAACTCCCGATCCTTGTGCTGGCCGCGCTTGGGAGTAAGCGCTCTCCAGGTCGTGGCAATCGTCGGGCCCCAGTGGATATTTCTTTCCACCATGAAACGGACGACCTCGTCGAAATTTTCCGGTTCCGCGTAATAGTGAAACTCCGGAGTGGTAAGAGCGTTGCCCCGCGAGGTCCGGCGGCTATGAAGCTCCTGGCGTTTCTTCGGGTCTTTGATAGAGGTTGCGACGATGGCGTGGGAGTGCTCGACGAAGGTAAAGCCGTTTTCACCGGACATGTAAACGTCGATGGAGTGTCCCCCCACAGGTAGACCAAGCTTCTTTGCCTCTTCACTCGCGGCCCGGATGACCTCGGGGGTAGCATCTTCGAAAATCTTGATGATATCCGCGCCCTGCCGGTGAAGCTCGTGAACGGCCTTTTTTGCCTCTTCGGCGTTCTTCGCTTGCACTTCAAACCGCAGCCGCGAAATTTCGTCTCGCGCGCTCCGGCGCCGCTCTCCCTCTCTCGGTGAGTTCACATGGGGCCCAGCGGCAAAAATTCTCGGCCCGACGATTTTGCCCTTGGCAATTCCTTCCTTCTGGGCGACGATCCACTCGATGGGCTCGCTACCGATGACGAGTGCCGTGGTCACCCCATGATTGAGGTAGAGCTCGCCCTGCCACTCCTTGTAGTGAACGTGGGAGTCAATCAGCCCCGGAAACGCGGTTTTGTCGCCCGCCTGTACCACCCGGGCTCCTTGAGGAATCTTGAGCGCGCCTTTTCTTCCAACCGCTTTGACTCTCTTTCCTTCCATCACAATGACGGCGTCTTTAATCGGCTCCCCGCCGCTGCCATCGATCAAAAGCCCCACTTCCAAAACCGTCAGTCTTTCTTGCGCCACCGCGGCAGGCACGCCAGTCAAACAAGCGAGAGCCAAAAATGAAATCAAAAGCCACATGCTTTCCTCCCGTCGAGGGTTGAATGACTACGAGACGTTTTCAACCAAAAGAGAAAAATGCTTCGACATTAGCAAAACCCTGAAAATTTAAGAACCCCAAGGATTGAGGATACGCGCCGGTCTTACCACGGCTGGTCTACAATGAGCAACGAAAAAAATTCTCAGTGTTGTACCAAAGTGATTATGTCAGGGGAAAAAATTCTCAGCCTTGTCTCGGAGTTGGAGACCGAAGGGTTTATCGCAAGGAGGCAATTATTGAACTCCAAAAGATAAACAATCTTGCCAGCTCTCTTCGTATCATTCTCCGACCTTTGCGGCCTTTGCGCCTTTGCGCGAGATATTCCGAGTTTTGGTTGCGGCTCGGGCCGCGCTGGGTCTCCGCGGTTATAAATTTCCCAGAAAGCTTACCGCGGCGACGGCGAAGGCGTGATGGGGAAACAGTAAAACGCCAAAAACTCGCGAGTAGCCATCAACGCGATGGCAGCAGTCTAATATCTACCTCTTTCCACTTTCCCCTCGGGCCGCGCTAGTTGCTCCTTGTCCGCCGGCACGATGCGCACGGCGCAGGCTTTGTATTCGGGAATCTTGGCCAGCGGATCCAAAGCGTCGATGGTGAGCAAATTCGCCGCGGCTTCGGCAAAATGCATGGGGATGAAAACCACGCCCACCGTCGTCCGCTGTGTCACCCAGGCGCGCAGCACGATGGAGCCGCGACGCGACGAGACGCGCACCGCTTCTCCGTCTTCGACCTTGAGGTGGGCGGCATCCGCCGGATTGATTTCAATGCGCGCCTCGGGATAGAGCTCGTCGAGTTTTGAATGGCGCGTGAGGGTGCCGCCGTGCCAGTGTTCGAGCAGGCGTCCAGTGGTGAGAATGAACGGATATTCCTCGTCGGGCATTTCAACGGAAGGTACGTACTCGATATCATAGAATTTGCCCCGGCCGCGAGGGAAGCTTTCGTCGAATAGATACGGCGTGCCTGGATGGTTGTCGTTCCACACCGGCGTCTGCAGACCCTGGCTTTCGATACGCGGGTATTTTACTCCGGCATATTCAGGCACAACGCGGCCCATCTCTTCGAGCACTTCGGCGGGCGTCTGGTATACCCAGAAAGCTGTCTGCGGGCGGCCGAGCTTCTTTTCGATGCGCGTGGCAAGATCACAGATGATTTTCCAGTCGGGCCGAGATTGGCCGCGCGGCTCCAGTGCCTTGCGCACGCGCTGGACCCGGCGGTCGGTGTTGGTAAACGTGCCCTCCTTTTCCGCCCAGGAAGCCGCGGGCAGAAAGACGTCGGCATAGGCGCCGGACTCGTTGATAAATAAATCCTGCGCCACCAGAAACTCCAACTGTTCCATCATATGGCGCGTGTGGTTCAGATTGGGCTCGGACATCATCGGATTCTCGCCCATGATGTGCAGCGCGCGCACGCTGCCCGGCCTGACTTCGCTCAAAATTTCCGTCGTCGTCAGCCCCAGCCTACGGTTAAGCCCGTTCGCCTCGATATTCCATGCCTGCTCGAATTTGCGCGCGGACGCTTCGTCATCGACGCGCTGATAACCGGGATAGTGCCATGGCATGGCGCCGGAATCAGACGCGCCTTGCACGTTGTTTTGTCCGCGCAGGGGATTGAGTCCCGTGCCTTTGCGGCCGATGTGGCCGGTGAGCAGCGCCAGATGGATGAGCGACATCGCGTTATCGGTGCCGTGCGAATGTTCGGGAATGCCCAGCGCCCAATAGATCGCCGCATTCTTCGCCGTCGCATACATCCGCGCCGCCTGAATGATCAGGTTGCGGTCGACGCCGGAAATCGCCTCGGCATACTCAGGCGTGAATTGTTCGATGGACTTGCAGAAATCCTCGAAACCTTCGGTGCGCCGGTCGATGAAATCCTGATTATAGAGCCGCTCCTTGATGATGACATGCGCCATGGCGGAAAAGACCGGCACGTCGGTGCCCGGCTTCTCGGGGAGCCAGAGCGCGGCCCAGTTGACCATCTCCACGCGCCGGGGATCCACGACGATAAGCTTGGCGCCGTGATTGGCCACCGCCGCCTTCATTTGCAGCGCGATGATCGGATGGGTCTCCGCGGTGTTGGAGCCGGTCACGAGAAAAACGTCGCTGTGAATCACTTCGGCGGCGGTGTTGCTCATCGCCGAGGAGCCGAGCGCCATTTGCAGCGCGACCA
>DAIRFP010000099.1:0-18357 GCA_036794995.1 Thermodesulfobacteriota bacterium | reverse complement strand
CTTGTCGTGGGCCGGCACAATCGTGTGATTCAACGTTATTGCCATGATGACCTCCTCGTGAGCCTTCGCTTCAGCCCACCGTTGCCAGGGTCGTTCGCCTTAAATAGGCGCCCTGAGAAAATTCTAGCGCGAAGGGTCTACATAAGGAAGCCCCGAATGCGGGCGTGACGGCAGAAACTAAAACCGATAAACCCTTAGCTCGGGACCCAGCCCAGTGAGACCTCGAACTTTTGACCACGCTATCAAACATGCTATAGGTCTGTTGTTCAGACATCCTGCATGGCGCGGCTATGCCAAAAACAATCCTTGTGGTCGAAAACGAACTTCGCAGCCGACAGCTAGTCGCCCACCTGTTGCGCGAGGAAGGTTATGAGGTAGACGAGGCGGATGACGGTGTGAGTGCACTAAAAATACTTGAACAAAAGGTCTTTGATCTTATGATTTGTGATGTCGTCATGCCGCGCCTCAACGCATTCGACGTCCTCGATTACATAAAGTCCCGTTCCCTATCGACTTCAATCATCCTCATAACGGGTCACCCCTATTTGCTTGCAGAAAAAGGGCTCGGACACCTCACCTGTTTTATGAAGCCCTTTAACATGTATGATCTGTTACATAAGGTCAAAGATATGTTGGGTCGATAACCCGTGCGAGGATAGATGCCAGGCCGGCCGATTAGGACGTGCTCCCCGGAGCCAGACACAATCAAACGCTATTGAAGCTTCAGTAACTCCAGGTCTGATGCGCCAGTGGCGCGGCGTTCAGTTCGTTTTCGGCGTAACTGCCACTGCGGCAGAAACTTGTTCATGAGCGCAGTAAAGGTGTCGTTATCATGCCGCTCCAGCAAATGGACCAGTTCGTGAACGATGATATTATATAGAGACTCGGAGAGGGGGATTTAAGGCGACTCGGAATTAAGGAAATTCGCATCAGAGCCTTGTCTATTTGGGTAAGAAATCAAAACTGATCGGCCGTAGAATATGAACTGCGTCTCCTGTCTTCTTTCTTTCCCGCGGGGCAAACATCTGATAGGGTCCGGCCTGAAAGCTTGCCGGGCATGGCAAAAACCGTAGCGATACGCGATCAGGCAATCCCGCTTGATCCTACAGTACGGGCGTTGGGAGTGGTTTCACTGCTCAACGACTTCTCCAGTGAAGTTGCCGTCCGCACCTTGCCGCTTTTTCTGGCCAACGTTTTGGGAGTCAGGATCGGCATCATCGGGCTCATCGAAGGGATTGCCGAAAGCACGGCGACCCTTCTAAAGCTCGCCTCCGGATACCTTGCAGACCGCACCGGACGGAAGAAAGCGCTGGCCTTGTGGGGCTATGGTTTCTCCAATTTCACCAAACCGCTGCTCTACTTCGCCACGTCCTGGGGCCTGGTGCTTGCGGTGCGTTTCCTGGACCGGGTCGGTAAAGGCATCCGCACGGCGCCGCGCGACGCTCTGATCGCCGATATCACGCCTGCTGAGATCCGCGGCCGTGCCTTCGGCTTTAACAAAGCGATGGACAAAGCCGGCGGGTTTCTCGGCTTGATGGTGGCGGCCGGCATGCTTTACTCGACGCAGCAAGACACGCTCACGCTCACTCGCGAGAGTTACGAGTGGCTGGTGCTGCTCGCCGTGTTACCTGGTTTGGCGGCGGTTGGCGTTATGGCGTGGTGGGTGGAGGAACGGCCCAGATCGCCCGTCAAAGGCTCCCCAATTTTGATCTGGTCCGCAATGAACGGCCGGTTCTGGGCGTTCATTGCGGCCCTCACTCTCTTCAGCCTCGGTAACTCCAGCGATGCTTTTCTGATGCTTCGAGCCCAGACGGTGGGTTTCTCAACCGTTGAAATATTTCTGGTCGTCGCCGCGTTCAGCCTGGTGGTGGCGCTTACGTCGACAAAAGGGGGGACACTCTCCGATACTTTCGGTAGGCGCGGGTTAATCATCGCCGGCTGGCTGATCTATGCGCTCATCTATCTCGGCTTTGCCTTTGCGTCGGCCCGTTGGCACATCTGGATTCTCTACGCGGGATACGGGCTCTACTACGGGGCTTTTTTAGGAGCGTCCAGCGCGCTAGTGGCGGACTTAGTCTCCGAGCAGCTTCGCGGGACGGCCTACGGCATTTTCAACGCGGCCCTGGGCGTAGCGGCATTTCCGGCAAGTCTTCTCGCCGGACTTCTTTGGGACTGGTACGGTCCCGCCGCACCGTTCCTCTTTGGCGCGGCGCTCGCTCTGCTAGCCACCGTCGGCTTGCTGATGATTCCCCTGCGGCGCTGAAGCCGCGCAAAGGAATTGACCCAGCGCTCTAAGGCCTGGATCCAAACTCACCAAAAAAGTTTTCAAGTTGACGAATACCGGGTGTTGGGTGGAGATATTGCAATGCTGCAAGAGATGCGTACCTGGCCGAGGTCTTAGCTAGGCTTTGTTGGACCAAGGTCCAATGGCAAAGTTTTCGGGTTTCCTCTACTAGTACGACAAGGCTTCGCCCTCTGTGGGAGTTACGATTTATTGCGACACAGTCTCTTGCTAGAGATTGAGTAGGGGATGAAAACAACCGCTGATTAGTTTAACGAGACTCAGATCCATGACATGATGGCGAGGTAGAACCCTCACGGAAGCCCGGCTTTCGAATTCACTGAGTGGAGGAGAGAACGGATGGCGGCGTCCCATGAAAACTCCGGTATTAAACCCAGGCCAGCCGATAAAACCAAGCCGCTGCCGGCGGAGGTGGCGCAGAAAATCGATGCCTATTGGCGCGCTGCCAACTATCTATCGGTAGGTCAGATCTACCTTTACGACAATCCGCTGTTGAAAAAGCCGCTCAGCAAGGATCACATCAAGCCGCGTCTGTTGGGTCATTGGGGCACAACGCCGGGCTTGAACTTCGTTTACGTTCATCTCAACCGAGTCATCAAGGCGCAGGACCTGGACATGATTTACATTACCGGGCCAGGGCACGGCGGACCGGGGCTGGTAGCGAATACCTACCTCGAGGGGACCTACAGCGAGATCTACCCGAATATTTCCCAGGATGAAGAGGGGATGAAGAGACTCTTCAAGCAGTTTTCCTTCCCCGGCGGCATCCCGAGCCACGTTGCGCCTGAGACGCCCGGCTCGATCCATGAAGGAGGGGAGCTCGGCTACGCCCTTTCGCACGCCTACGGTGCGGCCTTTGATAATCCCGACTTGATCGTTGCCTGTGTGATCGGCGACGGCGAGGCGGAGACCGGACCGCTGGCCACGAGCTGGCATTCGAACAAGTTTCTCGACCCAGTCGGCGACGGCGCGGTGCTGCCGATCTTGCACTTGAACGGCTACAAGATCGCCAATCCCACCGTGCTGGCGCGCATCAGCCACGAAGAATTGGATCAGCTGCTGCGCGGCTATGGTTATATACCCTATTTCGTCGAGGGACATGAACCGGCGAAGATGCACCAGTTGATGGCCGCCACCATCGATCAGGTCATCGCTGAGATCAAGCAGATTCAAGCCGAGGCACGGAGGGGTTCGCCCAAAGGCAGCGGCTTGAAGCGGCCGCGCTGGCCGATGATCGTCCTGCGCACCCCCAAGGGCTGGACTTGCCCGAAGGAAATCGATGGCCAGCGCACCGAGGACTATTGGCGCAGCCATCAGGTGCCCATGGGCGAGATGCATGAGAATCCCCAGCACGTAAAGATCCTCGAAAAATGGATGAAGAGCTATCGGCCGGAGGAGCTATTCGAGAGTGACGGCCGCTTCAAGGCCGATCTCGCGGAGCTGGCGCCCAGAGCAGAACGGCGCATGAGCGCCAATCCTCACGCGAACGGCGGGCTGCTGCTGAGGGACCTGCGCATGCCGGACTTTCGGGACTACGCCGTCCAAGTTCCCAGTCCCGGCAGTGTCGATGCGGAGGCCACCCGCGTCATGGGCAAATTCCTGCGCGACACGATGAAGCGGAATATGGACAGCAAGAATTTTCGTCTCTTCAGTCCCGACGAGAACAACTCCAATCGGTGGCAGGATGTGCTCGACGTCACCAATCGTGCCTGGGTCGCGGACCGCTATCCCTACGATGATCACCTGCTTCCCGATGGGCGGGTGATGGAGATGCTGAGCGAGCATCAGTGCCAAGGGTGGCTGGAGGGTTATCTGCTGACCGGGCGCCATGGTTTTTTTTCCTGTTATGAAGCGTTCGTTCATATTATCGATTCGATGTTCAATCAGCACGCCAAGTGGCTTAAAGTATGCAACGATATCGGGTGGCGCCGTCCCATCGCCTCCCTCAACTACCTTCTGTCGTCGCATGTCTGGCGCCAGGACCACAATGGTTTTTCCCATCAAGACCCCGGCTTCATCGATCATGTCATCAACAAGAAGGGCGAGATCGTGCGCGTCTATCTTCCGCCGGATGCCAACTGCCTGCTTTCAGTAACAGACCACTGCCTGCGGAGCCGCAACTACGTCAATGTCGTCATCGCCGGGAAACAGCCCGCTCCGCAGTGGCTGAATATGGACCAGGCGATCAAACATTGCACGGCGGGCATTGGGATCTGGGAATGGGCGAGCAATGATCGGGGCGGGGAGCCTGACGTGGTGATGGCCTGTTGTGGTGACGTACCTACTTTGGAGACCCTCGCGGCGGTGGATCTCCTGCGCCGGCATATTCCCGAGCTGAAAATCAGAGTGATCAACGTCGTCAACCTCATGACTTTGCAGTCGCCCCACGAGCACCCGCACAGCTTGAGCGACAAAGATTTCGACGCGCTGTTCACCAAAGACAAGCCGATCATCTTCGCTTTTCATGGTTATCCCTGGTTGATTCATCGTTTGACCTATCGGCGCACAAACCATGACAATCTCCACGTGCGAGGATATAAGGAAGAAGGGACAACTACCACGCCCTTCGATATGTGCGTGCTCAATGATTTGGACCGCTTTCATTTGGTCCAAGATGTCATCGACCGCGTGCCGCAGTTGGGCGCGCGGGCAGCTTATGCGAAACAAGCGATCCGCGACGCGCTCATCGAGCACAAGGAATATATTCGCGAGCACGGCGAGGACGCGCCGCAAATCAGCGGTTGGAGATGGGGAGGAAGTAAGGCGGCGGCTTCCGGCGGCGCCGGCTCGACGGAGAGCGACAATGTTTAGGATACCACAGATTGGAGTAATGGAAACGGAGGTTTGCAGCGAACCCGCAAATCAAAATCACAGCATGACCGGCGAATCACGCAACCAATTTTAGCGACAACACAGAGGAGGCTTTTATGAAAAGAATTATCCGATTTTTGCAAATCAGTGGGTTAATCATCGGCGTCCAAGCAGCGCTCGCTTGTGCTGTGTTTGCGGCTAGTGAAAAGGCCCAATGGTCGCCCACGGCAATCACGGACATTAAGAGTATCGCCGGGAAATGGGAAGGAATCATGATTCGAACGCCGAGATCTAGAAACGATGATTGGGTAAACGTCAGCATCCAAGATAGCGGGGATTACGAATTTGCCAGTTATCGGGAGATCGGCGTGTTCAGCGGCAAAGGCACTTTGACCGTGAAAGATGGTAAAGCTACGGCGCAGGGTGAAAGGGGCAGCGTAGCGGTACAACTCTTTACCGATAAGACCAAGGGTCAATCCATGCTGAAAGCCGAGGGCAAGGGCAAAGATGGCATCTCTTATCGGGCCGAGTTGAAGAAGGCCGGCGGCGCTCCAGGCAAGCAAAAATAACGACCGTCTAGCGTAGTTTGCGGCGCAGCGGTCAAGAATCAGATGGTCTGGAGCGGAACAGCTGCGGACCACTTCCCCCGGAGATATTGACGAACTGGAGCGCGCTGATCATGATGGCGGCATAGTTCCTGATTGGCTGTAAGGCAGAGCTATTGTCTTTGAGCAGCGCGCGCTCGGTAGTTTTTGCGGAGCCGATTTTGTCTAGATGATTGTGAATTCCCCCAACCGGCAGTTGGGGGATGTGGTTACCCGAAAGGAAGGATCAAGCCGGTCCACGCGATCGCGGCCAAATGAGTCCTCGCTGGTGGAGTGGAAAATTCTTCGTCGCTTGGCGAACTCACTGCCGATATTGTGGTGAAATTGACAGTGACTCTTTGTCTGGATGATGACACGTGACGCCCGCGCTCTTAACGCGCCAATGGAAACCTGTCTTCGCTCATGTTGGAGTTTCTCATAAGCCAAGAATCGATCATCGTTTGTTTAAAGCGCCATTGACCGCCGACTTTGAAAGCAGGAATCCGTTTCTGCGTGACGAGCCGGTAAACGGTGAATCTGTCGACCTTCAAATAGTCAGCGACCTGCTGAATGGTGATGAGTCCTTCTTCCATATCGCATGCCTCACCTTTCTTTATTGAAAAGGCGTTGTTTTTGGGAATCTTTCCCGCTTTAGATTCATTGTCTCTTCTTTCTCTCACAACATATACACGTGCTCAACCATGTGGCTATCAGGACAGTTCTGATTCTTACCTCGAAATCCCTTAGGCTGCCCCGCTCGGGGGAAGCAAAGGCTTGCCGGAACTACCCGCGGGAAACCGCCGGGTATCACAAAGATAGCGATAAGAATTTATCCCAAAAGGCGTCACCCCCGAATGTTTTAATCGTGGTTCGACTATGCTCACCACGACCCTGAGCGATGTCGAATGGGTCGGGGGTCCAGTTTCCGGTCTCGTCTGGATTCCCGACGGTTCGAGAACCGCACCGTGCCGAGGGAAATCGAGGCATAGAAGCATTCGGGAATGACGGACTCTAAGAGGTCTGGGATTAGCTCCTGGCGTAGCAAGCTACCGGGAATCAAACCCGCCGTGATTGAGCTTTAGATACGTTTCTTTTCAACACCGCTGCGGGGTTATTGCGACTGCCTGGGCTTTCGCTAAATCCGGGCGCCGGCGCTCCGCACGACTCGCGCCGTACTCCTGTGATTAATAATCAACGAATTCCCATCTGTTGGCATCGGGAACTGGCCGTAGTAACTTAGAGGGAAAAGGGTCCGTGCGGCGCGATGGAAAGATCAGAACCTAGAATTGCTTTATGGGAGGACAACCGAATCCTCGCCGCGATTTTTGATTCACTGTCGGCCCACGTCGTTACGCTCGATCGTTGCGGTAGAGTGGAGACCGCCAGCCGGTCGTGGATTGCTTTCGCCCGCGAGCAGGGCGGAGATGATGCCCGAACCTCCCGTGGGGTAGATTATCTGAGCGTCTGCAAACGGGCCGCAGAACAGGGCCATCCCTTCGCACAGGAGGCGTTGGAGAGTATCGAAGCGGTACTTGCAGGGCGGCTTCCCCGCGCATCGTTGGAATATCCCTGCCACGAGCCATCCGGACGGGAACGCTGGTTTTTGATGAGTGTCGACCCGATGCCGCCGGATCATGGCGGCGTGGTTATTAGTCACATCGATATCACCGATCGGGTGACCGCGGAGGAGGCGCTGCGCCGTAGCGAACAACGCTACCGGGCGGTGGTGGAAGATCAGACGGAATTGGTCTGTCGTTTTCTGCCCGATACCACCTTAACGTTTGTCAACGGCGCCTATGCTCGCTACTTCGGCAAATCGCCTGATGAACTTGTCGGTCAAAGTTTCTTGAGGCTTGTTCCCGAGACCGAACATGGGGCTGCGAGGCGACACATCGCATCCCTCGTCGAGAACCCCAGGGTGGGCTCCTATGAGCACGAAAGTTGGACACGCCAGGGTGAGTTGCGCTGGCAGCAATGGGTCGATCGCCCAATTCGCGACAGCTCGGGACGGGTTGTCGAGTTTCAAAGCGTCGGAAGGGACGTCACGGAACGGAAGCTGGTCGAACAGGCGTTGCGCGAAAGCGAAGAACGCCTGGTACGAACCGAAAAAATTTCTCTGGTGATGACCACGCATCTGGACCTGGATGGCCGGTGGATTAAGGTGCCGCCGACCTTGTGCCATCTGCTTGGCTACGAAGAGAACGAACTGCTCGGGCATCGCTTTGACGAGGTGACTCACCCCGATGACATTGAAAAAGAGTGGAGTCAATGTTTGCGCCTGATCGTCGGCGAGATCAAATCTTTTGACGTCGAAAAACGCTACGTCCGCAAAGACGGCTCGATCATTTGGGTTTATCTGAACTGCTCGGTGGTGCCGGACACCGCCGGGACGCCGGTGCAGTTTCTTACCTATATTCGCGATATCAGCCAGCGCAAGCGGGCCGAAACCCTGCGCGCCGGGCAGAGCGACATGCTCGAGATGATTGCGATGAATGCGCCGCTGCAAGATATTCTCGTGAGCCTGGCGCGCTTCATCGAGTCCCAGTCCAGTGGCATGCTTTGTTCGATTCTGCTTCTCGATGAGGATGGCGTGCACGTGCGCCACGGCGCCGCCCCGAGTCTGCCTGAAACCTACACGAAAGCCATCGACGGCCTCTCCATCGGTCCGAAAGTCGGCTCCTGCGGAACGGCGATGTTTCAAAGAATGCCTGTGATCGTGACGGATATTCTCGAGGACCCGCTTTGGTGCGATTACCGCGATGTGGCTACCGCCCATGGACTGCGCTCTTGCTGGTCCACGCCGATCGTCTCCTCGGACGGCAAAGTGATGGGTTCCTTCGCGATGTATTACCGCACCCCCCGAAGCCCTAATCCGGGCGATATGGAAATGATCGAAGTTGCCAGCCGCATCGCCGGCATTGGCATCGAGAGCAAGATGGCGCAGCAGGCGTTGCGCAAAAGTGAAGAGCGCTTTCGGCTCGTGCTACAGGCCACCAAAGACGTCATCTACGACTGGGATCTGGTCGCGGACTCGTTATGGTGGAATGAGAACGGTAAAATAGTCTTCGGGTATGCGGCGGAAACCGGACGTTACGACATGGCTTGGTGGGCTGGGCTGATTCATCCGGCGGATAAAAGTGGGGTCACTTCCCGATTGGAAGCGGGGATCCGGGACGGAAGACAGGCGTTTGAAGCCGAGTATCGCTTTCGCCGCGCAGACGGTTCTTACGCTCATGTTCACGAGCGGGGCTCCATCGTGCGTGACGAAAGCGGGAAGCCGTTGCGCAGGATCGGGTCTTTGATGGACGTTAGCGATCGCCAACAAGCGGAGGAAGCCTTGAAGGATGCGCTGGCGGAAGTGCAGCGCCTAAAGGATCGGCTGGAAGCTGAGAACGTCTATTTGCGCTCCGAGGTCTCCGGAGTACACCGTTACGGGAACCTGGTGGGAGAGAGCGAGGGCATGCGCAAGGTTCTTCAACACGTGGCGCAAGTGGCCGCGACGGACATGACGGTATTGATTTTGGGAGAGACGGGGACGGGCAAAGAGCTGGTCGCCCGGGCGGTGCACGAGAAGAGCGCGCGCCGGGAGCGGCCGTTGGTGAAGGTGAACTGCTCGGCGCTGCCCGGGGAATTGATCGAGAGCGAGCTGTTCGGGCATGAGAAGGGGGCGTTCACGGGGGCGACAGAGCGGCAGGTGGGGCGGTTTGAGCTGGCGGATGGGGCGACGATTTTTCTCGATGAGGTGGCGGAGTTGCCGCTGAGGTTGCAGCCGAAGCTGTTGCGGGTGTTGCAGGAGGGGGAGTTTGAGCGCTTGGGAAGCGGCAAAACGATCAAAGTGAACGCGCGGGTGATTGCGGCGACCAACCGCAATCTGGCGGAAGCGGTACAAAAGGAGAGGTTTCGACTGGATCTATACTATCGCTTGAACGTCTATCCGATTCAGTTGCCGCCGTTGCGAGAGCGGGGTGATGATATTGGATTGTTGGCGCAGGCGTTTCTCCGGGAAGCGGGTCGAAGGTTGGGACGAGTGTTCGAGCCGCTTCCGGCGGATGTGTTGGACGCGCTGCGGCGTTACGAGTGGCCGGGCAACGTCAGGGAGTTACAGAACGTGATAGAGCGGGCGGCCGTCACGTCCACCACTTCAGTGCTCCAGTTGCCGGAAGGATGGGAGTTGCCTTTAGGTGCCGGGGTTTCTTCCGGCATGCCAATGGGAGCCGCAGCCGGGCGGACGAAGGATGGCGCGGGTAGTTTGCCGGCAGCGACTCTGGAACAGCTTCATCGGAAGCATATTCTTGAAGTGTTGAATCAGACGGGTTGGCGGATCGAAGGGCCCAAGGGAGCGGCAGTGATCTTGGGTCTGAATCCCAGCACACTGCGTTCGCGCATGGACAAACTGGGAATTCACAAACCCAGGCAAACGACAGTGGCCATACCGCAGTAAAGGCCCTAGAGTTCCGGGTTCAAAGTTTTGCGCCTTCCGGGTCTACGGTGAAGGAATATTCACCGCATGGTTCGGCCGTTCGAGAAGCCTCACGGCAGCCTTCCTCGACGGCCTTCAGTTCCGAGCCCGTCGAGGAATCACCACGAGCGGAATTCTTCAAAGCCGCGCATCCTGAGCTTAGTCGAAGGACGCGGTTATCTACACAGAAACCTTAACGTTGGCGTGCCGACGAAGCCAGGCTACGAAGGACGTGAACATGGCCTACGAACTCAAGCATCGCACGACCAAGCAGGTCGCTAAAGGCAGACCCTATCCGCTCGGTGCAACCCTCACGGAAGACGGGGTCAATTTTGCGCTATACTCAAAGAACGCAACCGAAGTCTTCCTCCTGCTCTTCGATCAGCCGGAGAGCGAACCTGCGGATATCATCCAGTTGCGCAACCGTGACAAGTTTGTTTGGCATGGTCAGGTTGAGGGGGTGAAGGCGGGGCAGCTCTACGGTTACAAGGTCCGCGGCGAATACCGTCCCGAATGGGGTTTGCGTTTTAACGAGGCGAAGCTGCTCCTTGATCCTTACGCCAAGGCCGTTGCCGGTAAGTTCCAGAACGTCGATAACCTGCTGCTGGCTTACGATCCCCAGCCGGGAGCGGGGGAGCTATTGCCCGATAACCGCGACAACACCGTGATCGTGCCGAAAGCTATTGTCGTCGATGACGCCTTCGACTGGCAGGGGGTCGCCACTCCCGATCGAGCGCTGGAGCAACTGGTGATTTACGAAGTGCACGTCAAGGGCTTCACGGCACATTCCTCCTCAAGCGTGGGATTTCCGGGTACCTATCTGGGTTTCATCGACAAGATCCCGCATCTTAAGCGGCTCGGCATCAACGCAGTTGAATTGTTGCCCGTCCATGAATTTTACGTGGATGATTTTCTGGCGCAAAAGGGTCTGACTAATTACTGGGGCTACAACTCCATCGGATTTTTTACGCCAGAATCGTCTTACTCCACGCGCCGGACACCGGGCTGCCAGGTCGCCGAGTTCAAGACCCTGGTGCGGGAACTGCACAGGTCCGGGATCACCGTTATCCTCGATGTGGTCTACAATCATACCGGCGAGGGGAATGAGATGGGTCCCACCTTGTGCTTTCGAGGGCTGGACAATGTCTCTTATTACAGTTTGACCGGACCCGACGACGCGCCGCGGCGTTATTATAGGAACTACACCGGCTGCGGCAACAGCCTCAACTTCGATAGCCCGGCTGTCATCCGGCTGGTCATGGACTCGCTGCGGTACTGGGTTGAGACGATGCACGTGGACGGTTTCCGCTTCGATCTCGCTTCGGTCCTGGGGCGGGGCGAACAGGATGGCTATTTCCAGTCATCGGCGTCCTTCTTTGATGCGGTGTCACAGGACCCGCTGTTGAACCGGGCAATCATGATCGCTGAGCCGTGGGATATCGGCACGTACCAGGTGGGAAATTTTCCCGTGGACTGGTCTGAATGGAATGGAAAATTCCGCGACACGATGCGCCGCTTCGGCAAAGGTGATACCGGCCAACTGGCCGACGTCGGTTGGCGGCTTACGGGATCCGCCGACCTCTACGGCGAGGACGGACGCTCGGCTTACCATAGCATCAATTTTATCACCTGCCATGACGGTTTCACGCTCCATGATCTGGTGTCCTACAACAGTAAACATAATGAGCAGAACGGCGAGAACAATCAGGATGGGGCCAGCGACAACAACTCATGGAACTGCGGCGCGGAAGGAGATACCGAAGACCCAGCCGTCCTAACTCTGCGCAAGCAACTGATGAAGAACTACGTTTGTTACCTTTTGTTTGCTTCAGGGACACCCATGATGCTCGGGGGCGACGAGTTTGCGCGGTCGCAGCGGGGCAACAACAACGCCTATTGCCAGGACAACGAGATCAGCTGGTTCGACTGGAGCGGGGTGTCGCGGAATCGTGACCTCTTCGAGTTTTTCCAGAAGGCGATCGCATTCACCCAGCGTTTTCCAATCCTGCAGCACCGAAAGTTTTTCCTCGGCGCGGACCTCGACGACGATCAGGTGCCGGATCTAACGTGGTTTGCGCCGGATCTGGGTCCTCCGGAGTGGAGCGATGGCAGCGAACGAACGCTTTCATACCAACTCGACGCCCGCGAAGACGGATCGCGTGGTGGTGTTGAACGGTTGTTCTTTATTCTCAACGCGTACTTTGAAGCTAAATGGGTGAATCTACCGCCGCTTGGCTCCGGTCTTGCCTGGCATCGCGCGATTGACACGAGCCTAATGAGCGGTGAAGATTTTGCCGAGCCTGGCCGGGAGATTCCCGTCGATCCTTCCGATCACTATATTGCGAATGGGCGCAGCACGGTGGTGTTGGCGGCTAAGAAACCAGCACTCGCCAGACCTTCAGGAGTGATTGAGTTGTCGGAGGAGCAGGCTGTGGAGCGCCTGAGGTGAGATCACACCGGTCGCCTGCTCGGATCCGGCTCAGCGGGCGACAAGCCGGGGTGTGGATCGGGCGGCTAGGGGTGAGTAGTGTATACGCCTACAGGGCTATGAGGTCCTGCTCCAGCAGGATCGGCACTCGCGCAGCAAAATCCGTAAGACCGATAAGGGTGGCGAGTTTGCCGCTGCTCTGTTATAAGATCAGTACAGCGAACGATCAGGGATCCCCAAACCACCAGCCGGCTGGACAAGCTTCTTTTGGCAACTCATAGTGTTACGATGCGGTAGGTTACGCTGCGAAGCGGGGTAGGCAGAGAAGGAGATTGCAGAATGACGCTAGTTGAAGAGCTCCCACGGAGGCTTCCGCGACATGGCGGCACGGGACGGATGGGACGTAACGGCAGCAAAGTTCGGAGCCGAATACGAGAGCAGATTATAAGTCCGCTGGGTTTACTCTGCGTCATTTTCCTTGCCGGCTGCGCCACGACGGCTACCGTAACCCCGACCGTGCGTGCGCCAGCGGGTTTGCCGCGGCCCGATCGAGTATTAGTGAACGATTTTGAAGTCGCGAATGCGGATAGCGATCTGAGTGAAGACCTTGTCCCTCCAGTGGCGCGAGGCACAGGCGGGGCGGCTCGAACGGAAGAGGAGATGCGAGCCGGTAGAGCAGCCGCGAAGGTGTTGACCGATAGCCTGCTCAACGAGCTACGCAGCCGCGGCATCGAAGCGCAGCGCGCGAGTGCAGCGGCTCCTCCTGAATTGAACACCCTGTCCATCAGAGGCCGGTTTCTGTGGCGGGACAAAGACGCCGGAACGATGCGGGCTCGTATCTGGTACTATCAAGGCACCGGTGTCAACTCTCGTCTTGTGGCGCAAGTTGACGCTGACATTCCGAGTGAATCGAAGTCCGGTGCCAAGGTTGGAAACAGCGCTTATACCGCGGCGCAGGAGGCCGACGCTCGACGCATGGCTCGGGAACTGGCCGAGCGGGTAGCCCGGTACTACCGAGAACAAGGCTGGATTAAGTCTTAGTTGTCGAGGAGCAACTTCGGCCGAACCAACCAACCGCCGGATGACGACCTCAGCATCGGACATCGAGCGCACAACTACCGCGACCGATTGAAAAATTCGAAATTTAAAAAATAGCTTTCACCATGAAGCGATTGAAGATTTGTTTTATCAATCCGAAATTCGAGCCCTCTTATTGGGGCTTCGACTATGCGTTACCGCTCTATCCCGGGAACAAGAAGTGTACGATGACCACGGGAGCACTGGCGCATCTCGCTGGTTTGGTGCCGGACCATGAGGTTTATCTTCTCGACGAAAACGTCGAGGAAATTGACTTCGAGTTCCTCAAAGGGTTCGACATCGTCGGTGTAACGGGAATGATAGTCCAAAGGGATCGCATGCGAGAGATCCTGCGACCCCTCCGTCAAATGGGGGTCTTCGCGGTCGTTGGTGGGGCTTACGCTTCCGTGGATGAACCCTTCTTCGACGGCCTGTGCGACGTCCTGTTTTCCGGCGAGGCCGATGAGACCTGGCCCGAATTCGTCGAGTGTTTTGCCGCCGGGAAGGAATATAAACGGTTTTACAAGCAAGAAAATCCCACGGACATGACTCGGGTGCCCAAGGCTCGGGTCGACCTGCTCAAGGTTGACCGGTACGCGTCCGGGTCGCTGCAATTCTCGCGTGGTTGTCCCTTTCAATGTGAATTCTGTGACATCATCGTGACCTTCGGCCGCCGCCCGCGCACAAAGCGTCCCGAGCAGGTTATCGAGGAGCTCGATGAAATGCGTGCAGCCGGCTTCTTTTCCTGCTTTATTGTCGACGACAACTTCATCGGCAACAAGAAGTTGGCCAAAGAGCTGCTCCGGCTCATTATCCCGTGGCAGCAAAAGCACGGTTACCCGTTGCGTCTCACTACGGAGGCGAGCGTTAACCTCGCCGACGACGCCGAGCTTCTCGAGTTACTGTACCAGGCGAATTTTCGCTCCGTGTTCATCGGAATTGAAACGCCGAGAGTGGCTTCTCTCAATGAAACGAAGAAGTTTCAGAACACCCGGGGAGATTCCCTTGACGCCAAGCTGGCGCGAATTCAAAACGCCGGATTGGATATCAGCGCCGGGTTCATCGTCGGATTCGATAACGATGATGAAACAATTTTTGAAGACCAGTTCCGCTTCATTCAGGACAACGGGATTTTGTTGGCGATGGTCGGGATGCTTGCCGCAGTGCCGAAGACTCCGCTTTTTGAAAGATTGAAGAAAGAGGGGCGCCTACGGCTGGATGACGCCAATTGCAATATCGTACCGAAGCAGATGAGTCCCGCTGAACTGCAGCAAGGGTACTGGCAGCTGCTCAAGCGGCTCTACACACCTCAAGCGTTTCTCGAACGATACTTCAGAATCTATCAGTATCCGGAATTTCGCCGCCGGCGGGCGAAGATGTTCGCCAATGCCAAGGAAAACAAGGCCATGCAAGCCCTCGGGTACGGATTGATCCTAGCATGGAAATTGTTTTGGGCGCTGCTTAAGGACGGCAGTCTGCGGCAAGTCGGGAAGGTGTACCTGCACTATTTTTTCAAACAGATGCGACGTTATCAAAGGGGTGTCTTTGGCTTTGCGCAATTCATGAATCGTTGTGTGACTCACTGGCATTTCTACAAATTTACCCGCGAAGGCACCGCAGGTAAGCTACGCCTATTCAATTCCGGATGATAGCTATCGGTCAAATGGGGCCGCACTACTCAGGTCAGAGTTGGCCAATTTGTTTATCTCCTAATTCGGCCTAATTCGGCCCATCACTCCCTACCTTATATATCTAGTCTAAATAATCATTGAAATTTCAATGATTATCTGATTATATCCCGGCTTAATCGGTCGTTAATGGCCGCTAAGGAAATTCGAAGCGAGAATCCGTTAATTCCCGATAGCTTGTTTTTCAAATCTTGTTTATAAAAGAAGCCAAAAATGACAGATCCTAAATCTCCACTAATAAGCTGCGGCGGCGGGTCACGTCTCGTTTCAGGAGGAATTACCGTCCCGGGAGCAAAGGCAAAGGGGAGGACATCCCAAGGGCAAAGCCGGCTTGGAGACAGCTCGCTAACAATCAACCTGCTGCCGTTAATCTGCAGTACCCTCCAACTAATCAATCCGACCCTATTCCAGCGATGAAGGACGCTAAGACTACGCTAAACCGCTACGCCCCCGATAATCTTATCGACACGGCTAAGTCAGGGTATGGCGAGTTGAAAAGCCTGTTAAAAAAATGGCGTCGCGGGCGGAATTTGTACGCGATCACGCCGCGCCTGGTACCGGCCCCCGCATCGATGACGGGTCCGAGGCTGCTCGATGTCGCGGCGCCCAGCGACAGCGAGGCGCGATCTCGGGTGCTCGCGGATAGCGCTCCGGTCATGATCTGGATCAACAGTCCGGACAAACTCTGCACGTGGTTCAACCAGCCCTGGTTGAGTTTTGTCGGGCGCTCGATGCGAGAAGAGCTGGGAAACGGCTGGATCGAGAACGTCCACGTCGACGACTTTGCGCTCTGTTTTGAGACTTACATTCACGCGTTCGATGCGCGGTTGCCGTTTACGAGGTCCTATCGGCTCAAGCGCCACGATGGCCAGTACCGGTGGGTTTTAGATAAGGGAATTCCTTTGTTTGGCCCCAAGGGCAATTTCACCGGCTATATGGGATGTTGCATGGATATAACCGAGCAGAAGCGGGTGGAGGAAGCCTTAAGGGAGGCCGATCGCCGCAAAGACGAGTTTCTGGCTAACATGAGCCATGAGATTCGCAGTCCGATGACGAGTATTTTAGGCTACGCTGACATCTTGTTGGCTCACCTGGACGATCCGGATGATATCGAGTGCGTAAAGACTATCAAGCAGGGCGGCAATCACTTGTTGGAACTGATTGGTGATATTTTGGATCTGTCAAAGCTTGGATCAGGGAAACTCAAAATCCATAAAGAAAAGGTTCTGCTCCCGCAACTGCTGAGCGACGTGCATTCACTGATGGCGGTGCGAGCCAAAGAAAAGGATCTGCCGCTGATCTTGAAGTATGAGGGGGTAATCCCGGAATCCATAGAGACGGACCGCACGCGTCTGCGGCAAATTCTCCTCAATCTGGTTAGCAATGCGATCAAGTTTACCGAGAAAGGCAGGGTGCAGATCAGCGCCAGATTCTTTGCCGAGGAATCGGCCCTTGAAGTTGAAGTCGAGGATACGGGGATCGGTATTCCAAGGGAACAACAGGCGCGGCTGTTTCAGCCCTTCGTGCAGGCCGAAAGGGCGATGACCCGCGACCATGAGGGTACCGGCTTGGGCTTGGCTATCACCAAGCGTCTGCTGAAAATGTTGGGCGGCGAGATCGCTTTTGAAAGCGCGCCTAACCACGGCAGTGTCTTTCGCATACGTATACCGTGCGGCTCCGCTACGGCCGCAACTACCGCGCGCGCGGGAGAAAAGTCTGCTCCAGCCGCGTTGGGCTCAGGCTCGCGGCTCAATTGTCGGGTCTTGGTCGCAGACGATAGAGCCGAAATCCGATACTTGCTGCGTCTTTTTCTCGAGGGGGCGGGTACTCAAGTGGTTGCTGTTGCAGATGGGCCGGCAGCCCTTGAAGCAGTACAGAGCGCGCGGGCGCGGGGAGCGCCGATAGATATCGCTATTCTCGACATCCAGATGCCGGGTTTGGATGGTTACGAAACGGCACGGCGGCTGCGCGCGCAAGGATTCACGAAGCCCATCATCGGGTTGACGGCAGGAGCGATGAGCGGGGATCGCGAAAGATGCTTGCAGTCGGGTTTTGACGCTTGCTTGAGCAAACCCATCGACCAGCCCACGTTGCTGGAGATGATTCGGTGCCAGACCCAAGAGTCGAACTCAGAAAACCACGCCGCCAAGGGTGCCGGGTTGACCCGTCCAGGACGGAAATGCAGGATACTTCTGGTAGATGACAATCCCATGGTTTGCAGATCCATCGGGCGCTTATTGGAAATGTCCGGCCACGAAGTTGCAATGGCCTTCGACGGTCAATCAGCTTTGGAAACGGCAAACTGTTTCGCGGCGGACGTGATTGTTTTAGATCTTAAGTTACCGGACATGGGTGGTTATGAGTTATTGCGCGAGTTAAAGCAGCGGGACACTCTTGCAAACGCGATATCGATAGCGCTTACCGGCTACGGCGAAGAGTTTTGCCAGCAAGGCGTGGCGTTTGACCACTTTCTGACCAAACCGGCAGACGCCAAAGCGCTCGAGGCTCTGCTGCCGATTCCAACTGGTCTTTAATGAAATAACCAACCCCGCGGCTTCCGGAAAAGCTCCGAGAAAGTGGCCGCCGAGCACCCTCCTTTTGTGGCCGAAGAGGCGGCGAAAATTCTGAAGGTTTCCGAGAATGCTCATCAAGCCCGCTGATGTGGATCAGACTGGAGTTGGCTAAGCCCTTTGCCATCGCGAAACTGTCCGCGGTTGCCGCCCAAGACCTCAAGCGAAAACCCTCTCTTGCTAGAATCAACGCGCTTTCGGTGATATGCAGAGGAAGCCGAAACTCCGCGCGGATGGCTCACAATCATGATTTTTCTAACCTAGTCGACAGGGGGAAACATGGGAACGGTTGTTAGAAAGCTTTTGAGTTGGGTGCTGATCGTGGTCCTGATCCAACCCTGGTCTTCCCTCGACGCCGCTGAGACTGCGGCACAAACCTTCAAGCCCGAGGAAATCGATGCGCTGGTCGCCCCCATCGCGCTTTATCCTGACGAGCTG
>DAIRFP010000358.1:0-4226 GCA_036794995.1 Thermodesulfobacteriota bacterium | reverse complement strand
GTTCTCTACGGTTAAATGACCTTATTTCACTCCTAAGCGAATTTCGCCGTCGCGGTCATCGAGACTCTGCCGTCCTGATCCAGGGCCCAGAGTTGAGCTTCGCTTCCATCCGCGGAGGGTTTGCCGGCAATGGTGAACTTTCCGGTGTCGTAAATCTGTCGCGCGCTCTTAAAGTCGAAGGACTTTAGTTGGCGCGCTGGCAGCTCCTTGCGGCACATCTCCATTAGCAACTGCGACACCAGAGAACTTTGCACCACCAGGCCAGGAAGCTTTTCGACTTTGGTCACATAGTCGCGGTCGTAGTGGATGCGGTGGCAGTTGAAGCGAATCGCCGAGAAGCGGAAAAGTAACGGCGCATTGGGCTCGATGACCTGCTTCCAGGCGGCTTCAGCCGGAACCGTGGGCGGCGTCGCGGGCGCGGCTTCCGCCCTGGCTTCGCTGAGCATGACCATATCGCGCTCCTCCACGACGGCGACGCCGCGGCTGTTCGAAATGCTATTGCGCTCGATCACGGTAACCATGGCGCCGCTGGGCCCATCGTCGACCTTGATATCCGCAATCTCAGTGACCCGCTTGATTTCGTCGCCGATCCTTAACGGCTCATTGAACGTTACCCGGGTGCCGCCGATCCGGCGGCGCGGCAAGGGAATGGGCGGGACGATGCCGCCGCCGGACGCCTGCCCGTCGGTGCGCATCTGGGAGGGCCGGTGCGACGCCGGAAAAAACCCGCCATACCATCCCGGCGGGATCGCTTGGCCCTTATCCATGGGCGGACTGTCCTGCCCCAACGTGGCGGCGAACTTTAGCATCGCCGCCGCCGTAACCACGTCGGTGGCCGTTTCGCTTTTGCCGATATAGCTCTTGAAACTCTCCAATGACTCAGCCATGGCGATAACCTCCGTAAAAGTAATCTTTGTGGAGGAGCCTAGTCCGCGATGGTTCGCGATGTCAAGGCAAAAAAGAGTGGCTGAAAAACCGCGCGGCGATAATGGCAAAGACGTGGAGAATAGAGCTGACCGCTAAAGGAGAATCGTGGGCGCCGGAATCTGAATGTTACGTCTCATTCAGCGCGCGCCGTTTTCGCGCGCGGATGTTGCGGGCGAGTGACGAGACGCCGATCTTTAATAAGCCATACCTACGAGCGGTACCCCAGAGCCGACCCTCACGCACAGCACTCCGAGCCTTGACATAGACCACGACGATAATACTAGAGTCACCCGAAAGCTGTCATCTCCGCGAGAGGAGGATAAGACCATGGGACGGGTTGGACTTCTGGGCCGTTTGTTTTTCCTAATCCTTACCTTTGCCGGTTTTGCGCTCGGACCGTCCTTCGCTCAGCCTGCCGCCGAAAGAGTTGAAAAAGCCACACAGGAGCGCGTTAGTTACTTATCGTCAGCGAGTCTTATGACTGAAAGAACCTTGTCTATTATCAAGCCCGAGGCGGTTCATAGAGGTCTGATCGGCGAGATTTTGAGGCGGTTTGAATCGGCGGGTCTTAGGATCGCCGCCGCACGGCTGGTCCATTTGACGAAAGTCCAAGCGGAGGCTTTCTACGTCGTGCACAAGGCTCGACCCTTCTACGCTAGCCTGACGGAATACATGTCGTCGGGTCCGATCTTCGTTTCTGTTTTGGAGGGAGAAAACGCCGTCCGAAAGAGCCGGGACATCATGGGGGCGACCGACCCTGCCAAGGCATCCCGCGGCACGATTCGGCGCGACTGGGGAACGGACGTCAAAAGAAACGCTGTCCACGGCTCAGACGGCCAGGACACCGCTTCCCGGGAAATAGCTTTCTTTTTTAAACCCGACGAGATTCATTTCCCAAGGTGAGCGCCGCGGGCCCGATTTTCCGGCCCGAAGGGAAGGCGAGTTAAATTTTCTTTAATTCGCCAATACAAGCGAATTATGTCCTTGACTCGTGAGAGTGATTGATGGTGTGGTACTTAACGTTCAAGCAGGTCAGCGATAGTCAGAGTAAGATCCGGTCAATCCTTTATGTTGCGCCAAAAAGAATGGCAGTTGATTGATAATACTTCTCCGGGATATGTCGGCAAACGCCGCAATGATCTCTGGGCGGAGCGGGATGCCAAATATGGCAAAGGCAACTGGCAGACGATTTGGCTCGTGGAAGGCAATTATCTTGAATACGAGGAGGTGTGCCGTCTCTATGAGGACGCCTACTTTGAATATTTTAGGAAACGCCCCGAACTTTTGGAACATTTGTTGGAAGTGGCTTCTGAAGTCTACGATGATGATCCGAGCAATGTGGAGTCGGGCTTAGATTATTCAAAACGCGGTGATGTCAGGACCCACATACAAGACATTGCGATTAGAAATTGTGTCAAACGTTTCGGCAGAGAATTTAGCGGAAAGAAATTACTTCAGATTAGAGATAGAATGGGCGAGCATCCGTTAAGCCTCGCTCTATCGCCCGCCCAGGTTCCGTTTCATAAACCGGAACTTGTATCTCGTCCGGACAATTTGGACGAAATAAAACGGCAAGCCTGGTGGCTGCCCTTAAGTGTTGAAGATTTTTATCAACGGGCCAAGAGACTGGTGCTAAGAAGTTAGCCCGGATAGCGCCCTTTGTCGATTGCAGACTTTTCCTCGAGAATAGCCATACCACGCGGCGTAAGAGTGACTTCGGACTCATGCCGCGAACCGTTGGTCTTGACCTGGATAAGGCCGTCTATAAGCGCGTCCTCCCAGATCGTGTGCCGCGGGCAGCTGGTTTGCCAGGCCTCCATAGCCTCGGCATAGGTTCGATGACGACTTGAGACCCAGGTAAGGAACTCCACCATCAAAGCACTCACGGGTTCAGGCATGCCCTACCCCTTTTCCTGAAAAGCGACAGCGCCCGTTGGATCGCTGTGCCCTGCCGCCTCGCTGTGCTTTGCACGTTCCGACATCGGCGTGTCTCTCAACTGGATTCTACAGCTGTGATGAGGTAGAAGGCAACCGATCCAGAGGCACCGGTACGTGTCACGTTCGCAATCATCGGCACCGCACCGTATTGATCTCTCATTAGTGCCGTGGTCGCCGCCGACCACTTGGGCGTTAACAGTTGCAGCGAACCGCGAATTCTTGCTCGCGATCCAGCAGCGACTCTCCACGTGCCTGATGATCGGCGACATGGGCAGAGACCGTGCTCAGTCCTTTGCGGTAGAGTTCCCTGACGGTCTCCTCCCAGTCGCGATTGCCATCTTGCGACCATTGGAAGGGGAGCTTTACGATATTCCAGGGCACGCCAAAGCGAGGGGCTGCTTCCAGGGCGGCGCGTAGTATGCTGCGCTGTAATTCAGGCTCATTGGGTTTTCCGGCAGGACAGCCGAGAGGAAAATCGAGAAACACGGTACGCGGGGGTTTGAACGCCATGCTCGTCTCCCAGAGAGTGCTCATACACAATGTGGGCAAGCCTCTGGTCTCAAGCGCTCTGGCGATCAGTCCCACGGACCGATGACACGCGGGTCAGAATGGAAAGAGAAAGACCAGATCCACTTCTTGCCGATCGAATTCTGCTTTGATGGCAGGGACGGTCTGCTGGAGTAATTCAGTGAACTTTGTAATAGAGCCCACCATGGAAATCGCTCTGGGAGCCAAACGGCCTATGGCTCCCTCCGCTTCCAGCTCCACCAGCCGGTCCCGGGGAAAGGCGACATTGAGATCTTCAAGGGCCCAACTCCTGACCGGTGTTTGGTGCGCGACGACCAGATCCTTTAGGGGAGTCCCGCGGTCGATGAGACGGTAGCGAAGATCGTTGGTCTCGGCCAAAGGGGGATCGCTGCGACGTTGAACGCCGGCGCTGGTAAAGATGCCGATGGTGGATTGGGAAATCGGCTTGCGCAACGGTGTCAGCATGGGCGGCTCAAAATTAGGCTGACGCGGATAAGGCGCCGGCGCCATGAGGCCGGTCATGAACTGAACGTAACTGAAGGGCAAGCGCATGTCCTCCCTGGTTGGCGTCGTGACCTAAAAAGCTGGCGCACGGTTAGGTGCACTATCAGCGGTTTCATTAATACCATTTCCCGGTCAAAAAGTGGTTGATGTTTCTCTCCACCATTCGTGTTTTACCCAGGGAAGCGTAGGGGCCGCTCAGCATGTGATTGGCGACATCAAGGGAGTCATAATCCCCCGAAGAGATCTCTATCAGTATCTTCATGCCGGAAAATCTAAGTATCGCGTCCACGAAAATCAAGGCCGAAACACGAAAGTTTTGATTATTTTCG
>DAIRFP010000357.1:0-4241 GCA_036794995.1 Thermodesulfobacteriota bacterium | reverse complement strand
CTCGCTACAACGTACCCTATGGCCACGCCGACCCTCGTCGATTTTTCGCGCGCCTCGCCTCTGAATCTTTTTGAGCAGCCTGCAAACGGAGTTTTTCAGCAACCGGCTAGACTAGAAAACGGAATCCGATCCCGAGCGGACCCCGGGGGGAATGTTATGGGTGCGTTAGATAGTCGACCTGCAGAGGCACTTCCTGCACGGAGCCGTTCACTGTCCTTACGCTATAGGCTCTGGCACCGGGTTTGGACGCAACCACTTTGTGAAGTTCCGTGCCCTTGAAATGAACCCCCGTCCAATCTTCGATGGCAACACCCGCCGCGATTTCTCCGCTCGCTAAAAGGCGATGATAAGAGGGACGGCGGTCGGCTTCGCCGTCGTAGTGCGGACAGCAGCTCCCCGGTAGAAAACCAAGACAATCCACCGGGCGTAACTGATCCGCCCAGGAGTCCGTCACTCCTTGCTCGAACCAGCAAATCGCACCGGCGCTCACGCCGGTCAGCACGGTCCCGGATTGCCATGCTTCCCGAAGAATTTCCGCAACACCCCACTCCTGCCAGACGGCGAGCATGCTTTTGGTGTTGCCACCGCCGACGAAGATTACGTCTTGGCTTAGTAGATAGGGCCTGAGATCCGGAGTTCGTTTGAAAAACGACAGATGAGATGGACGGCAGCCGAGCTTTAAAAACGCCGTGTAGAAACTCACGAGGTAGTTGTTCCGCTCGGCGCTGGCAGTGGGCACAAATGCCACCCTCGGCGACCCAGCCCCGGTCTGTTGAATAGTGTAGCGCTCCAAAGCGAGATTCTCTGGATCCCGATAGAAACCGCCGCCGCCGATGGCGATGATTTGTCTTTGCTCTTCCGCCATGAATCTTTACCTCAGCCAATCTCCCGCGTTCATGTCCTGCTACACCGTGCTTGCGGTTTTAGTTAATGGATGGGCTCAAGGGCTACGGGGAACCAAACCAGCAAAACAACCGGCGCTAGCGCGCTGTCGAGAGGATCATTCGGTTTCGTCGTCTGTATCCTCATGCATCGGTTTTTTCCTGGGCGCCTTGCGCAACTCTCCCCGGGCACGCTCCGCCATTCTCTGATAGTCCGCGCGGATCCGGTCGAGCTCCTCCTCTTCCAGTTCCTCCAAATCAAGCAAGGCGTTTTGCGCCCCCTTGGCTGCGCGAATCAATTCATCCAGTTTTACCTGCATGGCTTCGGAATCCCGGTTCTGTGTGCTCTGGATCAGAAAAACCATCAAAAACGTGATGATGGTCGTGCCGGTGTTAATCACCAGCTGCCAAGTATCGCTGAATCCGAATAGGGGGCCTGTGACTGCCCACACCACGATAATGAGCACGGCGGCCAAGAAAGTAATCGGCCTGCCGGTAAAACGCGCCGTCCATTTGGTAAATCGCGTGAACCACGATTTGGCTTTTGTCGGTCTCATATTTTTGCTCCCTGACCCAAAGACTTGGGCCCACCCCAGGTGAGATCAAGCATCCAACCTAGCACCGTTTTCTGGATGGTTTTTTTTGCGCCCCGAATGTTGAGGACAACCAGACAAATTTGCAGGACGATCAGGGCATAAGCATGGTCATGCCAACCCCACACCACCCACCGGAAGTTGCTCAAGATAAGCCACCAAAAGCCCCAATTGCGCCGCTGCTTGGACTGCGATGCCACGGAGCCAGGCAGCAACCACAGTCGCGCCCATCGCCGGCCATTGAAGAGAATCCAACCAATCCATAATAGTTTTCTCGGCCCCGCTGCCGCGGAAAAGCCTCGGTAAGAACCAGCATAGCGCTATAAATCGTCTTTTAAATAGTGTTAGCCGGGTGCCGCCCGTAGCGGGCACCGGCAAACACTGACTTCGAATCATCGGGACAATGACTCGGCGAGGGCTCGCAGCAGCATCGCCCCATCGCCACGCCACGCGCTGCCGTGCATGCATGCAAGAGTCGTCGGCTGGGTGGATGCAAGTTTCTCCAGCATCCCACGGCCATTTTTCGTGTGGGAGTAGTAGTCCATCGCTTGGCGGAAGTCCTCGCTGGGTCCAAGAATATCCGACTCGGTGATGGGTGGATGTTCGGCCCCACCCTGGGTGAAGAGATCGCCGCATAAGAGTGTCCGGGTCCGTTCTTCCATCAGGAAACCGCATTCCCACGCGTGGGGCAGATGCGGCGTGTCGAACCATCGCAGGGAATGTTTGCCGAGGGACAACGTCTCCCCGTCAGCCAGCGCCCGCGCGGGCCGGTCGGCGAGGTCATTGATCGACACTAGTGCCGCAATCGTGCCGCATAGAGGCAATGATTGTGCAGCTACTCCCAGCCATTCGTTGAGTGACCCACACTCATCCGCTTCGACGTGTGAAAAGGCAATGTAACGGAGCTGCTTCGGCGGCATCACCTTTGCCAGGGCTTCGCGGACGAGGGGAAACATTTTACGCGGTCCGGTGTGAAACAGCAGCGGCTCGTCGTCAACGATGAGATATTGGTTGAACGAAAATCCACCCGGCCCTTCCGCCATAAAAACCGGCGTGTTAATACGGTAGATCCCCTCGGCAATTTCGTGGACGTTTGTTCCCGACTGCGGGTTCGTTATAGCCATGTTCCATACCCCCTTTTTACAGAGTGAAAACAACAAGATTATTTCTAGACGGGCCACCCCACTATTAATTATACCCCTGACGATATCAACCTCGAGCCGGACCTCCGCAGGCTTGCGACGGCTTCAATTCCTCGGCACAGGGGATGACATCCACGGCTTTTTTAAGTAGAGTCCCGGGAGGAGCTTGAAACCCGACGAGCCCGTAAGGAACCAATGGGATTCGGTTACTGGAGGTAAGGCCTTTGGAAACTGCAGCGCGTGAATTTCAGATTATGGTGAAGACGGTGGGAGCCATCTGCAACCTCGACTGTCACTACTGCTATTACCTCAAGAAAGAAGAGCTCTACCCCAAGGGCACCAATTTTCGTCTCAACGACGAAACCCTGGAGCGCTACATCATGCAGCACATTCAGGCAACGCCCAAGGAGATCGTCAGCTTCTCCTGGCACGGCGGGGAACCGACGTTACTGGGGGTCGAGTTCTTTCGCAAGGCGGTGGAATTTCAGAAAAAGCATCTGCCGACGGACAAAAAGATCATCAACGGCATTCAAACCAACGGCACGACCATCGACGACGAATGGTGCGAGTTTCTCGCCAAGGAGAATTTCTACATCGGTCTCAGCCTCGACGGCCCGAGAGAGCTGCACGACCATTATCGCGTCACCAAGGGGCAGAAGCCGACCCACAAGCAGGTGGTCCAGGCCTTTCAGATGCTCCGACGGCATAAAGTCCACGTAGATCTCCTCTGCGTCGTCCACGACTTCAACGTGCGCCATCCAACCCAGGTGTATCGATATTTCAAAGAGATCGGCGGGCAGTATTTGCAGTTTCTTCCCCTGGTGGAATTGAACAACGACAGATCGATTAACCCTCGCTCCGTGCCCGCGGCGGCCTACGGCGAGTTTCTTGCCACGATATTCGACGAATGGGTACGCAACGACATCGGCAAGATTTTTATCCAGCTCTTTGACGAGTCGGTACGACCGTTTCTCGGCATGGAACACGCGCTGTGCATCTACCGCGAGACCTGCGGCGACGTCCCGGTCATCGAGCACAACGGCGATTTTTATTCCTGTGACCATTACGTTTTGCCGGAGCACAAGATCGGTAATATCTACGAGCAAACCCTTGCAGCCATGGTCGACGACCCACGGCAGCGCGAGTTCGGCCAAAAGAAGTGGACGAGCCTGCCGCGATACTGTCGCGAGTGCGAAGTGTTGAGCATGTGCAACGGTGGCTGTCCCAAGGACCGCGTCATCAAGACGCCTGACGGTGAGGAAGGGCTGAATTACCTGTGCGCCGGGTTGAAACGCTTCTTCACCCACAGCAAACCCTACCTCAAAGCATTTGCCGAGCTGGCAGAAGCCGGCGAACCGACGGAAAAGCTGATGGAGATCGTGCGCGCGGCGGATGCGAAGAATTCTGTTCGTCAAGCCGGGCGCAACGATCCCTGCCCCTGCGGCAGCGGCAAGAAATATAAGCGATGCTGCGGCGGCGGCAGACCGAAATCGGCGCCGGGCGGAACCGCTTAGAGCCGAGGAAATCTCCGGCACGGGGTCAACCTATGACGATCTACGACGAGATGCTTGAAGGCGCCATTGACGTCCATTGTCACATCGATTTCGAATTCTCCGCCAAGGAAC
>DAIRFP010000356.1:0-4250 GCA_036794995.1 Thermodesulfobacteriota bacterium | reverse complement strand
ACTCTTTTTCGAAACCCTCTTTGAGCGGCCGTACGACCTGATCGACAATCAGTCCGGTGTAAAAGGTAACTTTCCCTTCCTTTTTGGCGCCTGCAACGAGAAGTTTCTGGCGCTCGGCGGATTTCATCAAGGCAACGTCTTCGACCGTCGCGCCCCACGCTCGATGCGTGAAAGGAGCCGTGCCTAGGGTCGCCGCAATCAACAAGCTCGCGCACCGGGCGAGCCATCGTCGGATCGAAGCCATGATCATTTGAGGAATTGATTCTGGAAATAATCAACCCATTCGTTACCCTTGTCGAACTGCACATCCGGAGTCATGTACAATGCTTTTTTGAATCGCGCACCCGGCTTCAGATCCGCCTGCTTCGCGGGCACCTTCGGATGGGCCGGCAAATAGTTGGATTGTTGAAAAACCCTTTGCCCCTTCTCCGACAAAACAAAGTCCAGTAACAGCATCGACGCATGGGGGTGGGGCGTATTTTTTGCCAACGCTATAGTTTGAATCGTGGCGGTCACCGGTTCGATGGCATACCAATCCACCGGCGCGCCCGCGGTTTTGCTGATATAGGCATGATGATTGAAGATGTGCAGCGCGATGGGGAATTCCCCGGCGATGGTCAAGTCGAGAATTTGCCGATTGCTGGCGGTGCTCTTGGCAATGTTCTGGCCTTTTAGTTTTTGCAGGTAAGCCTTGCCGGCTTCCTGCCCCATGGACATCAGCACATTGCCGATGAATATCGGTGCTCCGGAGCCGCGGCTGGTGGACCACATCATCTGACCTTTCCAGCGCGGGTTCAGCAGATCTTCATAGGTCTTCGGCAGCTCATTGAGCTTGACCATTTTCGTGTTGTAGCCGGGGGTCAAGAAGTAAAGATTGGTGGCGCCCCAGAAACCCTGAGAATCCTTTAACTCGGCAGGATACTCGGCAAAGAATGGCGAATAGAACCGCTGCAGCAAGCCGGCCCGCTGGGCCATAACGGGCGATACCGTTCCGTCAATCAGATCGACATCGTACCTTTTCGCCTGGTACTCGGCGAGCATTCTGCGCACCAAATTCTCCGCGTTGCCGCGATAGAACTCCACTTGGATGAAGGGATACTCTTTCTCAAAAGCCTCTTTCACCGGTCGCACCACTTGATCGACGATCAAAGTGGTGTACCACATGAGCTTGCCTTCCTTCCTCGCGCCCTCGACCAGGATCTTCTGCCGCTCCGCGGATTTCATCATGGCGATGTCATCCACCGAAGCAGCCATAGACTGCCGCACGGTCATCGCTGCTGTCGCCGCGATCGTCAAAACGATCGCCGCGACCCAAATCGACCAATCTCCGGCTTTGAACGTCATGCTCGTCTTCCCTTCGAGGGCTTTATTCATTTGATAGACAAGGCGGCGAAGGCTACTCTCCGCCTCTAGCGCGAAACTATTCCTGGAGCCCGCGGCTTGTCAAGATTAAATCATCTCCCGGTGACTTGTTTTGACTTCAGATCCTTCACGGAGTTTACCCTGAGACTCTTCACTTCGTTCAGAGGGACAACCGAAGGGTTCAGGATCCGGGTGCCACGGCGTCATTCTGAGCGAAAGCGAAGAATCTATCCTTCTACGATAGTTGCAGTGCTCACGAACTGAATCACTACCTGAAAGAGAATTGCGTTCGTAGGATCGGGAAAGCGTCAAAGCTGCCGTTTCAAAAGGATAGCCGCGCTCGTCTTAATTGAGCAGTATCTCCTTCAGCTTCGCGATCACTTCCGGCTCTGCCTTATAAATGGATAGAACGCTCTTCTCCAATTCTTCGCCGGTGAGTGGGCTCATATCCAGCCGGGACTTTTCTGCGTCGGCCAGAAATTCCGGATCCTTCATGGTCTCCGTGAAGGCTTTGCGGAGGATCTGAACCCGATCTTTGGGTGTGCCCGGAGGCAATACGTAGGGGCGGGCGGTGGGATTGTATTCGTTAATTCCCACCTGAATGACCTTTCGGTCAAGCTCGCTTTTCGCGTAATCGATGACGCGGCGCACGTTGGGTATCTCGGGGTTAGTCTTGGCGACCGCCTGAAAGACAATCTTGACGTCGCCGGCATCGAGCTCCTTGCGCCATGTCGACTTGAATGACTCCCAGGAGTTCGAAATGCCATCGACTTCGCCGCTGTTGAATGCCAGGCGAACTTCCGCGGTCCCCTTGTATCCTGACACAAGCTGGATGGGGAGATTCAAGGTGGCTTTGGCAACCTTGGTGATGTCGTCCGTCGCGGAGCCGGCGCCGACGCCGCCGAACTTGACGATATTCTTTGACGCCATAAATTGTTCCGCCGTGGTAATTCCGGTTCTTTTCGAGACCGCCACCATCTGGTTGTCCTGGGCTGGCGCACCGATGTATTCAAATTTTCTGCCGTCGAATTCGATGCCGGGCTTGCCCAAGACCTGCTGGAGAAAGAGTCCGCCGATGAAATGGCCGATGACCAAGCCGTCGGGCTTGGCGACTTTGTAGACGTGATTGGCCGCGATCAGGCTGCCGGCTCCGGCCATGTTTTCAACAACGATCGAAGGATTCCCGGGAATATGTTTGGAAAAGTGGCGTGCAATGGCGCGAGAGTAAGTATCATAGCCGCCGCCTGCGGACAGCCCGACGATTAGACGAATGGTTTTCCCCTGGTAGTAGGGCTGCTGCGCAGAGCCGCTTCCAACCCACACAAAACCGAGCATCAAGACACCGGCTAGAAACCTGAGCATCATTTACCAATCCCTCTCCTTCAGCTTAACGGTGGATGCACTCATACCAAAAGAGAACGTGCTAAAGCAACCCGCTTTCCCGGCGAAGCCGGCAGCCAACGTGCATCAAAGACGCTGGTCAGCCAAACATTTCGGAACGGTCAAAATTCGCAGTGATGATCGAAGAGCAAAGCCCGCTCGGTGATTACAATGGCGGTTCGCGCCAAGTCTCTACCTGAGGATCGTTTCGGCAAACTTACCCGCCGGTACTCTGACTTTGGTGTATTTGTCTTCGAGGTGGTTACGCACCCGGTGATATTCCTGCAGGGTGATCGAATCCTTGGCCGCGTCCACGCCCAATTCCTTCAGCCATTTCGTGTCGACATCGAGGCGCCGGGAGCCGTTTTGCATGACTCGACCATACCAATCCTGGCCTTCTCTGCTGAGGAACCAATTGATAAAAATTTTCGTCGCATTGGGATGCGGCGGCTCTTTCACAATCCCCACCACGCCGAAGCTGTTGCTCGCAGGCAAGCCCTCTTTAGGTGCCGGGCTTGGCTTGATCGGCAGGCCCGCTTTGACAAAGGGTTCAGCCTGGCTCCTGCCGATACCAAACCCCAGAGCGACTTTGCCCTTCGCCAGAGCGTCGGTGAGCTGCCGCAAATCTCGGGTCAAAAAGAGTTCTTGCTGGACTAATTTTTTGAGAAACTCCTCGCCCTTGACCTCCCACATAAAAGACCAGATCGATTGCCCGGAGCTCGGCACGCGCGGATCGCTGAAGCCAATCTTGCCTTGCCATTTCGGCGACAGATAGTCATCGAGGGAGCGCAATTCTTCCGGTTTCGCCAAACTGGCGTTGTACCAAATGCTGTGGGTGCTCACATCCGCCAAAAAAGAATAGAGATAACGATGGGTGCTTAGATTATCTTCCCAGATATGGCCGCCCCACCATGCTTTCGGATCCTTGACCTCCGGCAGAATAAAAAAAGACTCCATGGGCTCCAGCATCCCATCGTGGGCCAGACCCACCGCAGTGCCGGTGCCAACGATCAACGCATCGAAGGTGCTGATCCCGGCCTTGCGTTCCGCGGCAATCCGGCTGGCGTTGCGCGGCCCCGGCGCGGGCACCAGCTCCGCTTCGAGGCCGAACTTCTGTTTCAGCACGATCTCCATCTCCTTTCTGAGCTCACTCGCCGGCGGAATGGCTATAACGATCTTGCCCTCTTTCTTGGCGGCTTCCAGGGTCTTGTCCCATTCCGCGGGCCGCTTTGCCTCGGCAGCGGAGGACGGCTGAATATTGGAAAGCACCATCGCGAAAACAAAACAGACGATCAGAGCATACAAACTGTTTCTCATAGAGTCCTCTAATAGCGGATTCTCTTGCAGATCTGTAGTTGAAAACCCCGTAGAGTGTCAAGGCAGCTTCTAACAAGTCCCAGAAAAACTCTTCTTGCAGGCTGCTCAAAAAGATCTCAGAGGCGAGGCGCGCGATAAATCGACGAGCGGAGGCGTACTTAGGCAGTACGTTGGAGCGAGGCGATTGAGCG
>DAIRFP010000355.1:0-4256 GCA_036794995.1 Thermodesulfobacteriota bacterium | reverse complement strand
TCAAATCTTTTGTTGGCAAATTCGTTGATGCTGCCCACGCGATCTCGAAACTTTGCGTCTCCTTGACCGGGAGAATATTACCTGGTCTTTACCTCTGCGGTAACGGGTCGGGGCCGATGAGCTTTTTGAATAGCTCTATGGCTTCCGGGTCGCGGGGCAGGTCTCTGATCGTTTGCTCCAGCTCCTCCGGCATTTGCGGTTCGGCTTCCAGACCGGTGAGTTTTTTATATTCTTTGAAAAACTCGGGATCTCTATGGGTCTTGCGCATGGCTTCCTGCAGGACCTGGACACGGTCTTTGGGCGTGCCGGGAGGCAGGATGAGCGGGTTTCCGCTGCCTACGAAGGTCCGGTATATCGCCACAACTTTCCGGTCCATGTCCGACCGGGCAAAGGCCTCGGCGTCAGGAAGTTTGGCAAAGCGCGGATGAGAGTGCTTCCGTCCCTTCGGAATCTCGATAATCCCATGGAAGTCCATTAGACCCTTATCGAGCCATTGAGCCTTCTCGTGCAGGAGAGAGTCCGCCACGGTTGACCTGCCGTCTATCTCACCCTGCTCGATGGCGACATCGAGCTCGGGGGAGCTGTATCCGGTGACGAATCTGGGTTGTCTCAGGCCCATCAGGTACGTGAACATGCGGCCGGAGATGTAAATCAGGTGCCCCACCGACTGGGAGCCGATTCTCACACCGGATGCCGCGCGGAGCTTCTCCAGACTGTTGAGGCCCACCTCCCTGCGCGTCAAAAAAACATGGTAGCCACCGCTGTAGCTGGTTCCCAGATAGATCGTTTTATCGATGTCGTAGAGAACCCCCTTTTCTCCGAGGATGGCGTGCATCACGAAAGGGGTGGACATGCGGCCGATGGTCAGCCCGTCCGGACGGACCGATTTATAAAGGTGGTTTCCAGCCCTCCGCCCTCCGCCGCCATCCATGTATTCCATAACAATGGTGGGATTTCCCGGAATATACTTCTGCAGAAAAGGAACAATGGCTTTGGTCCGCAGATCCGCGACTCCGCCAGCCGAACTACTCTGAATGATGGTAACGGTTTTCCCTTGGAAGAAAGAAGTTTGCGGAAAAGCGACGCCACCAATGAAGAGACCGAGCAGAAACGCGCCAAGAGCGATTTGCAGAAACACCACCGACTTGGACTTGTGGCGTATCATAGGCACCTCCGTAAAATGATAACTCTGGCTTTGGTCGACTGTCTTCCCGCGATCCTCCCGGTAAACCGATAGGGTTCGGTGTAATACGAAGCCCGATTAACACCTCTGAAAAGTCGTGTCAATGAGACAATCTGCGCTTGCTGTATGAAAAAATTCAGAGGGGTCAGACCTGAGTCTGTACTTTGTTTCAAATTGTTTGTGCCAGCAGTATCAAGGATCAGCACTCTTAATTCTCAAAGCCTCGCCAGTTGTTGACGGGTTTCCTTGGTGAGATGGCGAAAAGAGGAACTTCAAGTTGACACATCAGCGCGTTACCGGCTAGTGTCCGGCCCAGGAAGTTAAGGATCATTTCGCCGGGGCAACTGCTCATGAGTGTCGTTTGCTTTGGGCTCCGCCGCTGGAGCTGCTTTCTTCTCGCCGGGATTTTTTTCTCCCTCATCTGGGGAATCGACGGTGCGAGTCCTGTCGCGGCGCAGGAAAAGCGGGTTGTTATCGGCTACGTTGCTCGCGATCTCAATAACTTTCCGCCGCTTTTGGCTGAGGCCAAAGGCTATTTTCGGGAAGTCGGGATCGTGCCGCAGCTTGTTCAGGTCCGATCCACCGTTGCGCTACCCGGCATTTTGGCCGGCAGCATCGACTACACTACCGCCTTCGGCACCAGCATCGGCAGGGCCATCCAGGGCGCGCCTTTGAGGGGCGTGCTCGCGATGGTCGCCAAGCCAAGCTTTTATCTGGTCGCTCGGCCGGAGATTCGAAGCGTGGCCGAATTGAAGGGCAAGATCGTTGCCGTGGGCTCCCTCGGCACCGTGAATCATTTGGTCACGCAGAGAGTCCTCGCCAACTTTGGCGTCGCTCCCGAGGAGGTCACGATCATGGCGGTGGGGGACACGCCCCTGCGCATGGCTGCGCTCAAATCGGGAACCGTTCAAGCGACGATGGCCGCGCCCCCGGCTCCGACCCAAGCCAAGGCGTGGGGCTTCAACATCTTGGCCTACGCTGGCGACTACATGGACCTCCCCTTGGCCGGCCTGGCAACGACCACGGGCAGGATCAAAGATTCACGCGCCGAGGTGGTCTCGGTAGTGGCAGCGATCGTGCGCGGGCTTGTGTTCATGAAGGATCATCGCGCCGAGACCATCACGCTGATTCAGAAATTGCTCAAGATGGAAAAGTCGGTGGCCGAGGCGACATACGATTTGTCGATCCAGTCCTTCAGCTCCGACGGCTCGGTTTCGGCCAAAGGCATACAAAATATCATCCAGATGTCATCCGCGCAGGTGGGAGGACGCCAGGTCGTGCCCTCGGATGTGGTCGACTTCGGGCCGCTTAGAGAAGCGCAAGCTGCTCTGGGAATTCGCTAACCGACATTATAGAAACACACTCGTGCTGGTTATTGAGGGCGATATGTACTGGTTGTCCCAGCTGGAACGACTTATTCTCGGCGATCTTTGGATCAATCACTCTTCTCCATCTCTCTGAGTATCTGCTCCAATCGTTTCAATTCCTCACCGTAGCCGGTCCAATTCTCCTGGCGCAAAAACTCCCTGGATTTCAGATGATGTTCTAAAGCGCGGCTCGCCAAGCTCCTGCCCTTTGTGGCGTCTGCGGAAGCCACCGCCGTTTGGCGGGGCGTCGTCTTGGTTGTGCCGTTACCGAACAGTTCCTCGAGGGACTCTTCCAGCGTCTCACGCATGGCGATCTGATTACCGAACACGGTAATCACCCGCTTCAGCTCGGGTAGCGAACCCTTCGCCGCCGCCAGGTAAAGGGGCTGAACATAAAGGAGGGATTTTTCGATGGGGATCGCCAACAAGCTTCCGCGGATCACTTGCGACCCGCGTTGGCTCCACAGGCTCAGCTGTTGCGAAATATAAGCATCCTGGTCGATTCTGGCGTCGATCTGCTTCGGTCCGTAAACCAACTTGGCTTTGGGAAAGTCCAGAGCAATCAGCTTGCCGTAATGCGGCGGATCGCTCCGAGCGGCCAGCCATGCCCGCATGTTGTCCTTCTGGTTGGGAGTAAACGGAAGAAGGAGCACAAACTCCTCTCGCTTTTCACCGGGCAGACGCATGATCGTGTAGTAGGGATCCACGTCCCGTTCAACGACTTGGTCCCTTCTCATTCCTATGATCGGGCCCGTCTCTTGATCCGGCACCGCAAAATCCCTACGAGGAATACTGAGCAGGTCTTCCTTATTATAGAATACCTGCGGATCTTGCATGTGATACGTGGCGTACATGCGCGCCTGCACCGCAAATAAATCCTGTGGATAGCGGACGTGAGCCCGCAGATCTTCCGGCATCGCTTCCAGCGGTTCAAAAAGGCCAGGGAAGATCTTCGCGTAAGCCGAGATGATAGGATCATCCGGGTTACTCAAGTAGAAACTTACCGTTCCGTTATAGGCGTCTACGACGGCTTTGACCGAGTTGCGGATATAATTTCCCAGCCTTCCGATGGGCTCGGAGTATGGGTAGCGGTCCGAGGTCGTGTACCCGTCAACGATCCAGAACAGACGCCCCCCCTGGGCGATGACAAGGTAGGGGTCGCGATCGAAAGTGA
This sequence comes from Thermodesulfobacteriota bacterium, assembly GCA_036794995.1. Classification (GTDB taxonomy): domain Bacteria; phylum Desulfobacterota; class Binatia; order UBA9968; family UBA9968; genus DAIRFP01. The sequence goes on along the minus strand of DAIRFP010000355.1, from coordinate 532 downwards.
TGAAAGGGGCGATCTTGTTAACTCGCTCCTGGATCTGACGGTAGTAGAGAATGCGACTTTCATCGGTAATATCATTTGAAAGCGCAATTCTCAGGGTCGCATAGCGGGCCGAATAGAGAAGCTTGCGCCAAAAGGAATTTACCGGCACCCCTCCCTTACCCTCGTAGCTCGCGTAAACGTTTTGATCTCCTGAAGGATAATCGAGTTCTTGAGCTTTGGTCTTGACGAAAACATAGTCGTTGGCCCGCTCCCCGTAGTAGATTTCCGGGCGGGTGATCTTGATCCCTTGGCTCGAGACCGGCGGGATGTCCTTGGTGAAAAACTCCGGCAAACCCTCGGGGGTGACCTGGTTTACCGGGCCAAAGACCACGCCGTAGCCGTGGGTGTACGTGAGATGCTCGTTGATCCAAATGCGGCTCGGCAGATGCTCATAGGACAGCTCGCGCGCGGAAAGCATCACCTGGCGGTAAGTGCCGTCAATCTGGTAGCGGTCGTTGTCGACGTCGACGAACTTGTAATAGGTGCGGATCTC
>DAIRFP010000354.1:0-4258 GCA_036794995.1 Thermodesulfobacteriota bacterium | reverse complement strand
GAGCCATGGCGTATGCGATCAAGAAAGTAGACGTGTGGGCCGGAGAAATAGCGGATCGTCCGGGGGGACTGGCTGATACACTGACAGCCATGAGCAATGCCGGCGCAAATTTTGAGTTTCTGGTTTCGCGCCGGGCTTCCGACAAACCCGGCACAGGAGTTATCTTTCTCACGCCCATCAAGGGAGCCAAACAGAAGGGTGCCGCTCAAACGGCCGGCCTCAAGACCACCGACAGTCTGCGCTCGGTGCGCGTGGAAGGTCCCGACCGGTCGGGACTCGGCACGAAAATGAGCCGCGCGCTGGCCGATGCCGGTATCAATCTTCGTGGTATCTCGGCCGCCGCGCTGGGGCGGCGCACGGTGACCTATTTTGCTTTCGACAGCGCGGCGGATGCAGACACCGCCATCCGCGTCTTGAAGAAAGCGCTGAAGTAAACAGAGCAACCCGGTCGAAAGCGAGACATCTGAAATAGAGTTTAAGGTTCAAAGTTCAATGTTCAAAGTCCGAAACGAGCTGAAACTTTGAACCTGGAACATTAAACCTTGAACCCCCTTACAGCTCGGCGACATAGCGCGCCATGCGCTCGCGCATGGCGGCGTCGGGAAGCGACCCCACGCCGGCCCCCATGTTGTCCGTCAAATGTTGCACCTTGCTGGTTGCCGGGATGGCGCAGGTGACGGCGGGGTGCGAGATCACAAACTTCAACAAGAACTGTGCCCAGCTGGCACAGCCGATCTGTTGCGCCCATGGCGGAAGGGGTTTGCCGAGTAATTTGCTGAACAGTCCTCCGGCGGCGAAGGGGCGGTTGACGAGAACGGCGAGGCGCTTATCGGCGGCGAGAGGCAACAGCCGGCGTTCGGCGTCCCGCTCGGCGATGGAGTAGTTGAACTGCACGAAATCGAGATCTTCGGTTTCCAACACGCGGGCGAGTTGGTCGTAGGCGCTCGCGGTGTAATGAGTCACGCCGATATAGCGAACCTTGCCTTGCTCCTTCCAGCGTCTGAGTGTTGCAAGGTGCGTGCGCCAATCCACTAGATTATGCACCTGCATCAAGTCCATGACCTCGGTGCGGAGACGGCGGAAGGATTCTTCCATTTGCCGGATACCGGCATCGCGACCGCTGGTCCAGACCTTGGTGGCGAGAAAGAGCTGCTTTTGCAGGCCGATCTCTGTAGCCAGGTCACCGACCACGCTTTCCGAGGCGCCGTACATGGGCGAAGAGTCGATGACTTTGCCCTGGAGGCGTACGAACTCGTGCAATACTTTTTTGAGCGGCTCTCGGGCAGGCTCTCCCTTGCCGACGTCGAAGGTTTGCCAGGTGCCGAGACCGATGACAGGCAAGGACTCTCCCGTGCGCGGAATCGGGCGCTGGTTGATTGCAGCTGCCATTGTCACTCCTCCCGTGAATGCGAGCGTGCCGGCACCCAGCGTGAGCCGCAGCAGCTCCCGCCGTGAAATAAGACGAGGCTGTGACGGATTTGGTGCCGCCGTCTTAATGAAAGGTTTCATACTGGAATGGGAAAGCCAGGCCCCCCAGCATCCATCCAAGAAGGCTTACCAAATTTCTGATCGTTGGCAAGGTCCGGGAGCAATCCCGCGGGCAATTTCAATGCTTCGCGTCACCCAGGATCCGTCATCCCGGCCGTTCGCAGCTTGCCAACTAAGCAGTTTGCTCCGGCGGCTTCGAAAGCGCTATAGTTTCCGGCGCGGAGGAGCTATGAAAGAGCTGGTACCGATTGATCTCAAACGTATCGTTGAAGAAGTCAAGGCTGAGGGCAAGAGTCGCCGCGTGCTATGGCAAGATGCCGAGTCGCTAGCTTTTTTAAGCAGCGGGCGTAGAGAAAGAAAGGACTTTCACATCGATCCCAGTGATGAGGTGACCTTGCAACTCAGCGGCGTGCAGCGGTTGGTCTACATGACCCCCGAGGGGAAACAGCAGACCGCGGTCGTTCAAGCCGGCCAGCTGCTGCTCTGCCCCAGGGGTGTGCCGCATTCGCCAAGGGTCGAAGAAGACTCTTGGTTCATTGTTTTCGAGCGCAAACGCAAGGCCGGTGAGAAAGACTACTTTCTTTGGCTTTGCGACCAATGCGCGGCCCAGGTTTATGAAGTTTCAGTGGAGGTCGGTGATTACCGGCAGGATCCCGTGTCAACGGTGCACCAGAAGTTTTACAGCGACGAAACACTGCGCACTTGCAAAGCCTGCGGCTATGTTATCCCGATCCCGCCACGTTAACTTTCCGGCGGCCCGCGCCGTGAAACGCCACGTCAGACAACTCAATCGGCTGGCGCAAGGTTTTCGCGACGCCGAAGCGGAGATCATCGCGGCCTATTTCAGCAAGCCACGAAAGCGGCTCGATCATCTGCGCTGGCTGCGTGCCCAGGCGTTCAAGGAATTCTCCGCCATCAAGCCTATTTTCAGCGCCTTGGCCAAGCTCTATCCCCATGTGGATCGAGATATAGATCGGCACCGGTTTGAAGAGCTGACGGAGAAACTTGCCGACGAGACGAAACACGCCAGATTGGTGATGGATCTTTTGGCGGAACTGACCCGCAAGAAAGTGACGTTTGCAGACTTACTGTGGCTGCCGGAAGATCGGAAGCTGGCTAAAGTACGCTCCCGCTTCTCGAGAAGCTATGCGACACTACTTCATGGCCAAGGGGCGATCAGAGCAAGCGAGATCCGTAGAAAAGATGAGGAATTGGAACGCGCGGCCATCACTGTCACGGAGGGCGGTGGCGGCGCGCTCTATGACGTCTGTAGCAGGTTGAAGAAAACCGGCATCGAGGCGAAGATTGCCCGGGTCTTTCGGGAAATCTTGCGGGACGAATTAGCACACAAAGATACCGGCTTTCGTGCGCTCGCGTCGCTCCTCGGAACCGACCGGGCCTCTAAACGAGCGGCGCGGATTGTTGGCGAGATTTCCAGCCAGCGCCTGCGGATGCGCAACGAGCAATTCGGCTTTCCGCTGAGCGAAGATCAGATGAGACTATTGGAGCAACGTGCTCAAAGATCGGCGTCCCAGGGGTGAACCTGCAACCGAAAGAGAGAAGAGATTCTGACCGCAGAGAACCTAGCGCGGCAGAGCCGCACCAAAAGAATCGGAATATTTCCCGCAAAGACGCAAAGGCCGCAAAGAAAAAAAATATTTATCCGAACTTCGCGTTCTTTGCGCCTTGGCGCGAGGAATATCCGAATCCGAGATGTTTCATTTATCGGAAAATTTGCGCAAGCTGCGAAAACTTTCAATTACTGCAATCCAAAGGACGCAGAGGGAAGAGACTTCTAGCTCCGCGCCCCTACGCTATGCAAAAATTTCCGTGAGCGGCGGAAATTTCGAACTACCGTAATACGGGGAGCACAAAGCAGGGCGATTTGACCTGAGAGAACAATAGGTAGAGAATCAAATTCTTCGTGATCTTCGAGCCCCTCGTGTTAGTCAGTGTTGGACCCGAAGGAGTGGCTGCCGGAAAATTTGCGGAAGCCGAGACACGCCTACGCATAGCAACGCAAAGCTCACCAGGCCCCTGGTTGCAGGGGGATTCGTTCTCTTTGGCCAGATGAATACCACAATATTTTTCGGCTGTGCTCTTTTTGTCTGCCTGATATTCTCCGCTTCAGCAGCCGCCTTGGAAGTCCCCCCGCTCAAGGTCGGCATCAATGACTTCGCCAGCATGATGCCGCAGGCGAGCGTCGATGATCTGGCAGAGCGCTTGAGGCGCAGTAGACCGCAGACCGGCCACAACGTTGTAGTTCTGACGGTGCAGAGCCTTGAAGGCGAAGACATGGAAAGCTTCGGACGTAAAGCCTTCGAGACTTTGCCCCTGACCCAGAAGGAATTACAGAAATCGGCCCTTCTCGTCGTTGCCCGGAAGGAGAGGAAAGTCGGTTTCGAGACGGGGTCCGAGCTGCAACCGCTTTTCCCCCAACCTGAAACAAACCGAAAACTGCAAAGCCAAGTGGAGATTTACTTTAGCGGGATGAGGCCCGATTTGGGGATTCATGCGGCGGTGCACTACATTTTCGGGGTGATCAAAGGCGAGTTCCGATTAGACCGCACATCAGAGGAAGAGAAACTTGAAGAGACGTCGAAACGAGGCGCGGGGGCCGGAGCCATCTTCGCCTTGTTGCTGGGTCCCTTCTTGGCATTCTTCGTCGGGATGTTATGGGGCGTTTACGCGACGGACTACGGTGTTCAGCGTGAGACGCGGCTTTTTATCGGCGCTGTTTTGGGCGGCGGCACAGCTAAGCTTGTGTCCA
>DAIRFP010000353.1:0-4259 GCA_036794995.1 Thermodesulfobacteriota bacterium | reverse complement strand
AAATCGAAGCTTTCGATCTGGTAACGACCTTCGATGCGGTGCACGACCAAGCTAACCCCTTGAATGTTCTCAGGGGCATCTACCGCACCTTAAGAACGGACGGGGTGTACTTAATGCAGGATATCAAAGGATCGAGCCAAGTTCATAAGAACATTAATCATCCGTTAGGAACGTTTCTCTACACGGTCTCTTGCATGCATTGCATGACCGTGTCCCTGGCACAGGGTGGTGAGGGGCTGGGAGCGATGTGGGGTGAGGAAAAGACCCGCGAGTATCTTCAGAAGGCCGGCTTTCGATCCGTTGAGAAACACGAGCTGGCCCACGACATTCAGAACAACTGGTACGTCGTTAGGAAGTAACTGCTGCCGTAAGTCCCAAACGTTTTAGAGTTCGTTATTCCCGAATGCTTCTATCCCTCGATTTTCCTCGGGACGGTGAGGTTCTCGAACCGTCGGGAATTCAGCTGAGATCGGAACTGGACCCCTGCGTGCAACTGCGCGGCGGTAGGCAGGCCCGATTAAAACATTCGGGGGTGACAACTTTGGATAGATTCTTATCGCTATTCTTTTGATGCCCCGTCAGACTGCTGGGGTAGTTCATTGCGACCAAGATTTTAGCGGCAGCCCTGTGCGGCCAGAGTTCTATCCAGGACGATCATCCGCGGCCCAGGCCAAAGTTGTCGAGATCGTCAATGAGGCAAAGAGAACCGGCGTAGTGCGAAAGGCTCTCGAACAGACAGGCGTTCGGGCTGTGCCTTGAAAAGGACTTTGACAATAGCTGCGTTGATAGCCTTGAACCCGTAGTTTTGGGAAAACAGCAGTGACAATCGCTTTGGCGATGTTGTTTCCCTCACCCTCGCCCTCTCCCAAAGGAGACTGTGTCGCAATCAAGAAAAATGCATAACTGTCATTCTGAGCAAAGCGAAGAATCTAACGTTTCCTGCCACTTACTAAAGCGAGATCCTTCCGCTACTGCCTCAGGATGACATTGCGACACAGTCTCAAGGGCGAGGGTAGCGCATCCGAAGAGCAACGAGAATATCCGAACCAGATCATTTCAGCTCACGCGTCGAGCACCTGGCCGCCATCGACGACGAGAGCGTGGCCGGTGACGAAGGAAGCTTCCTCGGAAACCAGAAACAGCACGCCGTAGGCGATCTCTTCCGGGGCGCCCATCCGTAGCAGTGCTTTGTTGCTGCTCGCCATTCTGGCGCGCTGCTCTTCCGTGGTGTTTTCGTCGATGGTCCGGCGCGGCGGAAAGCCGCGGAAACGCGGTGTCTCGATGGCGCCGGGGCAGACACAATTCACTCGTATACCGTAGGGTCCGTAGTCGAGCGCCATCTCTCGCGTCAGGTTGACGATAGCGGCTTTCGTGGCGCAATAGCCGGGATATTCAGCGGACGCCAGGAGCCCGAAAGTGGATGCGGTGGTGACAATGTTACCACTGCCTTTCTTGATGAAATGGGGCAACACGGCGCGGGCGCCGCGAAACATCGCGTTCAAGTTGACGTTGAGCACGAAGTTCCACTCGTCATCCGTGTGCTCGTGAAGTTTCTTTCGGATGCCGGCGCCGGCGTTGTTGTAAAGGATGTCGACGTCGCCGAACTGCTCGAGTGCGGTGGCCACCATCCTATCGCAATCTTCCTGCTTGGTGACGTCGATTTTGGCAAAGACCGCTTGCCCGCCGTCCTGCTCTATCAGTTTGTCCACCCGCGGTTCGATGGTTTCCTGGATATCGCAACAAACGACCTTGGCCCCCTCGCGGGCGAAGAGGCGCGCGGTAGCCCGGCCGATGCCGCTGTTGGCGCCGGTAATGATGGCGATTTTTCCTTCGAGTCTGTTCAGACCTTTTTTCAGTCTTGGATGTTCCTCAGCCATGGCCTTCCTCTTTCTCGGCAGCAGTTCAACGTTCAATGTTCCATGTTCAAGGTGAGTACTCGGAGCTTTGAACTTTAAACCTTGAACTTTGAACGGCGGCCGCTATTTCTTGTATAGCTGCTTGATGAAGCCGGAGGAGTCCAATTCCTTAATCAGGCTCGGGTCGACGAATGTCTTGGGGTCCGCGGTTGCGGCTTTTGGATTAGTGCGCGCCAGATCGTCGAGCATGGTTTTGACTCCGTCTGGAGTCGGATACGGCACTTCCGGAAAAATGTTGGAATAGTCTTTATAGGCTCTCGCGAGACCCTCCGGATCGGAGACTCCTAAATTCTTCCTGATAAGCCCTATGGCATATTCCTTTTCCGTTTTGATAATATGTATAGCTTCGACCATCGCGCGCGCGAGTTTCAACAAAAGGGGCCGCTTTGCTTTAACGATACCCTCTCGCGAGAGAATGCCATTCCACCAAAAGGGAATTTTCAGATCGGCGATATCATAAAGATTGCGAAAGCCGAGCTTTTCCGCCTGGGTCAAAAAAGGCTCCGGTATGATCGTGAACTGAGTTATTCCCTTTGATAGCGCCGCGAATCTCTCCGCTGTGCCTCCCGTTGGGATGATCTTGGTGTCTTTCTCGGGGTCGATGCCCAGCTTCCTCAAAGCCAGCCTGAGCCCGAGGTCACTCGTGCTCCCGAGACGATTAACGCCGGCCGTCTTGCCTTTAAGCTGCTCCACCGAGGTAATGTTGGACAAGGAAACGATGTGATCGACAAAGGTCGGTACGACGCCCACGATCATCACCGTGTCGGCGCCGGCCAGCCGTGAGCTTGTAAGCGTCGTCACCGAAATGCTGGCGGCTTCGATCTCATTGGCGAGCAGAGCCTGAAGGACTGTGGGGCTGGCGCTGATGGCGATGATTTCCGGCTGTACACCCATTTTCTGCAGGAGTTTTCTGTCCTCGATTACCCAAATCGGACTATTGGTTGGGCTAAAACCGGCCCAGGCCAGACGCAAGCGCTCTTGAGCGAAGCTCGCACTGAAAGTGCTTAGCAGCCAAGTCAACGTGACAATCGCCAGGACGAGTCTTTGTAACATAACGGGACCTCCTCTCCGATTCTGTCAGACGCGAAACGGTACCATTTTGCATTTCATAGTCAAGGCGAGCGTAAATACACGGAACGAAAGTCTTGCCTCCGGACGGGCGAGCTAAGCTCGCATATCGAACTAGTTCCGTCAAGGCGAGATGGGTCGGTTTCAACGGCTCGTAAGGAGACAAACGAAAGCAAGATTAAACGTATCACGGCGTTGACTCCGCCGGGCGTTTGTTATAGCCAAGCTCTGAACAGTGGTCTGTGATGGCAAACAAGGGCATACTCATAACCGGCGGCACCGGTTTGGTTGGGGCCTACGCCGCGAGAATGTTGCTGGAGCGCGGCGAACGACCGGTCATTTTCGACGTAGCGCTTAACGAGCGACTACTTAAAGCCGTAGGGGTGGAACCGAGCCAAGTCACCCTGATTCGCGGTGACATGTTGGATTTGCCGGCCGTCATCTCCGCTATTCGTGACCACGACTGTGACCGGGTAATCCACCTGGCGGCCTACCTGGGCGAGGAGGTGCAGCGGCGGCCTTACAGCGGCGTTCGGTTGAATTTCATGGGCACCGTCAACGTCTTTGAGGCGGCGCGCCTGGAAAAAGTCTCGCGGGTTATCTTTCCTAGTTCCGGGACGGTTTATCTGGGCTCGATTGGCGAGGGTCTGACCAAGATCGACGAGAGCATTCCGATGAACCCGCCGTCCGTTTACGCGGCCACTAAGGCAAGCTGCGAATTTATGGGCCGGGCCTATGCCAAGCGCTACGGATTCGAGTTTATTTGTCTGCGGTACGTGGGCGGGCTCTACGGGCCATCGCCCACGGCTCTCAAGGCGACCCGGGAAATAGCTATTCAAGAGATGATTCGAGCCGCGGTGAAGGGTGAAGCAGCAAAAATTGCCTGGCCTTATGCTCCGACTGAGATACTCTATGGGAGAGACGCCGCGAAGGGAACGGTATTGGCAGTATTAAAAGACAAGTTCAAGGATCAACTTTTCCACATCGGCAACGGCCAGTTGGTCGGTGGCGACGAAATTCTTGCAGCGATTAAGAAACATTTCCCTGAGAGCAAAATTGAATTGGCAAAGGGCGGTAGCCCGATGCCCTATCCGGAGTCGCGGCTGGCGAGTGACTTTTCCCGCTCGAAAGAGCAGCTCGGGTACGAACCGGACTATCCGATCGACAAGGCCGTGGTCGACTACGCCGCGACTCTGAAGAAGCTGGAAAACCTTTAGCAGGCAGGCTGCTGAAAAAGCCTCATATGCTTCGTTGCGCTCAATCGCCTCGCTACAA
>DAIRFP010000098.1:15858-18538 GCA_036794995.1 Thermodesulfobacteriota bacterium | reverse complement strand
ATTACCTCAAAGACTTCTCGGCCAAAGTCTTCATGCATTTCGGCGTATCCAAAGCCGACGCCGAGCGGGCTGCCGATGTCTTGGCCAAGAGCGACATAAGAGGCATCGATTCTCACGGCATAGCCAGACTGCACACCTACTTCGACATGCTGGAGTTGGGGCGGATCAATCCCAAACCCAACATCAAGATCGTTCGCGAAAAGGCCAGCGTGGCAACTGTCGACGGCGACAACGGGCTCGGGTTAGTCGTAGGACCCAAGGCCAATGAGATCGCCATGGACAAAGCCGAGCAACACGGCTCGGGTTGGGTGAGCGTGTGCAACACGAACCACTTTGGCATCGCCGGCTACTATCCTTTGCAAGCTCTCGAAAGAGATCTCATCGGCTGGGCCATGACCAATACCACTAAACTGGTCGCGCCTTTGTGGGGTGCGGAAAGAATGCTCGGCACCAATCCTATCGCCATCGCGTTCCCGGGATTCAGGGAGCCGCCCATCGTGATCGATATGGCCACCAGCGCGGTCGCTTATGGAAAGATCGAGATCGCGCTCAGAAAAAAAGAACCCGTTCCCAAGGGTTGGATCATCGATGGCGACGGCCGCGACACCTCGAACCCACAAGACATGATCGACGGCGGCGCGCAGCTGCCGCTGGGCTCCGAAAGAGCAATGGGCGGGCACAAGGGTTACGGCCTGGCGTCAATGGTGGATATCTTGTGCTGTGTTCTCAGCGGCGCCAATTGGGGGCCCTTCGCACCGCCCTTCGCTTTAAGACAAGAGATTCCGGAGCGCAGCGTCGGCAAAGGCATCGGCCACTTTTTCGGCGCTCTCCAGATTGACGGGTTTATCGACAAAGATGAATTCAAGAAACAGATCGACGACTGGGTTCACGTCTTCAGAAATACCAAACCCGCTCCCGGCACCAACGGCCCGCTCATCCCCGGCGATCCCGAGAGAGAAGCCGAAGCGACTCGAAGCAAAGAAGGAATTCCGTTGATCAAGCCGGTGGTGGATGATTTGTTGGATATCTCACGAAAGACGGGGATTGCGTTTGAACCAAAATAAGACCTTGTGCGAAGATCCGTCGGACAGCTCCTAAACATGTGGGCCAACCCATCAAACGACTCTACGGCACCGGCGAAATGGGTTCGATATGGGGCTTCCTCTACCAGAGCGGCAGCAACCTCGGTGAATTGCTAGGTCTGATACGAATGGCCGGCGTCAATGTGGTGGCTAAACGTTTTTCTTACCGTGGGATAGCAACAACGAACGCTACCACGATTATTTTAGCCAGGAGTTGGGGGGCGCCATGTCCAGATTAACTTTTAGAAATAGCCGCGGTGAATTGGTATATATTTCCACTGTTGCTGCCACTAAAGTGAAACACGAATTCGGCGCAATCCTGAAAACAGCCACTCAGGACGGTGCCGTCGCTATAACCTTAAATAATTCTCCAAAAGTTGTGCTGCTTTCCTATCAAGAGTTCGAATCGCTGGTTAAGACACGTGCTCGTGCTCTGGACAATCTCGGCGCCGAGTTTGGCGATCGTTTGGCGCGAATGCAGACGCCGAAGGCAAGACACGCCATGGAAGCCGCGTTTAATGCCCCGCCCGCCAAGCTCGGACGGGCCGCCGTCAAAGCCGCACGTAAGCCTCGGTAAACCGAGTAACCGCGTTGAGTGTCTTCGATAATAGCCGGAGGCGAACCCCGCCGCCGGCAAAACCCCGAAGCCGAAATTAGTGTTGCACCTAGAACGGGAAAGAATTTCTAATCCGCGCAGCCTCAAGCGCACACCCGACTGGGCGAAGCCCATCGTCACCGCCGCGCTCAAGTTGAACTTACGTTAAACCGCCGTGCGGGTATCTATCACCGGAGCAAAGGATGGGATTCGGTTGATCCAACCGGTGGGAGAGGATTTGAAAGGCTAAGTGAGCTAAGAATAACCCGTGACGGGTCCTCCCGCGAGCGATAAGCTCCCGCGCCATGGTCTCTGACTTTTACACCGGTAGAGTCGCCTTGCACTCAGGGTACCCTGAACAGCCCCAGAACTGCGACCCGGCCTTCGCTCCTTTGCGAGCCATGCGCAGCGTCATCGGTTTGCCGCAAACTTGGCAGTTCGGGGCAACGGGAGTCTTTGTTTTATCCGACCGATCAGTCGGATCCGTCGGATCGGTCTGAGCCAAAACCCTTCCCTGACTCCTCCTCCTCTCCAACCGCGCCGCGGCCAGCCGCTCGCTATAACCGCCGCCTTCAACAAACTGCCGCTCTAGTCCCTGGATCTGGCGGTCGAGCAGATAGTTCGCTTGGTGGATGAGACAGATGAGCGCGTTGGCAACCACTGCCGGGTCCGAGTGTTCGAGCCACTCCGAGTAGTTTTTCTTGTCCGTCCGATCAGTCGGATCCGACCGATCCGTCCGAGCTTGTCTCGAACCCACCTCCCGCACCCGCCGCGCTTCGGGATCGTCTTTTTCCCACTGCTTCAGCCCGCGCTGGCGCAAAAAGTCCTCGTAGTCGAGCAGCAGCTCATCGAGGCTCGCGCGCGCCACGTTCACGAGCCGCAGCTCCGTCTGACTCGAAGTCGCCGAAGCCCGGCTGCCTTCGGCGATGTTCTGCCGCCCGCTGCGCGACGCCTGTACCATCTGGTCGTGCGTGCGCGATCGCTTATCGACGAATCGATCGCA
>DAIRFP010000098.1:594-15758 GCA_036794995.1 Thermodesulfobacteriota bacterium | reverse complement strand
TCTCCGAGATATCTATAAACACCCCATCGGGACTGGAAAACTGATGCTGGCCGTGGCGGCAGGTGGCGATCAGGGCAAGCCGGCGTTCGCCCTCCTTGGGTTCGGCGATGATTCGCTCGCGCATTTCGGGGTCGGCTTCGCGCAGCGCGATTAGGTCTTTTTTGCAGGCTTCGACGCTTTCCACTTTAAAGCCGATGTGCTCGATGCCGGGTCGATCGATCCCGGCACCCTCGAAGTCGGCCATCTTCCATGGCGCGATGATCAACGTGACTTTTCCGTCGGTGAGATAAAAATTGGGATCTTCCAGGGCCTTTTCTTCTTCCTGAAGGTCGAACAGATCCCGATAAAAAGCGGCGATCCCCGCGGGATTCATGACCCGCAACTTAATGTGATGAATGCGCCGTTTCGGTCCCTGCTCGACCTGCGGCGAGCTCGGCCGAACCGCATAGACGTCTCTCCGGTTTTCCATTCCTTCCTGCGTCAGGTCAAAGTAATTGCCTTCGGGGTCGTGAGCGCCAAAGGTGGCGAAGGGTCGGTTGGAAGGCCGTCTAAGCACGGCAACCTCGGGATATTTCTTTTTGATCCTCGCGATGGCCGCATCGACGTCGTCGACGTCGATGCCAAAGTGGTGCAGCCCCGGCACATAGCCGGGCTTTCTACCGATGACGGTTACACCGACGTAACCGTCGCCGATACTCATCGCGTAATTCGTCCGGATCGCTTTTTCTTCTTCAGCCGAACCCGGCTTCGATCGTTTCATCCCGAATACCGCTTCGTAAAACTTTGCCTCGCGCACGAAGTTTTCACTGACAATGGCGGCGTGTTGAATTCTAGTCAGCATCGAAGCCTCCTTCACCGTCTCTCGACGACGGTTCCGAGTTCAAGGTTCAAAGTTCAACGATTAAGAATGCGATCGATCCGAACACCTTGAACTTTGAACATTGACCTTTGAACGGCCGAAAAGGTCGCAGTTCATTTTCCCGCCAGCTTCTTAAAGAAACCCTCTTTCTCCAGCTCGTCGAGAATGCTTTCATCGATGTACCGGCTAAGATTCGTGTCTACTTTTGGGTTATCACTAACCAGCATATCCAGCGTGTTGCGCATACCGTCGTGAGAAATCCGGATCGGAAAAGCAAACTTCGGGGCAAAATATTGATAGGTCTCTTCGAGAGCTTTCACGTTATCCTGTTTGAGTCGACGTTTGTAAACGGAAATGCCTTTTTCTTTATCGGTCTTGAATTGATAAGTACCTTCGGCATAGGCCATCAAGAATCGCTTTACGTCATTGCGATTCTGCGCCAAAAAGGAGCGCCGCACGGCCACTACGCTCATCGGATAGTCGCCGGATTTCAATTCGTTGAGATCGCTCATGATGTTCATTCCCATGCGGCGGGCTTCGCTGATTTCCGGATAGGAGAGTACCGTCGCGTCAAGCGCCCTCGCCGACAGCGCTACGAGACGGTTCGCGGCGCCGCCGGCCTGAAGAACGTTGACCGACTGCCGCGGCACGTTCCACTCTTTGAGCAGGAGAGTGACCGCGAGATCGTTACCTCCACCAAAACCAACAATGCCGATTTTCTTGCCCACCAGGTCGGTCGGCTTGCGGATGTCTTTCTGGGTAACAAAGCTGAACGGGAACTTGTTGAGCGAGGAACCGACCATTACGATATCGGCTCCGCCGATGATGGCTCGTATGGTACCCACGGCGTCGAGATGCGCAAAGTGGATGCTGTTACCGACAAGCGCTTGTATTTGGCGCGTGGTTCCAGGAATCATCACGACTTCGCCGTCAAGGCCGTGCTTTTTGAGCATTCCCAGATCCTTAACCGCCCACATGGACGCCTGAAATCCCGCGAATCCGGCGTAACCGATCATATAGCGCTCCTGGGCGAGAGCGGTGATCGGCAGCACAAAAAGACACAGCACGAGGCCCATGAGTTTACTCACCACGGTATCGACCCTCCTTTGCTTTCGAGCTTTGCTTCGCCGGGCTAATCATGGCTTTGGCGTAGTTGCCGTTTGCCGCCTGCTCGCAAGCTGCTCGACGTATTGCTTCCAGTCCGCGGCGTCGGGAATCAGTTCGGAAATCACCAGCAAATGCGGAAAGCAGTTGAGTTTCGGATCTCTAATGACATGCTGCGGTGCAAGCCCTTCCTGCACTTCTTTAATCGCCTTCAGCAATAGCTTGCGCGATGCAATAATCGCTTTGTCCGAGGACACGGGATGTTCGTTGGTTCTATCTTGCACCGGGCCTTGACTCTCCGTGGCAAAGGCATCGTGGGCTTGAAAGTTGAGCCCCATGCCCGTGAAGGTCTGCGTCTTCATGGACTCGCGATCCTGCTGGTATCGGTTGGCCGCGCCGCGTGTGGGTCGATAATCCGCCGTGAGCTCGGCACGGCTTTTATTGCGCAACTCGTCGTCCAGGGCCTTGGATCGACTGAACATGAACACGTACTTCCAATGGTGCGTGTCATCGATGGGCACATGCCAGTGGACGGCGTAACCGTCACCTACCGTCGAGCCGCCGAAGGCAGACAGGTTAGGCATGACGAAATTGGTGACCCGAAGATAGCGTTTGTCCGGTCCGGCATTTCGCAACGTGTAGATCCTCAGCCCAAAATCCGTCACTTCGACATCAAGCGTCGGAGCGATGTCCTGCCGCAGCAGAGTGTTGTCCGTAACGGTTGTTCCAGGCACCATGCGCTGGCGCGCCACCTGAGCCTCGTTGAGGTACTGATGTAGAAAAGACAGATGAACCGGATCGATGTTTCCCTCGTTGCCCTGCAAATAGCTGCAGTTGTGAAAGATCTTAACCGCCGTTCGATACTCCTCCGGCACAGTTAGAAAATCGTAGTTGGGCAACAACGGTGGTTCACCCGGCCCCATATAGGCAAAAACTACTCCGCCAGCTTCCTTGCAGGGATGGGCTCGATGGCGAATCCCATCTCTATGTTCGCCCCCTCGCGGTTCCCCCGGCTGCTCCAGACAGCGACCTTGAACATCGTAGAGCCAACCGTGATAGAGACACCTGAGCCCGCCATCCTCGACCCGCCCGTAACTGAGATCCGTTCCCCTATGGGAGCAGTGCAGTCCAAGCAGCCCTGGACGATCTTGATCGTCGCGGAACAGAACCAACTCTTCACCGAGGATCTTCACCTTAAGGGGCGGCCCTCCTTGAGGTAATTCCTCCGACAGGGCCACCGGCTGCCAATACCGTCGCAGCAGCTCGCCACAGGGAGTTCCCGGACCGATTTGGGTGAGGAGATTATTTTCTTCAGCGGAGATCATGAGTATTCACCTCGCCAAGAGGTACACGCAGGCTTGTTTCATAGCAGCAAGTTTCGTTCCTTAGGTCCAGCCCACGGTAAAAACGGGGGGCGGGTCCAGCTCTTTCTCGCCGTACCGGCGGAAGCCGGTATCCACCCCTCATCAACTTCTAGATTCCGGCTTTCGCCGGAATGACGGACTTTGGGGAGCAACTTTTCTGTCATAGCGATGGTCCTTAGGCTGCTTTAGCGTCCGCTTACCGCTGCATTTGCTCGTAAAGCCCGTCGATAAACCCTTCGTCATCCAATTCTTTGACCCAGTGAAGATCCCACAACGCCAACGGATTGAGCCCCTTAGCGCCGTTATATTCCAGGGTCGCAATTTCGTAGGTGTTGGCAACCGCTTCAGGTGTTGGATACGGTTTTATCTTGATTCCGTTCACCACGCAGTCGAAGCGGCGTTGAAGCTCTCGATCATCCGCGAGTTTCATACACGCCTTCAGCTCCGCAGCGAGGGTGGCGAAGGCCGCATCGCGACACGTGGTCAGCCAAACCAGCGCATGCAACACGGCCTTGACGTACTCGCGGAGAACCACAGCATGTTTCTGAGCAAATTTCGACAGGCAGGCCTGGGCGAAATGACCGACGATGGGAATCTCCGGCACCGGCAAGACTTTTAACCCTGCGGCCAAAGCCTGCGGCAAATAGAGCGGCGACATAAAGGTCGCGACACTTTCGCCGGTTGCCACTTTCTTCCACTGCCCCCATCGACCCACTTCATTGTCGCCGGTGATTACCGTCGCGACTTCCTGCTCCAAACCGAGCATTCGCAGCCAAAGAGTAACCGCGTAGGGCTGGCCGGAGGATCTCACGGCCATGCTCTTGCCTTTGAATTCTTCCAAACCCTTGACATCTGGCCCCACGACGAGATGCAATCCGCCACCTTTGCTCGGCGCGCAAAACATCGTGACTTTCTTCCCCTTCGCCGCTTCTTCATAGAGATACTCGAGGTGCTCGATGATGACGTCGCAGGCGCCGTTGAAGATGGCAGCCTCGTAAGCTTCCTCGTCTCTGATCTCGACCAGTCGCACGTCAAGATGGTAGTGCTGTCTTGCCATCTCCCGGATCGCGAGAATCACCGGCATTCTGTCGCTATCACGATAAGCTAAATTCAAACTCTGCATGGTTCTCTCAAATTCACTTTTAGCCTACCTCTTATATTAGCACTGCGACGCAGCATGTGATCCATATTGTTCTCCGTATTGTTCCTTCTCCCCTTGCGGGAGAAGGCTAGGATGAGGGGTAGTCAACGCGGATTCTTCGGCTAACGCCGCTCGCGTTAACAATCGCACAGTGTGACTTGCGGCGCGCGCCTATTTTCCATGGAGCTTTTTAAAGAACCCCTCCTCTTCCAACGCTTTTAGCAACGAGAGGTCGAGAAATTCGGCGGCCCTTCTTCCCTTGAGAGCGGGATAAGTATTACTCAAATCCTCGATGTCGTTCTGCAGCGCTTCTTCCCGTGGATAGGGACGCATGGGTATCGTCCCCAGAAGGTAATTCTTGTGCATGGATTCGAGCAATTTAGGGTCTTCGATCTTTAGGTACTTGCGGTAAATGCGCTGGGCTAACTCCTTGTTGGTCCGTCCCACCCATATGCCTTCGGTGAGCGCCATAATAAATGATTTGAGTTGCCGGGGGCGATCCTTTAACAATTGACGGCTCGTCGCGATATCGCTGCCGGTTGTGTAAACACCATTGTCATAGAGATCGGCAAGCACGGAAAATTTTGCCCCCCGTGCCGCGAGTTGGAGGAGATTATCTTCTGTCCCCAACGTAGCGTCGATCCTGCCCTGAAGCATCATCATCAGCCTGCGGTCCGACTCGCTGATGCCGGTGGGAATCAGCTGCACATCTTTGCCGGGAGTCAGTCCAAGTTTGGGCAGCAACCGTTGCAGCGCATAGTCGGTGCCGGCGCCGATTCGGCTCGATCCAATGACCTTTCCTTTTAATCCCTGGACGCTCGTGATGGAGGGATTAGCGATAAGTTTGTAAGCGATGTGACCGAGGCTGGCGACGATCACCAGGGGCGCGCCCCGCGCCGCCGCGGCCACCACCGATGAGCCCGACGCGGCAATGATATCGACGCTGCCGCCAAGCAGCGCGTTTACCGACGTGATGCCTGAAGCGATATAGATGAGATCGACGTCAAGACCATATTTCTCGAAAAGACCGAGATCCTTCGCGATCCACAGCGGCCCCCGGGTTCCCGAGACCGACGCATAGGAGATGGTGAACGGGTCAAGTTTTTTCTCCTGAGCAACTAACGAGGGAACGAAGAGAAAAAGAAAACTACCAATGAAGAAAAAGGCAGCGAGCGAAGGGGGAAGGTGTTTAGCACCGCGCTTCGCTAACGACTCGCTGTCAAAAAACTTTGACGATGACATCAGTAATGCTCGCCTTCCTTCAAGCTGCGAATGCCGGCGCGAATCTGCGCCTTCGATTTCACTTTATGCTTATAGAGTAGAAACGGCCAAGCGCGGTAGGGATTTTCCAGCCGCGCGTTGTTGCGCCCTCGACCCGCATCCGCCATCGGCTTGATCGTCGTGATGCTCATCATCAAGAGCTGATCCTGGCACGCGCGTTCGAGTTGGATCGCCGAGATGCAGGTCCCCTCGACTCCGGGACCCGCCACCACGATCCCGTGCCCGCGGAGAAAAACCGCATAGTGCGGTCCCATAGTTTCCACCATACGATTGGCGAGCGCGACACTATTGATCCCATGGCTCTCGGGAAATATCGGTACGCCGTCGGCGAAGATGCGCGCTTCGCGGTTGAACGGGACGAGGCCCTTATCGAGCAGGCCGACCAGAATCGAAAAGCGGGCGTGGCAGTGCAGCACGCTTCCCACGTCAGAGCGGCTCCGGTAGACCGCGGCGTGAATCGGCGTCTCGGAGGGGATTGGTCCTTTTCCGGCAATGCGCTTGCCATCGAAGTTTACTGTGCAGATGTCTTTGGGATCCGCCAGCACGCCGGCAAATCGTGGATTGATCAGAAAGGTCTCTGTGCTGGGGATCCGCGCGCTCAGATGACCAGATCCTGAAAGCACTTCTTCACCGGTAAGGACTTGCAGACCCGCCACCAGCCGCTGCTTTAAATTCTTACTTGGTACCGTCTGAGAATTCATCTCTAACAATTCATGCTCTAAACTCAAATGCCAAAAATGTTATCGCGCCAACACGCCAGCGACTAAAAGGTCGAAATCCGAATATCGAAATCCGAAACAAACTCCGCAAAGGTAAATCCGAAATTCGAAGCACGAAATCCGAAACAAACCGGGGCCAAAACAAATTCAAAATCAGAAAATCCAAAACAGTGAATTCGATCCGTCCCGTTTGGAGCATTGTAGTTGTTTTGTTTTTCATCATTTTGGATTTGTTTCGAGCTTCGTGCTTCGGATTTCGCGTTTTCTATTTGGGTCATTTGAAATTGTTTCGAATTTCGGATTTCGTGCTTCGAGCTTTTTGTTCTTGGCACCCTTTGCGCGAGTTACTCCGAGTCGGCTCCGGCCTTGCCGCGCTAGGAAACTTACGCGGTAAGTAACATAGAGGTGTAAGTCCGTCAACGCGGGCTTGACGAAACCGCGCTTTCGTTGACAGCCTGCAATCGCTGCTGTAGGAATCGGCTATGTCTTGCCGGATTTGGCTGCGCGTGAAACTTACCGATAAAGAGCTTGCCTTCCTCGCCCAAGACGCTCCGTGCTGTGAGCTGCGTCAGGGAGACCCCGCCGCCATCGACTCCCAATGGCTACGAGAAGTCGACGGGGTTTTCACCGAAGAGCCCCTACCCGACACCCTCGTCAATCAGATGCCACAGCTAAAGTGGCTACATGTGACCCGCGGCGGCGTCAACGCCTATCTGACCCCCGCCGTGAAAGCGCGACCGATTCAGGTCACCGGATCGAAAGGCATCCACGGCACGGCTTTTTCCGAGTTCGCTCTTGCCTGCATCTTTGCCCTGGCAAAGAAGTTGCCCGAGTGCATGGCGGCGCAGCGACAGCAGCAATGGCAGCAGCTAACGCCTCTTGAGGTTGCGGGAAAAACTTTGGGGATTGTCGGGCTCGGAACGGTTGGCTCGGCGCTGGCGGCAAAGGCCAAAGCGCTGGGCCTGCGAGTGCTCGCCGTGAAACGGACCGCGACACCGAAGCCGGACTACGTCGATGAACTGGGAACCGCCGAGTTTCTGTCCGAGCTGCTTTCTCAGTCCGACTTCGTTGTGCTTTTGCTGGCATCCATTCCATCAACCGTTAACATTCTTGGCGCCAAAGAACTCCGGTCGATGAAAAAGAGTGCCTATCTCATCAATCTCACAGGTGGCCAAGCGATAGCGGAGAAGTTGCTGGTACAGGCGTTGAAAGAAAAGTGGATCGCCGGCGCCGCGCTGGACGCGTTCGGGCGCCAGCCGCTGCCGGCAGATTCTGCACTGTGGCACCTGCCCAACGTTATCATCAGCCCGCGCATTGCCGGGCTGACGGAGGAAAAGTGGCCGCCGCTGTTGCCGATCTTCGTCGACAATCTGAAGCGCTTCGTAGCGGGAGAGCCGCTACGCAATATTGTGAACAAAGAATTAGGCTACTAGTGCCCTGACCCAGAAGTTCATTTAAAAAGTCCAAAACGATGGCAGCAACTGAAGTCGAACTGAAATCCCCCTTTGTCCCCCTTTTTGAAAGGGGGATTTTTCGCCGTGGGATTAGAACCCCTCTTTGGAAAAGCATGCCCTGAGCGCAGTCGAAGGGAGGGGAAGGGGAGATTTGTCGCGGAATGAAGCGGGCGAATTTCCGAGCCGACGGTTTGAACGATTGGAACGTTTTGAACGGCTTGAACGCTGCCAATTGGCTCGGCGATTTCGTTGTTGTCGAGCTTGTTGTTCTGTAGTAGATTCGAAATCGAATAGAAGGGAGAATAAAGCTATGGCATCGATTCTTTATTTGGGCACGGACGAAGGCGTGGTTACACTCAAAAGTGAAGACGGTCGTTCCTGGAAAATAGAGCATCACGGGCTGAAAGATTGGGAAGTCCCGGAGGTCGCGGTCGCGCCAGCGGCGCCCAACAAAGTGTTTGCCGGAACCCGCGGGGACGGCGTCTGGCTGAGCGAAGATTTCGGCGCCACCTGGTCGAAACCTTGTTATGGCAAACGGGGTCCAGGTAAAGTTCGCTGTCTGGCCATGGATCCGCGGGATGCCGACACACTTTACGCCGGCACCGAACCCATCGACGTCTTTATCAGCCGGGACGGCGCCAAGAGCTGGAAGCAGCTCGATTCCATTTGGAACATTCCGTGGGTCTCAACCATCACCTATCCGGTGGCCACCGTAGAGCCCCACGTGCGCGACATCACCATTGATCCCAAAGACCCCAAGACCATGTATGTCGCGCTGCAAGTGGGCTACATGCTCAAGACCCGGGACGGCGGCGCGACTTGGGAACTTTTGAACAAGAATCTCGATTGCGACGTGCACACCATCGTGCTGCATCCCGAAGACAGCAATAAGATCTTCATCGCCACCGGTGGCCACGACTGCCGGGCCGGCAAGGCTCCGGGCCGCGCGCTTTATACCAGCAGCGATGGCGGACAGAACTGGTCGCCGATGGCTGCCGAGTTTAAAGAAGAATACTCCGTCCCGCTGACGCTCCACCCCAAACGGCCCAACGTGATTTACTCCGCGGTGGCCAACGGGCAGCCGGGGCAGTGGCGCAAGCGAGCGTCCGGCGCGGAAGCGTTCCTTATTCAATCGACGGATGCCGGCAAAAGCTGGAAAAAACTCGATGGCGAAGTGTCCCGGGCCAATCAGAGCTTTGTCGAAGCCTTTGCCTTTGATCCCGCCAACGTCGATCGCATGTTTGCGGCGCAGCAGAACGGCGATCTCTTCGGCAGCGAAGACAGCGGCGGCAGTTGGTTCAAACTGAACGTCAAAGCGCCGCATATCTCCGACATGAAGGCGGCCCACGTTTAAATTGAGGAATGCAGCGCTACGGAGACGCCGAACCTTGAACTTGAAACCTTGAACCCGGAACCGAGTATCGTATGGCAAAACTGATCGGCTGCATGGCCATGTCCCATGCGCCACAATTGATGCTCAATCCCGACCAGTGGGACTTGCTCAACAATCGAGAGAAGGAGAGATTGCCCGACAAGCCCGGGCTCGAAAATGAAACTTCGGAAGTGAAGTGGACGAAATGGCGCGGCTGTATGGACGCCATCGCGACCTTGCGCGGAAAGCTGAATGATCTTCGTCCGGATGTTTTGATCGTGGTGGGCGACGATCAGCATGAAAATCTGGTCGATGACAACATGCCCCCCTTTTCTATCTACATGGGGAACGAAGCGGAAGCGAGTCTCAGCCTCCGCTACTTGAAGCAGCCGAAGTCTGAAAATCGGACCAAGTATCGGGTCGATGCCAAGTTGGCCGAAGGACTCATCAACGGCCTGATGGATGAAGGATTCGATCCCGCCTATTCCAAGCAAACGCGCTACGACGGGGGGCTCGGCCATGCTTTTGCCCGGGTGCTCAAGTTTCTAATCCCGGACGCCCAATGTCGCGTCGTTCCCATCATGGTCAACACCTACTATCCCCCTGCGCCTTCGGCCGGGCGATGTGTAAAATTCGGCCAGGCCCTGGCTTCCGTTCTGGGAGGGCTTCCCGGCGCGGAACGAGTCGTGGTCGTCGCTTCCGGCGGGCTCAGCCATACGAAGATCGACGAGCCGCTGGATTACCGCTTTATGAAAGCATTGGAGAACAACGATCTCGGATTTATGGGAGCCATGCCCGCGGCCGATTTGGTCGAAGGAACTTCCGAAATTCGCAACTGGATCGTCACCGCGGGCGCCGCGGATACCCGCGGCAAAGTCGTCAAGTATTCTCCGCTGTACCGCACCCGCACCGGGGTTGGCTGCGCCATGGGCTTTGCGTACTGGGAAAGCCATTAGCCGCAGCCCACCTTCCAAAATCCAACTACTGGCACTTGCCGGCTTTAAAGTGCCTTCCCAATGACCGACGAAGCTATTCCATCGAGCCCGAAAGAGATCGGGCGACTCGCCGCCTTTCGTTATCGGGATTTCAGACTCTTTTGGTTGAGCCTTTTGGTCTCGAACATCGGCACCTGGATGCAGATGACGGCGACCAACTGGCTCCTTTATCAACTGACCAACTCTCCCGTCCAGCTCGGACTCAACGGCGTCTTTAGGGCCATCCCCGCCATCGGTCTCGGGCTCATCAGCGGGACCTTCGCCGATCGTTACGATCGGCGAAAATTACTGCTATGGACGCAGGTGGTCTTGGGTTTACTGGCGCTGGGTCTCGGCCTTTTGGATCACTCCGGCAACGTTCAAGCCTGGCAAATCTATTCGTTTACGTTTGTCAGCTCCATGGTGGGCTCATTCGACGGTCCGGCCCGCCAATCGCTCTTTCCTTCGCTTGTGCCGCGGGCCGTGCTGCCCAACGCGGTGGCGCTCAATTCGTTGCTCTGGAAAGGGGCGGCGCTGCTCGGCCCAACCCTCGGCGGCGTCGCCATCAGCCTCATGGGAACCGCCGGAGCCTTCTATGCGAACGCCGCGAGCTTTTTCGTCGTCGTCATCGCGCTGATGCTCATGCGCGCTCCATCGATCGCCCGAACTAAACATCGCGAATTGCTGCACGAGGCCAAAGTGGGTTTTTCCTACATCGTCTCCCAGCCGGTGATTTTGGGCATCATGATCATGGAAGGAATCTCATCTGTGTTTGGCTTGGATCACGCCATGCTGACTATCTTTGCCAGCGATATCTTGCGAGTCGGCGCCAGCGGCTTCGGGCTCCTGCAATCGGCCCGCGGTGCCGGCGCAGTCATCGGCTCGAGCCTGTTCATCGCGGTAGGCCAGCGCTCGGAGCAGGGCAAAATTCTCTTTACCTCGGCGATTCTTTACGGCATTGCCTTCGCTCTCTTTGGTCTTTCGCCGTCGTTCCTGCTCTCTTTAGTGATTATCGGATTTGTCGGCGCGACGGATACAGTCTGGTCCGCATCCCGGGGGACGATCCTTCAAGTCAGTACGCCGGAACACTTCCGCGGCCGAGTGATGGGAGTTTTTCAGCTCAGCAACCGGGGGCTTCATCCTCTGGGTCAGATGGAAACCGGATTGGTCGTCCCACTTGTGGGCGCCCCGGCAGCGACCTTTCTGGGCGGGTTATTGGTATCCGCGGTAACCCTGATCATCGCGTGGCGAATACCCCAAATACCTCAGTTCCGCTGGACAGAAACCGACGAACCAAGACCTAGCCGCGACCTTTCGGAAGACGAGCGCGCAGCAGGTTAGAAACCGCCGCGCGGGATCTTCAGTGCACATTTGCAATCTGCGATTTGAGATTCCGAGCGCCAGCGAGTATCATCACGCCTCTCTTGGCCAGAGGGTGATGCCTTCGGAATTGAGCTGGAGAAATACTTTTCCGCCGGCCTTAAGGTGCTGGGAGGCCGGCGCGGCCAAAACTCGCCGCTCGGAGCCGAGGACCACCGTGCATTCGTAATGATCGCCGAGAAACTGCACGGCTTCCAAATTTGCCGCAACCGTATTGGTCATTCCCTCGGGCGCTTTTCCCCACAAGGTTACCTGCTCGGGACGAATGGCGATCATCACCGGTTGCCCGATCGCAAGGAAGCCGTTGCCGGATGAGGAACTCTTGCCACGCCGAATCGCCAGCGGCGCGGCGTCGATCTGCTGCAATTCCACTTCGATCTGGAGGTCCGAGATACCGCCAACCTTGCCGGGTAAAAGAAAGGTCTTGCCCAGAAAGTCTCGCACAAACGGCGTCGCCGGATGATAGTAAATTTCTTCCGGACTACCGACCTGTTCCAATTGCCCCGCTTTCATGATGGCGATGCGATCGGAGAGACTCAACGCCTCGATCTGGTCGTGAGTCACGAACACCACCGTGATCCCGAGCCGCTGCTGCAAGCCCTTTAGCTCCCGCCGCATTTCTTCGCGCAGTTGCGCATCGAGGTTGCTGAGCGGTTCATCGAGCAGCAATACCCGCGGGGAAAACACCAACGCGCGGGCGAGCGCAACGCGTTGTTGCTGGCCGCCACTGAGCGCCGGGGCGGGACGCTCTTGCAAACCGGCGAGTCCCACGAGGGCTAACACCTCGTCAACCCGTTTCTCGGCGTCATTGCCCTTGATTCCCCGCAACTTCAACGGATAGACGACATTCTCAAAAACCGTCATGTGCGGCCACAAGGCGTAGGACTGGAAGACCATCCCCATATCCCGCTTCTCGGGTTTGATGAAGAGACGCTGATTTTCGGACACGAGACATCTGTCCCCCAGGTGGATCTCTCCGCCATCGGGCTTTTCCAATCCTCCGACCAGCCGGAGGGTCGTGGTTTTGCCGCAACCGCTTGAGCCCAACAGAGTGAAAAATTCTCCTTCGCGAACCTCGAGATTGAGGCGGTTGACAGCGACGACGCGATTAAAAGTCTTAAGCAGATTTTCAACGCGCAAGAAACTCACTGGTCTGTCCTTGCCAATCCAATGAGAAACGAGGATCGAAGATCGATGATTGAGGATAGCAAAATTGAAATTCGATCCCTTCGACTGCGCTCAGGACAGGCTTCCATCCTCGATCCTCTATCCTCGACCTTCTTTAGTGTCAGTCAGCGCGGATGCCGACCTTGAGACCAAATGACCTGGCGATCAAGGCCACACCCAAGGTCAGAAGCGTGATAAAGATGACGGTAATACTGGCAACCTCGCGATAGCCCGCCGCAATTTGATCCAAAGCTAAAAGCGATAGTGTCCGGGTTTCCGAAGTCGCAAGTAGAATGATGCTCGAAGCATTCTGGGAAGCAAATGTGAATTTAAGCACCGCGACCAAAACCATCGTCTGCGCCATGAGCGGAAAGACCACTTGGAAGTAGGTGCGCCAAAAACCGGCACCCGACATGCGGGACGCCTCTTCTAGTTCATTGCCCAACTGGACAAAGTTGGCCTTGAGGATTTGGGTCGATAACGTGATGCCGCCCAAAACCACAGCGATCGCAAGCAACAACAGCGTGCCATAGAACGGGCGAAAGAACGGGGTGCCGAGGAACATCCAAAGCAGGCCGAGACCGGTGAGGACACCCGGAATGGCCGATGGCAACCAACAGATCGAATCGAGCGCTCCGCGCCCGGGAAGCTTCGTGCGAACCAGAACGTAGCCGATCAGCGAGAAGAAAAATGCACCAAAGGTGGCCGCACTAACAGCTATAATCAGCGTGTTTTGGAGCCCCTGGAGAATCCGCGGATCGTTGAGCGCCATCCACCAGTATTCGATGGTCCAGGTTTTAGGTAGATTGAAAAAACCAAACCGTGTCATGAAGCTGCCGCCGAAGACGCTTAGGAGTGGCACGACATCCAAGAGGAAGACGACGAAGCCAACGAAAATCGTCGCCGGAATGCGCCAGGCGCCGAGATCGATGATTTTCGGTTTGAATTGACCGGTGACGGTGGTGAACTGCCGTCGGGAGATGAGCCGGCGTTGGATTGGAATAAAAGCAACGAGAAAGATAAGAATCACGCTGCCCAGCGCTGCCGCCTGGTTGACGAGCGGCGGCTCCTGCCGCGCCAGGTCAACAATCTTGGTCGCATAGACGTAAAAGCCCCAGGGCACACCAAGCAAAAGCTCGGTTTCGAAACTGCTGAAGATGCGGATCACGCTGAGCAAAAACACCACGACGATGACCGGCGTCATTGCCGGCACGGTGATGCGCAGCATGGTTGTAAGCGCGTTGGCTCCGGACATTCGGCTAGCCTCTTCCATGGACGCATCCATGCGCCGAAACGCCGGCGTCATCAGCATGATTTTCGTGGAAATGCCGTTGGCCATGACGTGCGCCCAGATAATTCCCCAAAAAGAATAGATGTCGAAGTTGAGCCCACTGAGAAAGGGGAGGTTACGCAGCCAATTGTTGATCAAGCCTGTACTTGGATCGAGCAGCAACATCCAGCCGAAGGTGGTCGCTAGATTGGGCAGAAAAAACGATATCCAAAAGCCGAATTCAAAAGCGTTGGCAAAATAAATATTGGTGCGCGCCAGCAGCCAGGAGATAAAAATCCCCGTGGGCAGAGCAATCACCTGCAGCGCCATGCCGATCTTGACGCTGTTCCATAGGGATCGCCATATACCCGGCTCGCTAAAAGCTTCCTTCCAGGCTTTGAGTCCGTAGACCGGAGGTTCGGCGATAGTCGCCGTGTTAAAGCTGTTGATGAGAATCAAGACGAGCGGATAGAGAACGTAGAATCCCATGAAGCCGATCAGCACGGCCATAAGGAGCGTACCGCCGTCCAGGGGCGGCAGCCAGGCGCGGGAGACGCCTTCTACCCTAACGGTTTCTGTTTTGGCCATGCCTTACAAGCCTCCATGAGCCTGGGCGGTTGTAGCGCGTAGAAGGTTGAATTTCAAGACTAAAAACCCCTCGATTCAGAAGTTACGTAGCTCGCTCACTTACCTTGACGAACGAGCAAAGCGCAAAGAGTAAGGACCGTGCCCCTTCTCACTTGATCAGCTTGTTCGCACAGTACAGCATCGACTGCGGAATCGCCTAACCATTTTCGATTTTCGATTTTGGATTTTAGATTGTTCGATCATCGGATTATTTTGTCAGCTCTAGCCAAAACTTTAGGAGGAATCGTTAACCCGATCTGCTTCGCGGTCTTGAGATTGATCACCAGCTCAAACTTCATCGGCTGCTCCACAGGCAGATCGGCAGGCTTGGCGCCCTTCAGGATTCTATCGACGTAATATGCGACGCGCCGGTAGCTCTCCGCTTGGTCCCTCCCGTAGGACATGAGCCCGCCGGCATCTACAGCTGCTCTGCTGCTGTACACCGACGGTAA
>DAIRFP010000098.1:0-584 GCA_036794995.1 Thermodesulfobacteriota bacterium | reverse complement strand
CGGTAACCGGCTCTTTAACGCAAGGTCCACAATCCGTTTTTGGTTAGCAAGCATTAGCGGGCCCGAGGGCACGTAGAGTCCATCCGGGCGCTGCTTGCCCATCGCGGCAAAAACCCTGTCGAAATCGTCCGCAGTTCGTACCTCCCAAGGCTGAAGAGTCAACCGCAGCGCGCGCGCCGCGACTGGGAGAACTTCTTTCACGTCGAGTACTTGGACGGGAATGGTCGGATCGTAGAGAACCGCGACACGGGCAACTTTGGGAACGGCTTCTTTGAGCAGCTCCAACCGCTTCCCGCCTAGTTCTCTCGAAAGGTTTGTAACGCCGGTGACGTTGCCGCCGGGACGGGCAAGGCTGTCAACCAGGCCCGCCTCGACAGGATCGTTCGGAGTGCCCCCCATCACAATGGGAATCGTCTTGGTCGCATTCTTGGCCGCACGAATCGGTGCGGACCCTCCTGCTACCACGATGATATCGACCTTGAGACGCACCAGCTCGGCGGCAAGCTCAGGATACCGATCGGGCTTCCCCTCCGCATATCGGTACTCGATGGCGATGTTCTGTCCTTCTATGTAGCCACGCTCGC
>DAIRFP010000097.1:15051-18567 GCA_036794995.1 Thermodesulfobacteriota bacterium | reverse complement strand
TCGGTGACCACGGCTTTTCCCCGCCCGTAGCTCACGCTGGTTCCCGTGAATACCATATTTTTTCGATCGCCGACCGGCACGTCCTCGGGCAAAGCGCGTAACTCCTTCTCCACCGGAAAAGACTCCCCGGTCAGGGGGGCTTCGTCGCATTGCAGTGAATGAATTTCAATCAAGCGGCCGTCGGCGGGTATTTTATCGCCGGCCTCAAGGAGAATAATATCTCCCGGAACGAGATCCTTCGAAGGAATCTTGAGGTCCCGTCCTCCTCTGAGCGCCGTAATCGTCGGAGTCAGCATCTTTTTTAGCGCGTCCAGCGCTCGTTCCGCCCGATACTCCTGCAGGAATCCCAACAGCGCGCAGAAGACGACGATCGCCAGGATAATGCCGGCGTCGAGCAGGTCGCCAATGACCGCTGACAGAATGGTCGCAACGATCAAAATAACAATCAGAGTGTTTTTAAACTGGTTGATGAAAAGTATGAACGGAGAAGCTTTCTTCTCCTCTTTTAGCTCGTTGTAACCGTACTCTTGCAGACGCTTTCCAGCTTCCTCCGGGGTCAACCCTTGTTGAGGATTCGTCTTCAGCTCCCTCAGAACCGGTTCGAACTCCATTAAATGCCAGCGTTGCTTTGTCATAGCTCCCCCAAAAACGACGGGCCTTCCAGCCCGTGTTGTCCTAAGTTCCTTTTCGCGACGAACGCCGCTATCCCAACGACAACTAAAAACACATTTGTAATACCGCGCTTACTCTAAAACCTTCCACGGATTCATCGGCTTGACTCGATTACCTTTTGGTAGGCTTCCCGCGCGGCGACTATGGACTCTTCATAGCGCCGATCTTTGAGCATCGACCAGGCACGGATCAGAAGCGCTTCAACCTCACTGAGAACCGGCTCGCGAAGGAGCCGCTTCGCGAGCACCAGCTCTTGCTGCGCGGCGCGAATTGCCGTGAGAACCCCACCTGCCGAAGGACCGGTGCGAACCGAAGACACGGTCACATTGCCGAGCACGCAGCCGACAACGGCAATGCACAGCCATAACCGATAGGATCTTCCTGCCTGTCTGCTCCATCCGCTCTTTAGCGCAAGTTGGTTTCCGATCGGCTCTCTCTTGACTGCCCAGGTTTTTTCCATAGAAAGTCTCCGGCCATCGCCG
Source organism: Thermodesulfobacteriota bacterium (assembly GCA_036794995.1). Classification (GTDB taxonomy): domain Bacteria; phylum Desulfobacterota; class Binatia; order UBA9968; family UBA9968; genus DAIRFP01. The sequence continues at coordinate 17,413 of DAIRFP010000097.1, read as the reverse complement.
GACGGTATTAATATGTAACCCTAGTCACTTAACTGTCGGTGCCAGCGAAAGCGTCAGAATCGTCAACTTTTCCCCTCTGGACCAAAGAGGGTCGCCTGAGTCATCAGGCCGCGTTCCGGAATAAATCATTCCGGCCGGTGCAGCCTGGCCGCAGTCTAAAAAGCAACTTTTTCTTGGAGTTTAGATGCGGTAGACGTTTATCTGCTGAAAAACACTCGACTTGGAAACACGAGGGGCGAAGACTGCTTCGTTCATCCAGCCCATCGGAGAAATCTCTCGCAAGGCCGGCCGCTGGGTGGTCCGGGCCCACGATCTCGGATGCGGCCGCTTCACAGTAGGCAGGCTTTTGGGTGAGGACTTGACTCTCGAGGATCGTTTGAAATGACGGCGCGCAGGGCTTGCGTCTGCAGAGAAATCCTGGTCATCCGTCGAGATCCCTGTTTGCGGTCCAGTGTCAAAATCAAGCGTGTGCTCAGCATTCGCGAAAGACCCAGATGACGCGACAAAAAACAGACAGATGACAATAGCGATCCTTTTCATGATTCCCGTGTCGCTCCGTACATCGAAACTTTTCGCGGCTTTGTCGTCAATGCGTTTCCTGAACGCCAAACCGCCCACTGACGTAGCGAGAGACGCCGGCGATCACTAAAAGAAATAGCATGATCATGACGCCCATGGCGGACAACACTTCATACTTGCCCTGGTCGTAAAGGTCAAAGATAAACGACGGCAGCATCCGCGTGTTCACATGGCTGATCATGACCGGCAGGCTCAAAACCCGAAAGCTCAAGCTCAGAATGAAAAGAAACCCGATCAACAAGCCCGGCGCCATCAGCGGCAAAGTCACGCGGGTAAAAGTCTTCAGCCAGGGCGCCCCGCAGGAGGTCGACGCTTCTTCCAGCTCCGGATGAATCTGCGTGAGCGAGGCATAACTGGAACGCACCGCGAACGTCATGTACTTACCCAAAAAGCCCACGAGCAAAATCCACAAGGTGCCGTAGATCGGAATCGGCAGAGTCAGGTAAAGCCACAAGAGCGCGATTCCCATGACTGTGCCCGGGATCGCAATGGGCGAAAAGGCCAACATGTCCAATATTCGCCTGCCCGGCAAGCGCGTCCGGATCACCACCCAGGCGATAGCCGCGGAAAGCATGACACCGATGGCCGCGGCGGAACAACCGACGATGAGGTTGTTGATGAAGGCGTCGTAGGCGCTATCGAGCGCCAGCACATCGCGATAATTCTGCAAGGAGATAAGGGATACCGCCTGCCAGGAGGGCACCATGTAAAACGGCAGCAGTGAAGTCCATAACAGAATCAAGAGCGGCAACAAAATAGCCACGCTCAATATCAGCAGGCTAAAGAGCGTAATCGGCCACCGCCACCACCCCGTCTTCACCCGGGTAGGCCGGTAGCCTTTGCCGGTGACGGTAACGTACCTCTCCGAACTCTTGGTCGCGCGATGATACAGATAAACGCCGATGATGGTAATAAGAAAATATCCCATGGCGAAGGTTGCCGAGAGATTAAAATCCGGCGGCCGCCGCCGGGAAAGCGCCAGCCAGACTTCGGTGGCGAAAACCGAGATGCCCGCGGGAATGCCCATCACCGCCGGAACTTCGAAGCTCTCCAGCGCGCGGATAAACGAGATGAGCAGGGTCGCGAGTACCGACGGCAGCAAGACCGGCAGGGTGACCGTGCGCATGGTGGACCATACGTTGGCTCCCGCCACTTGCGCCGCTTCTTCCAGCGACGGGTCCATGGAGCGAAAGGCCGCGGCCATCAGCAGAAACGGCAAGCTGAAATTGTCCACTCCCTGGGCCCAGATCATTCCCGCCATGCTGTAGCCGTTGACAATCGGCGTTTCCAAACCGCAGCAGTAGGCGGCGAATTTATTGAGGATGCCCACCGTTGGATTCAACAAGAAGAGCCAGGAACTGGCGAAGAGAATCCCCGGCACGATCACCGGAACCAGCACCAGCGCATAGATCAACCTGCGCAGCGGCGCGTCGGTACGCTCCGTCACCCAGGCCAGGAAAGTTCCGCCGAGAAAAGAGATAACCGCGGCGCCGCTGGCGAAGATCAGCGAATTGCCGATCGCCTGGATCAGACGGACATTGTGATAGGCGCGGACGAAATTATTGAACGTCAGCTCGCCGGGCAGGCCTGGAGCGGCATCGCGCAGGCTGCCCCAGATCACCATTCCCAGCGGCACGGCGACCAGCCATCCGACGGCCGCGATCAACGCGGCCACCACCAGCAGTTCCGGACGTCCGCGCCACCGGGGCCGGAAAATGATCGCGGGAAAACGCGAAACGCCAATCGCTTGCTGGGTATCGGACATGGCTTGCTTCAAGCCGTT
>DAIRFP010000097.1:11080-14951 GCA_036794995.1 Thermodesulfobacteriota bacterium | reverse complement strand
CGTTCAAGGTTCAAAGTTCGCTTCACGCCGGCGTATTTGATTTAACACCTTGAACGTTGAACCTGGAACTCGGAACTTTTCCGCCGTTCACTTAGCTTTGAGCCGCGGCACGATGTATTTGTCGATCAGCTCGCTGGCGTCTTCCCAGAGCTTGGTATCTTCCACGCTGATCAACGTCAGCCGGTCGAGGAGCGGCTTCTTGGTAAATTCACGAAGCCGCGCGTACTTCACGTCGGATTCCGGATGCACGGTGATGCGGCCGAACTTGCCGTAAATGTTTTGGCCTTCCTTGGAGGTGCGGTATTGCGAAAAAAGCAAGGCCGCGTGCGGATTGGGCGCTTCCCGCGCGATCACATAACCCGGCAGCTCCGCTTCGGCGACGTCCGTGGGCACAACCCAATCGATGGTGGCGCCTTTTTCCATCATGAGCTCGACGCGGTAAGCATAAAGCTCGGAGGCGACAGGGAATTCTCCGACCGTTAGGAGCTGGGTCTGGGCGGTATGCCCGCGACGGAGCAAGGCCTGATTGGCATTGATAAACTTGTCGAGCCAGGCGGCGGTTTTTTCCTTGCCCCACTTCTTGATCATAGCGGTGACGATACTGTCGGGATTGGCGTCGATAGCGACCTTGCCTTTCCACTTCGGATCCAGCAGATCATCATAGCTCTTGGGAACATCCGCCGGCTTCACCATCGATTTGTTGTAAGCGATTACCAAGGGCAGCACCTCGAAAGAAAACCAGTCGCTCCCCATGAACTGTTTGGGATATGGGTCCTCGGCCACCAGACCGTAATGCCGCGCAGCGGCCTTGGCCTGCTTGATGTCGTGATAGCCCGAACCGGCGGAGCTCAAATCCCACAGCCAACGACCCGCATTGACCTCCATCACGGCTTTGGCAACGATGGTCGAACTGACCGCTCTCAAGTAGTCGACTTTGATATTCGGATAATGTTTGTTGAAGCCGTTGATGATGGCTTTATACTGGTCTTCTTCCGAAGATCCGTAGACCACCAACTTTCCTTCCTTTTGCGCCCTCTCAACGATGACTTGTTGTCGTTTCTCTTTGGGCATTTTCGCGAGCGCGGCGTAAATTTCCTCGGCTGAGGCCCCCAGAGCCGAACCGGCCGCCGGCAAAATCGCCAGCAAGGTAAGCAATACGGCTCCGACAAATCTTGATGACACGGGTTTGGTTAGGTTGACCATCGGGATTCTCCTTTCGCCAGAACATTAAGCGGCACAAGGATGTTCAAGGTTCAATGTTCCAGGTTCAACGTTTCAACTCGCTTCGGACCCTGCACCCTGAACTCTAGTACCCTCCTTACTCGTTCCGGAGGGCTTGCTCGATCAGTCTCACGACTAATGACATGCAGACCTCTATTCCAGTATCGGATCGCTGTCAAGAAAAGGCGGAAAGAAAACGGGCGGGAGTTTTTTAACGGCTGAGAAGAGAAAATAGGACGCCGTTTCATCTCGTTGCGATCCTAAACATTAAACTTTGAATTCGGAACCCCGAGGGTTCGGCTTTTATGCTTGACGGCGATCGAGCCGGACTAGCCATCGGTCTCTATGCTCTTGTCTCCATCTTGGCGCTCCCCAAGATCTTCGCCGCCAACGCGCCGGCCGAGTCTCTCGACGAGCTCTACCAGAAGGCGAGAAAAGAAGGCAAGGTAACCATCTACGCGCCCCTCTCGTCCCGCTCCATGGAAGTAATTCCGCCGGCCTTCATGAAGAGATTTCCGGGCGTGACGGTAGACCACATCGATGCCACGGCGGACAAGCTGCTGGCGCGCATTGTCTCCGAACTCCGCGGCGGGCGGGTACTCGGCGACGTATTCGGCGGAGCCCTGCCTTATCTAGCGCAGGCCACCGAATGAAACGTTGAACCCGGAACATTGAACCTTGAACTCTGGTACCTCCCCACTAAGACGTGAGCAGCTTTGCAAGCTTGCCGGCGTCATCGAGTTTATCAAGGTTGAGCAGCGTCTCCTCCAGTTTCTCCACCCGAGACCGAGAAAGCACCCGCGCAGCCAAGGTGCGAAATTTTTGCAGTACTTCTTGCCGCGTCATGGGGTGCTTGTCGCTTCCTTTGGCGTGGAGAACTTTCTCGCTGTAGCTTTTGCCATCTCGGAGTTGCAGCTCTAGCTTGACTCCGTGGCGCCCCTCATCACCGAGAGCCTCGAGCTCCGGGTCTTCGATAACTTCTATCTTTCGGGTTGTTTGCAGAATATCCGTCCTGCGAATCGATTTCTCCGTGACCTGATCGACGAAGAAGTCGCGGTCGTGCAGCAGAACGGCGACACAGAATAGCAAATTCATCTGCGCCGTGGTCATGCTTTTGGGCTCATAGGGCCAGCCCACGTGGAGCTTGGTCGCGCGGGTGCTTCGAATCAGGATCTTCTCAACATTCTCGGCGCTGACCTCCGGGTGCTCGCGAAGAATTTTTTTCAGCGCATCGATGGACGTATGATTGCTTCCACAACAGGGGTAAGGCTTGAACCCAACGTTGAGCGTCTCGAACCGATCTCCTAGGTCCTGAGTTAAATGCGAGAGATCAGGCTGGTCAATAAACGTCGAGCAGAATCCCCCATAGGGTGCTTCCAGGATATCTTCGATTCCGGTAAAACCTTTGTCTGCAAGTAGAGCTCCATATACTCCCGCCTGAGCGGACCGCCCCGGATGCATCCGCTTTACCATCGAGGCGTGTTGTGCCGCCATGAGACCGGCTGCCTGCGTGCCGGCAATGCCGAGCGCATGAACGGTCTTCACTGCATTCAGTCGGAGCATCTTCGCTGCGGCCGCTCCGGCCGCGAAGGTGCCCGAGGTGGCACTAGGATGAAATCCCCGGCGGAGCTGGGACGCTCCACCCGTCATCCCAACTCGACAGCCGACTTCATATCCCGCAACCACCGCAGTGAGAAACCGTTTGCCGTCAATATGATTATTACCGGCATGACGAACCAGCGCGTCGGCGGCGGGTATCGCTTCTGATCCGGGATGAATAACGCCGACACGGTGGAGATCGTCCATTTCAAAGCTATGGATCAAGGTGCCGTTGGCCAGCGGCGCACTGGTACTGGGAACCTCCGCGCCGTCGCCCCAGATGAGAGCACCTTTTCCCTTGCCCAATTCTTTGGCAAAAGAGCTGATGATCTTTCCCCACGGCAAGGTAGAACCGAAAAGAGCGCAACCGAAAGAATCAATCAGGCAAAACTTGATGTGAGACACCACCGCTTCGGGGATATCTTTATAGGACAATCCGGCAATGTACTCCGCCAGAGTTCGAGTTGGAGAGTTTTCCGCAGCGGTCTCTTTCAATTGCGTCTTCGCCATAAAATCCTCCTTGACGTGCCTCAAGTTCTGTGACTTTGATGACCAGCATCTGTAACGATGCGCCGGAAGAGAATCGTTGGATTTAGATGGTAGCTTTGTCATACGATAAGCTGCTCTTGTCAAGCTTTCGTTGTCGAGCGTAGTGACGCATTTTAGTTCTAGATCCTTCATGGAGTTTACCTGAGACTCTTCACTTCGTTCAGTGTGACAACCGAAGGCTCCAGGACGACGACTCCGTCGACGGTCGTTCTGGGCAGAGCGAAGAATCTTTCTCGTTCTACGATAGTTGAACGGCCAGTGGCCAAAACGAGTCACTACCTACCTAAAGGAGGATGTATGGAAAAAGATAAAAACATCTTGTTCTTATCTCTTCTCCTGTCGCTGGTGATGGCGCTCCTGTCTGCATCACCGGGTCTGGCCCAAAGCGCAGCTGCGCTGCTTAAAAAATACGATGGACTACAGGGCAAAGAACGAGAGCTGAAACTCATCGAAGGCGCGAAAAAGGAAGGCAAGGTCGTCGTCTACAGTTTTACCGCCGTCG
>DAIRFP010000097.1:5561-11070 GCA_036794995.1 Thermodesulfobacteriota bacterium | reverse complement strand
CGAGTCGCGGTCGGATCCGACCACCCAGTTCCGTCGGATGGACGCGGCAAGCGACCGCCCCCACCTCCGAAGACCACGCCTGAGCGGCGGGTCGCGATGACGAGCTTCGACATGGAGAGAGATGTTCCACGCCACCGCGTGCGGCATCGATAGGCAGCCGTCCCAAAACCTTCCGCGGACGGAGGCTCCTCCCCCACCTTCCATCGCAGGATGGGCCCCTCCGCGGGCCGAACAACGTGCGCGAGCATCCGGCGCACCTGGACGTGGCCTGCCTCCTCGAGCTGCTCAAGCCTCTGCTTGAAGAGTTTCAAAAGCGCTACCCGTTTATCAATCCGGAGCACTACCGGGCCAATGCAACGGGGGTTTTCAACAAATTCACCACGGAAGCGCGCGCTGGGCAGATTTTGGCCGACGTAATCGACATCTCCGCCGGCGAGACTCATACACTTTGGCAGATGGGACTGATCGATCCCTATCTCTCGCCCAGTCGAGACGGCATTCCAAAAGACTTTATGGACGAGAAAGGCTTCTGGACTGCGCACTATCACTTCGTCGTCGCGCTTGGTTTTAACACCCAGCATATCAAGCCCGGGGAAGCGCCCAAGAGCTATGGGGAGCTCGTCCAGCCAAAATGGAAAGGCCGCTTATCTCTGGATCCGGCGGATCAGGATCTGTTCGGGGCGCTCTTGCTTCACTGGGGGAAAGAAAAGGCCCTCAGCTATTTCAGAGATCTCGCAAAGCTCGAACCCCGAATGGTCTCCGGGCACACGCAACAGGCCAACCTTGTCGGCGCTGGAGAAATTCAAATGGCGCCATGGCTTTATGGCTACAGGCCGTTGCAATTAAAAGACGATGGCGCGCCGGTGGAGACGCTGCTCTTTGACCCGGTGTTATCCAACCCCGCCTATCTGCTTCTGACAAAAAATTCCCCCCACCCTCATGCTGCGGCCTTGCTGATCGATTGGGCGCTGGCATCGGATGGAGGGATGAAGTTCTTCGCCGAGAAGTTCGGCCGAACGCCGACGCGAACGGGATTGAAGGAGCGCTTCCCTAAGCTCCGAGTGGACCGTTATCTCGTCGTGAAACCCGAGATCGTGGGACCCAACTTCAAAGAGTTTACCAAGCTCTATTACGAGATTTTTGGCATCGGCAAGTAGGGCGGGATTTCGAGCCCCGCCTTGCTCCGATTCGCCTCAAAAATCGGTCAGACCTGGTACTTCTTCTCCAACTCCTTGAGCTCTTTGTTGCCGAGGTTGCCGTACCATTGGCGCGTGTCTTCGATACCGGGCGTTTCCTTCATATAGCGCGCCTCGGTGCCGCTTCGCCTCAGCTCCTCTAGGCATTGGCGCATGCCGTGCAACGCCGCCACCTGCAAGACCGTGGGAATGCAGCCCACCCGGCCGCCAAGCTCGCCGTAGCGCTCGATGGTCATGACCTGGCGCGGCGGCACGCCCACCATGGGTTTGCCCAGTTTGGCATAGGCTTTAATATCGTCCTCGCTCCGGCCGCTCACCCAGACGGCGTCGGCCCCGGCTTCGGCGCAGGCCTGCAAGCGGTCCAGCCGCTGTGGCAGTGAATCCTTTACTTCGGAGCGTGCGATAACCACCATGCTTTCGTCACGTCGGGTGTCGACGGCGGCTTTGATCTTAGCGACAAACTCCTCTTTGGAAACCACGCCGACGTCGAATCCCTCATGCCCGGCGCGCTTGGGGGTCATCTGATCTTCGATGTGAATCGCCGCGACCCCGGCGCGCTCGAATTCGCGCACCGCGCGGACGACGTTCACCGCGTTGCCGTAGCCGGTCTCGGCGTCGCTAACGATGGGGATATCCACCGCATCGACGATTTCCCGCGCGCGATTGATCATCTCGGTGAGGGTCAACAGACCCGCGTCGGCGAAACCAAGAGATCGATGCTGGCCGCTGCCCGAAATGTGCACGAGTGGAAACCCCAGCCACTCCACCAGCCGCGCCTGAATGCCGTCATTACAACTAGGCGCGATCTGACATCCCGGTCCCTGCATCATTTTGCGCAAAGCTTGGCGTTTTTCTGCCGCTGTCTTATCCATTCAATCTTCCCCTCTTTCTGTGTTTAGATTCCTATCTTCTAAATGATTCACGAGAACCGCGTCAACCAGTTTTTCGAAACAACATGTCAGCCAAACAAAATCCGAAATCCGAATATCGAAATCCGAAACAAACGAAGCCACTCAAACCCGAAATCCAAAATCGAAATCGAAAACATTGTTTCGCGCGCAAAGGCGTGGTTCGATAAACTCACCACCCTGAGCAAGGTCGAAGGGCAAAGGCCGCAAAGTGACGGGCTAAGGCCCGTCATCCCGGGAGAATCCGAGGGAACTAAGAAAGATTTCTCCCGGAGTTTACCCTGAGGTTGGCCGAAGGGGTCGAAATGACAACTTCCGAACTTGGCGTTCTTGGCGGCTTGGCGCGATAAGGTCTTTCGTCCTTGATCATTTGGATTTTGGATTGCGAATTTTGAGTTTCGAATTTATGGCTTTACCTGGTTACCTTCGGTTCGCCGCGGTCCCGTCGGGCTGGGCGAAGCTCCCGAACCCCGCCGCATTAACCTGGATTCCATGACGCAGGCCGAGGCCCCGCCCCAGGGCTCTGACCAGGAGAGCGCCGGCCACGGTGAGGACAATGATAAAAATACTGATGATGCTCGCCGCCTCCCGATTGCTGACCGCCACCGACGATAGTTCGAGAGCCATGAGCGAGAGGGTCATGGTATCACGGGATGCAAGCAGGATAATGCTGCTGGTGGCGCCCGCGGCATTGACGAAGTTCATGACCGCCAAAAGGATCATCGTGGGCATCAAGAGCGGCAGCCAGATCCGAAAGTAGGTCCGGACCCAACCGGCGCCGGACACCCGCGCGGCCTCCTCCATGTCGGCTCCGACCTGAACGAACACCCCTTTCATGATGTTGACGCCATAGGTGTTGCCCTGGAGAATCACCACGATGATCAGCGCCCAGATAGTACCAAAGAGAAAGTTGAGCACCGGCGTGCCGAGGAACACCCAGAGCAGTCCGAGTCCCGCTAGAATTCCGGGGATGGCCCCGGAAACCCAGACCATCAGATCCAGACTGCCGCGCCCCGGCAGGCGGGTGCGCACAACGATATACGCGATGATCGAAAACAGCAGCGGGCTCGCCACCGCCGCGGTGATACCGAGAATCAAGGTGCTCCACAGCGCTTTGATAAAGACCGCGTCGTTCAACACCACTTTCCAGTGATCGACGGTAAAGCCCAGGACGAAGTAACCGATGCGGGTCATGAAGCTACCCATCAGCAGGACCAGGGCCGGTCCGATGGTCAACAGCGCGAGCAACAAAGCGATGACACCGAAGGCAACGGTGTTCCAGCGCCCGAGATCGATGAGGCCGGGCTTGAAGCTGCCGGTGATGGTCGTGTAACGGCGGCGCTCGAGAATCCAACGCTGCAACGGAATGATCAAACCGATCAGCAGTAACGTCAGACTTGCCAAAACCGTCGCCTCGCCGTAGTTAGGCGTCGCGTCGCGGATCAACGTATAGATCTTTGTCGAGTAGACATAGAAGCCAAAGGGCATCCCCAACAGATACTCCGTCTCAAAAGACTGGAAGACCCGGAGGAGTTGCAGCGCAAAGACCAAAATCAAGGGTGAAATCATCAGGGGAAGCGTGATTCTGAGTAAGGTCCGCAGATTGCCCGCGCCGCCGACCCGGGCGGCCTCCTCCAGAGTCGCATCCATGTTACGAAAAGCCGGCGTGAGCAGCATGACCTTGAGGGCGATGCCGTGGCCCATCAAGTTGGCGAAGACGATGCCCGGCACGCTGAAAATATTAAACGGGCCCTGCTCGAATAAACCGAGCTTGGTCAGACCGACGTTGATCAGTCCGATATCCGGGTCCAACAAGGTAATCCACGCGATGGTGGTGGGAAGAGCGGGCACCATGTAAGAAACCCAGAACAAGAATTCCAACGTATGGCTGAAGGGAATCTTCGTCCGCGCCAGAAGCCAGGCGATGGTGATGCCGATCGGGAAGCTGGTGGCCACGTTCAATGACCAGATCAGCAGCGAATTGCCCAGGGAGCCGAGCAAACCCGGGCGCTGGAAAGCGTTTTGCCAATGCCGCAGTCCCCACCTTCGCGGTTCCACGAACCAATCCGCTGCGGTGTTGAAACTGTTGATCAGCAGCAGCACGACGGGCCAGATCAGGAAGTAACCCAGCGACAGCAGCACCACCGCCATGATGAAGTGACCAGACCTGAGGCGCGGCGCTGCGACGTTTCTGACGGCACGAAACTCGTCTATTGTCGGCGACTGTTCCATCGATTCCGGGTTCAAGGTTCAATGTTCAAGGTTTAAAACTCGAAACTTTGAACTCGGAACTCGAAACCGACCCTTGGGTCTACTTCTGCCTTGACTCCCAGATCTTCAGCACCCATTTTTGGGCTTCCTCCTGTTTCGCTCCCATGGCGGGATCAGCGTCCGGAAACCCGTATTCCACACCGGGTTTGCGCCGCTGATCCACCACGACCTCGCCGATGGGAATATCGTTGCGGAGTGAAGAGCGATCGATGTTCGGCACCAAGGTGTGGGTCAAGGTCTGCCCTTCCTTCGAAAGGAACCAGTTAACAAAGAGCTTGGCCGCATTGGGATGGGGCGCATTATCGAACACGGAGATACAGCAACCCGAGCCGCCTGCCCTGATCAAGCCGACTTGCTTGGGGAGAAATATCTGTTTGATGGGCAATCCTTTCTTCGCCAGCGCCGTGAGATCCTCACTGCCGGTGGCAACGGCCTGAAGCGGAAATCTCCCGCCCACAAGCCAGGTCTCCAGGATTCTCCGATCGTCGGAGAACGTCACTCCCGCGCTGGTCAAGTAAGTTCGTACCCACTCCGGCCCCCGGTCGGGCTCGAAGTAGCTGTCGATCATCTGCCTGATCCCCGATGGATCGCCCATCCCTTGACCGCCGATTTTGCCCTTCCAGCGCGGGTCGAGGATATCCTTTTGAGTTTTTAGGCTCGCGATTTCGGCTTCCTTGATCTTATCTGTGTTGTACCAACTCTCGTACTGATCCTCCTTCGACACATGGTAGATGAAGGTGTATTTGGATTCCTTATCCGTATACCAATGCCGTCCGCCGTGCCAGCCGGACTTATCCAACACTTCGGGATGCATCAGCAAGGGAGCGAAGGGGGTGAGCGATCCTGAAGGAACCAGTCTTTGATTGTTCTCACGGGAACTGATCAAAGCGACATCCATGGAGTGTCTGCCGGCTTTGCGTTCCGCGAGCACGCGATTGACGGTGTCGGTGGCGCTGCCGGTTGAAATCTCGGCTTTGATGCCGAATTTTTTTTGGAAAGCATCGACCACCGGGCGATACTGGCGCGAAGGCGCGCCTCCGGAAGCGATGGCAACCGTCCCTTCTTGTTTCGCCGCGGCGATGAGATTGCTCCATTCCTGTTCGAAGTTTCCTGGTGCCTGCCCACCTTGGGCCG
>DAIRFP010000097.1:0-5461 GCA_036794995.1 Thermodesulfobacteriota bacterium | reverse complement strand
GCCCAGGCGCTATGACCGTCCGCCCGTAGCTTCAGCCAAACTTTGCTGCCTTCCGCCACGGGATTGTGGCGCTCTCCGTAAATCACAATCACCCCCTGGAGCTCGACCTCAACCTGATATTCGATTCGTTCGCCGATGAACAACGCAGCCTGCACCGTCCCGTCGATCATCCCGGAGGGTACCTGGGATCCCGCTGACGGAACAATTTCGACGTCCTCCGGCCGGACTGCGATATAGACCGACTCGCCGGTTTTGCTGCCACCCGGATGGTAGGTGCGCCCGAAAACCACACAGTCCCGCGCGCCCTCAAGGGCGATAGCCAGCTGCCCCGCCGGGTTGCTGGTTTGCACTTTGCCTTTGAACAACAATGTCTTGCCGACGAAATCGCGCACGAACTCATTGGCCGGCTGCTCATAGAGCAAGCGCGGATCGCCCAGCTGCTGTACCACGCCGAAATTCATCAGCGCAATGTGGTTCGAGAGGCTCAGGGCCTCGATCTGATCGTGGGTGACGAACAGCACCGCGATGTTCAGCCGCTTTTGCAAGAGCTTGACCTCGATGCGCATCTGCTCGCGGAGCTTGGCGTCCAGGTTGCTGAAGGGCTCATCCAGCAGCAACACCCGCGGTTCGTTCACTAACGCCCGGGCGAAGGCGACACGCTGCTGTTGTCCACCGCTCAAGAGCGGCGCCGGCCGCTCCTCGTATCCGGCCATACCCACCAACTCCAGCGCCCGCCGCACGCGATCCTTGATTTCCCCTCGGGGAAACCTACGCGCCTTGAGCGGGAAAGCGACGTTCTCTGCTACCGTCATGTGCGGCCAAATGGCGTAGGACTGGAAAACCATGCCGACGTTTCGCTTATCGGGCGGTAGGCAGAGCTGGCGCGAGGTCATGACCACCGGACGGTCGCCGAAAAAAATGTCGCCTCCGTCCGGAATTTCCAATCCCGCCACCATGCGCAGAGTGGTGGTCTTGCCGCAGCCGCTGGGACCCAAAAGAGTCACGATCTCTCCGTCATACACGTCCAGAGAGAGGTCCTGGACCGACGGCTGGCTATTGCCGGGATAGGTTTTCCAGAGTCCCGCCAGACTCACGGCGATCTTGCTATTCGGTTCGGCCATGGGCGCGGCGGGAGCCGCCCTTTTTGACCAGGCAAAAGACATGGTGCTGTTTTTCTTACACGAAACTTGAATTTGACTCCATAGGGTTGCTGCTCCCCGGGCGAAAAAAGGGCACGGCATGCCGTGCCCTTACAGTGTGTTGCGTCCGATGAACTTTCGTTAGGTGATCTTCGGGCGGTTCAAAACCCCCTGGCTTCTTCTTTCATATAAAAGCCGAGCTTTTTCATCGCCGGCCAGTCGTCGATGGAAAAGAGAATCGTGTCGTCGCCGTGGGTATTTTCGTGATAGTGCCAGGTCCAGGCTGGCACCGCAAAGATATCGCCCCGGCCGTACTCTAAACGTTCGCCCTCGACGACAACTAGGCCCTGGCCTTCGAAGGCGAAGTAAAAGGTCGTGCTGTTGTGACGGTGCGGCAGTGTCTTCTCGCGCTGCGATAATATTTGCGCCTGCCAAGCAATGGTCGGCAGCGTCGGTCCGCCGTCCACCGGGCTGGCGAGCATGATCATGACTCCGTCATAAGGATCGCTCTCGCCGTTTTCTCTGAGCGCCATCAGCGCGCCGTGAGTATCGCTCCAAGGATAACGCATCGACGGCAGCGGAAACGGCGCTTCATTCGAAATCGGCCGCGCCAAGCCTAGCGTCCGCTGGCCGTACGCCGCTGGTTTCTTAATCTCTTCGTAGGGTTCGTCGTTGGGCATGCGCTCGTTGATGTTTACATTCGGATTGTAGCCGTTATCGTAGCCGTCGATCCAGATGGCCGGCGTGGTGTCCTTGTTCCAGTGGTCGTGAAAGGTCCACGCCGGGCTGATGATGACGTCGCCGCGCTCCATGGGGTAAGCTTCATATTCGCAAACAAAGACCGCGTCCTTCGGCGCTTGGCAGACCAGCCGCGTCTCGCTGCGCAAATTGCGGTGCGCTTGAGTGCGCTCGCCGGGCATCAAAATCTGCGCATTCATCCAGATCGGAAATTTGCGCGCCTCGATGCCGACTACAGAACGCATGCCGGTCATGCCGCCCGGCCCGACCGTGACGATCTCTCCCGAACGCATGAGACCGCGATAGATGCCGTCCCACTTCCAATGAGCGGCAGTGTGACCCTGGCGCGGCGCCGCGCGCCCATCACGCCTCAGGCCGGCGCCGACGAGATGATGCTCGGCGAGAAATCGTTCGAGATCTTCATGGGTCGTACCGACGTCAGTCACGGTTTAACCTCCGGGTTCATGGTCTTAGTCCCGTTGAACATTGAACGTTGAACTCTTTGGCCACGCGGTTCAAGGTTCCAGGTTCAACGTTCAAAGTAAGATACCAAGAGCGTCACTGATCCAGTCGGAAATACTTGACGCAGTTGTCGACCGTCATCGCGCGCTTTTCGTTTCCCGGCACACCTTCGAAATCCTCCGCTAAATGCTTTTGTGAGTTCGGGAACTCGCTGGCGGCGTGGGCGAAGTCGGTGCCCCACAGGAGCTTGTCGTAACCGATGCAGACGCGTCGCCGGACGCCCACCGGATCATGCAGGAAGCCCCAGTAGTTGCGGTCCTTCAAGTACTCGCTCGGTTTGCGATCGAGTTTATTGAGCCCCCAGTTGTCATGGATCATGCCGATATAGCGCCGGTAGTGATCGTCGATTTGCCAGAGACCATATTCCAGCCAACCGATCATGGTCTCGGCCCAGTAGAATTGCAACTTCGGAAAACGATCCCACACTCCGGCAAACGCCATTTGCATGGTCGCGGTCATGGCGTCGTTGGAGAAACGGGTAAAAAATTTAAACGCATCTTTCTGGTGCACGTCGTGGCCCGGGTCTTTCGGATAGAGAAAGTCGGGCTCGCCTTTGCCGGAACCCATGTTGCCGTTGCCGTGATTGGTGAGCGCGATGCCGAGGTCCAGCGCGGCGGCCCAGAACTTGTCGTCTGCATGCGTCGGATAGCTCTTGCCGCTCGGGTAGCGATCAAGCTTTACGCCCTTCATGCCGAGCTTGGCGCAATGTTCCAGTTCCTTGACCGCGTCGTCCACGCCGGTCATCGGGATCGTGCCCATGCACACCAGCCGGTCCGGCGCCGGCGCCATGTACTCTTCGCCGAGAAACTCGTTGTAGGCGCGGATGCAGTCGCGATAAAATTCGTCGTCCTTGGTCTGGCGCAAAACCAAAGTGATCTGCGAAAAAAGAATCTCGCAATCGATGCCGTCCTGATCCTGTTCGGCTAGACGCTGCTCCGGCGTGCCGGTGCCGGCGCAGGTCTCGAAGGTCGGCACTTGTTTGGCGAGGTCGGCGTGGGCGACGCGGACGCTGCGGGTGATGCCGATGGTATTCGGTTTGCCGCCGTCGATCACCACGGCGTCGGAGCCGTTGGGCATTTTTATGCGCTTGGGCGCGCGGTCGCGATATTTGGCCTGCACGCGGTCGCGCCAAATATCGGGGTTGAGATCGATGTGACCATCGCCGGAGATGCATTTATACTGACGCGCCATTGCTTCAGTCCTTTCGTATTGCCAATCTTACTCTGGCATTGATCGTCGGTGCTGTTACACCACGACTTTTTTTATCGGCGCAGGAGTGAGGGCGGCAAGCTCGTCCAGTCAAAGTGCCGATGCCATCGGCTCTGACCGAAGCTGCTCCGCGGGATCATAGGCTTTGGCCGGCACCGGCTTTAGGTCCCAGATCAGTCCTGTCCAAGACAAGAGCTTCAGACCATAGTAGGTGAGATCGATTTCCCACCAATAAAACCCCTGTCGAGTACAAGCCATGTGCTGATGGTGGTTGTTGTGCCAGCCTTCGCCCAGGGTCAGCAGGGCGAGCAGGAAATTATTTCGACTATCGTCGCCGGTATCGTAACGGCGGCGGCCGATCAAGTGCGCCACCGAGTTGATACTGGCGGTGGCATGAAACAGTACCGTGGTGCTCAGGACGAAACCCCAAACAAACAACTGCAGTCCAGTGACGCCGAGAGACGGCGCCGCGCGCTCCAGCCAAAAACCGCTTAAGTACAGCGCCACTGCCAACGCCGCCGGCACGGCCTTGTCGAAGCGGTTCAACCATACCAATTCAGGAAAGCGCGCGAAATCGGAGATGCGACGATAATCCGTCTTATAATGGCGGGTGCTCATGAACCATCCGGCGTGAGAGCGCCAGAATCCATGCAGCACGGGTGAATGCGGGTCGGCGGCTGTATCGGAATAGCGATGGTGATTTCGGTGATTCACCGCCCACCACAGGGGTCCCCGTTGCACCGATGACGCGCCCAGGATAGCAAAGGCGAATTGCGCCCAGCGCGAGGTGCGAAACGTTCGATGGGAAAAGTAGCGGTGGTAAATGCCGGTGATAGCAAACATCCGCACCACGTAGAGTGCAAGGGCGGTCTGGACTGCAAGCCAGCTCCAACCCACCCAAAACACCGCCAAACAACCCAGATGCAAGATCACGAACGGTAAGCATCTGACCCAATTAATGCGGTCCAAATCACCAACCGGAGTTGCATTGTTCGGATCGACGTACTCGGCGTCAAACCATTGGACAAAGGAAGTCACTATTTTACTTAGATGTGGTCGTTTCATTAGGCATACGCTGCTGGCTCGATCCGACTTCGATTTCAATCTCTGCAAGAGATTGCCGCTCTAATAACGCGGCGGCAAAGCGAACCGGCTGGGTAATTGACAACAATAATTTATCGCCAAGGGGATTTCAGAAACCCCGCGCTTCCTCTTTCATGTAGAAGCCAAGCTTTTTCATGGCGGGCCAATCGTCAATGGAGAAAAGGATCGAATCATCATTATGAGTGTTCTCAGGAGAATGCCGCTTCCACGCTCCGACGGCGAAGATATCGCCTTTATGCCACTCCAGGCGCTCGCTCGACCCGGTCCCGCCAAACATCGGGATTGAGATCGATGTGCCAATCCCCGGAGATGATTTTATACTGGCGTGCCATAAAAATGAATCCTTTCTCGGTCCGGTTCAGTTCTTTTAGCCCACACACAGAACGGTTTTCCCGCTGCCGCAGAACTCCACCGGTTTACGCAACCACGTCGCTCTGGCTGTGGGAGATTGGAATGCCTTAGAAGGAGTGAACTGAACGACCAGGTTTCTGTTGCTTACAGGCAAAGTAGTATATCGATAACCGACGCTCTGTCAACCTGCTGGCCCCCGTTCCATAAAACGAAACGAGACAACGTTTCACGGGTCGCCGAGCTTACTCCCGCGGCCAAACGCAGGGCAACGTCAAATTCAGTTTCACCTTACTGAATTGGATTCACAACTCACGGTTGTCCAAAAATCCTCCCTTCCTCCCTTTTGAGACTGTGTCGCAATGCGAAAATCACACGAATGTCATTCTGAGCAAAGCGAA
>DAIRFP010000352.1:0-4277 GCA_036794995.1 Thermodesulfobacteriota bacterium | reverse complement strand
TTAGTTTCTTCCGGGTTTACTATGAAGGAATATTCACCGCAGAGACACAGAGTTCGCAGAGGGTTTGTTCAAGATGATATCCTTTATATACGAACTTCTCCGCGACCTCAGCGCCTCAGCCTTGAAAACTGTGGCTGATCCGTCCTTTGGCGGATCCGCGGTGCAAACTCCGAGTCCTTCTTCACCACGAACTGGGATAGCGTTGGCACAATTACCCATACAAAAGCCCGACGTCCCTCATTTTAAACTCTTCAGCAACGAGAGGTCGAAAACGTCACTGGTTGACAACGGCCGCGGAATCTCTCCCCGGCTGGCCGCTTTCTCGACGTAACTTTTGAGCTGCTCCTCGGGCATCAGCAGGCCTTCGACAATGACACCGTTGATGTCCTCGTAAGCTTCCGCCGCAACAGCGGGGGTCACCTTAAAACTCTTCTCGATGTAGGCGACGACCCCTGCCTTATCGCGGCGGATGCTTGCTACCACATCGCGCAGCGAACGCAGTACGTTTCTTACCAGCTCGGGTTCTTTCTCGAGCTTTTGCCTGCTTGTCACCATTCCCATCCACGGCACTTCTATCAGGGTGCGGCTCCGGGCCAAGATCTTATAGCCTTTCTCGGCCATGGCACCCGTGAACGGAGGGCTCAGCACCGCCGCTGCAACAGAGCCCTGTTGCACGGCCGCTAAACTGACGGTGGTATTGCCGGTTTGAATAAAAGTGACTTTTTTCGGATCCACGCCGCTATTTTCCATCATCATGACGCCATAACGGTGACTGTCGGATCCCAGCCGGGACACCGCAACTTGCTTTCCTTCCAGGCTCTTGATGTTAGGCAAGGTCGCGGGACTGACCAGAGAAAAAAGCGGCGCCTTGTACAACACCGCCGTGGCCTTCAGCGGCATGCCGTTGGCGATGGCAAACATCGCCGGTCCGATCACCGGCGTGAAATCGATTTCCCCGGACACCAACCCAACGACCTGCAGATCGCTGCGAATCTGGATGAGCTCGGCGTTAAGGCCGTGCTTTTCAAAGAACTTTTTTTCTTGGGCGTAGTAAAACGGCAGAAACACCACGTTGCGGACGGATAAACCCATGCGGATTCGTTCCAGCGCGTGGGCTGAAGAGCTTGAGAAGATCCCAAGGATCACGGCGAAGATCAGCAACCGATTTAAACCGAACGCATTCACGGGATGCCCTTGGCGCTTGACAGCAAAATCATTCTCATCGAAGAGTCGAGCCGGTTTACTTATCATCATAAATTCTCGTTAACGCGTTGGCGCGGATTTTTTCGGGAAAACTATCGCGGGCCAATGTCTCTTCAGGCGGTTTTGACTTTTACCGGCCGATCGACGATTCCCAATTCAAAGAAAAGATCGCGCAATTCATCGTAAGCCTCCAGGCTCAGCGATTTCGACGGCCAGCGCGGATACATCTTGACCGGGAATCCCCTCAGTCTCATGGCCTCGGTATATATGGTTCTTCCGAAAGGGACCGCCAGACGCAGAAAGATGTCGTGAATCCTGATGACTTTTTTCTGTAATAACAGCGCCTCTTCAGCCTTGCCGGCATCGATGGCGCGCACCAGCGCAACACCCAACTCGGGGGTCACCGCCAGCGGCGGGCTGATGGTACCCGCGACACCCACCGACATCGCCGAAACCAGATTGCTGGCGAGGGCAAAGGCCGCGAACGGCGCCCTGACCAGCTTCATGTAGGCCATCGCCTCATCGACGCTGCCCATGGCGAGCTTTGCTCCGAAAATATTCGGCACCGCATCCACCAACCGGGCCATGAAGGCCGGAGCGATATTGTAGCCCGAGTAGCGCGGGTTGTTGTAAACCAGAGTCGGCATCCCCACGGCACGGTCTACCATCCTGAAGTGCTCGATGATCTCGTACTCCGAGCGGTCCGCGTAATAATAGGGACCCACCTGCCCGATCGCTTCGGCATCAATGGACCTGGCGTGCTTCCCGAGATCGATGGCCGTAAAAGGATCCACCGCGCCGATGTGCACGATGCAAGGAACCTTGTGATTGACCTGTTGGACAACCATCTCGGCCACCCGCTTCCGCTCCTCCGGATTCATTGCCGGCCCTTGACCGTAGGACCCCAGGATAAAAAACGCATGGACGCCGGAGGCGAGAAAGAAATCCGTAAGTTCACGCATCAGTTTTTCATCCACCCGGCCGTCATCCAAAAAGACCGTCGGCAGGGGTAAAACGATGCCTCTGATTTTTTCCGTCATAGTTCCTTCCTGATCACAGATTGAGCACTAGCTTCGCTGGGCTTCTTCCATGGCCGCCCGTAACATCACCCCGTGGAGATCCACCGAAGTCATCGCGCAGTATTCCAGCCCATAGGTCGGCCGCTCGTCCGCCATGCCGCTTTCGAGCAGGCGCTGCAGTGCGGTGCGATTGAAGCTCGCATGGCCCATGACGCCTTCTTCGTGCTCCTGCAAGTCGGCCTCGACGTGAGTGGCAAAGTAAGTCGCCTTCTCCCGGTCAAAACCGTAGTGCGTCGTCAAAGCTTTGTAACAAACCGCCGACCAGTAGCCGATCTGCTCCTCCGTAGTCACTGACGCATACCATTCCGCCGCCGTCCCTTCGTAAACGATGCTGCGCATGAAATCGATCTTGGCGCGGAACTCCGAAAGCATCGAACTTGAGAAAACCTCCTCTTCAGTCAAGCCGAAGGCCTGCGCCGTCTGCAGCATGACCAGAAAGTGACCCGGTGGTTTTGGATGGATGAATTCGTCGGCAATTTTCTCTCCCATGGGCGCCATCAGATCCCGATGGACCTTAAAGAAAGATAGATTCTTGTGATAGGTGCAGGCGGTCAAGGTGTTGATCTCGATGGTGTAGGCGCCCCAGTTGCGAAAAAAAACCTGCAGCACCTTCATCGGGAGCTTGCCCGCCACCAGTTGTTGCATGAAGGGAGTCCGGTTTACCTTCGCTTCCCATCGTTCGCGAACCTTCCCATAAAGCTCATCGACAATGGCCTTGGCCTCTTGCGGTGGGCGTTTCTTTCCCAGCTCAATCTGCAGCGCCACTGCTATTCTCCTAACGACATAATTTTAGCCCGGCGGGCAAACTCGACAGTTCCCTAATCTAACAGGGTGCTGAAAAACTCTGATTGCAGGCTGCTCAAAAAGGTCTCAGAGGCGAGGCGCGCGAAAAATCGACGAGCGCAGGCGTACTTAGGGAGTACGTTGGAGCGAGGCGATTGAGCGCAACGAAGCATATGAGCCTTTTTCAGCAGCCTGCTAAGACTTCAACCTCGCGTGGCAGCTACTCCACTCAGCCGCTGTTCTCGATAGCCCAAGTCATGAGACAACTTTTCCGCGGCCCCTTTCATGACCGGCAGAAATCCTTTGACCGCTTTTGCGCTGCAAAGCGATTCCGGGGTGGTCAGCGCCAATGCGGCGATCACCTGGCCATCCCGGCCCCAGACCGGCACAGCCAGCCCTATCACGCCAAGCAGCGCTTCACCCCGGGTGATCGAGTAACCGAGACGGCGCACCTTGCTTAGACTCGCTTCCAGCTCGTTGAAATCTGTCTTGGTTTTTTCCGTAAGGCGCAGGATTTTGCCCCCCTTGAGCAGCGCTTGGATCTCTTCGGGCGAGCGTTGATACGCCAGCAGTAGTTTCCCGGCGGCGCCGTGATTACACGGCAAGTGCGCGCCCACAGGATAGACGACCTTCAGCGGATCGCTACCTTCGATTCTGTCGAGGACGACGAGCTTATCGCCCTCCAGCACCCGCAGCGAAACCGTAGATCTCGAGGCCTGATGAATTTCCCACAAATAGGGTGCGGCTTTTTCACAGAGCCATTTTCCCTCGCCGATGGCAGCACCGGTAAGTTCATAGATGCGGTAGCCCAGCTCGTAATCCGTCGAATGCGCTCGACGCCGGAGGAAACCCTTTTTCTCGAAAGTCTTAACGATCCGAAAGATGCCACTTTTGGGAATGCCGAGATTGCGTGAGAGCTCGGAGATGCCCCAACCCGGCTTCAAGGTCGTAAAGCAACTCAATACGTCGCAGGCTTTGTCCAGCGAAGTGGCGAATTCCCAGGAGGGCGGAGGACGCTGTTCTGATTTGTTGAACATAGTTCCAGAAATGGTTCATATGGGGTTCCCGAAATGTTGTCAACTCTGTTTGCAGGCTGCTCAAAAAGACTCAGAGGCAAGGCGCGCGAAAAATCGACGAGCGCAGGCGTACTTTGGTCGGTACGTTGGAGCGAGGCGATTGAGCGCAACGAAGCATATGAGGCTTTTTCAGCAG
>DAIRFP010000351.1:0-4307 GCA_036794995.1 Thermodesulfobacteriota bacterium | reverse complement strand
CCGGTGCGGGCGCAGATCGCCAGCGCGGCCCCTTCACGGGCATAGGCCATGGCGACGGCTTTGCCGATGCCTCGCCCGCCGCCGGTAATGAGAGCCACTTTGTTTTTTAGTTTCATTTTCTCCGCTCAGCGCTGGACTTCGTCGGGCTGTTTGTGGATCTTTTCCAACAGCGGAACTCGCCAATCAGGGAAAGGCGAGAAACAATAATCGTAACAGGATTCGAAACCGCATGCTGCGCAACTTTTGCGCTGTTGGAAACATATCTGAAGCCCAGTGAGGTTGACAAGAGGATTGATCAAAGGCGCTCGGGTTAACGTTGACAGCCGGGATGGGATTCCGGTACTTGTTTCCGCTATGACGAAACTTCACATAACCTTGGCGCTCGGTTCCTATGATCGCCATGCGCCGTTGCTCGAAGGCTGCATCGATCATCCCGATCTCGATATCGATTACTTGGAGCTCGATCCCCAGCAGGGGCGGCATGAGCGATTCTTGCAACACTTCGAGTTCGATGCGTGCGAGTTGTCGCTTTCCTCCTACCTGATTGCGGTAGACCAGGGTTTGCCGGTGCACGCCGTGCCGATCTTTCCGCGCCGCCTCTTTAGCCAGTCGCAGATGTACAAAAATTTAAATTGCGGCATTCACGGGCCGAAGGATTTGGTCGGCACGAGGATCGGGTTGAGCGCCTACCAGAATACCCTCGGTGTCCGGGCCAAAGGAGATCTAACGCATTTCTACGGCGTGCCCCGCGAAACGGTTACCTGGGTGACTCCCGGCAAGGAAGTGATCGACGTTAAGCTGCCGGCGGACGTGAAGATCGAGACCCGCAATAGCATGGCCGAGATCGAAGCCGAGTTTGTCAAAGGATCCATTCAGGCGATGTTCGTATCGCGGCTGCCCAAGCCGATTCGCGAGGGTCATCCGAACCTTTCGCGGCTTTTCGACGACCCCCAGGCGGAAGAAGAACGTTATCTTAGGGAAGAAGGCTACTTTCCCGTCATGCATGTGCTGGCTTTCAAAAAAGAGCTCGGACAGCAACATCCGGAGCTCCCGCAAGCTCTCTATGACGTCTTCGAGCAGGCAAGAAGGCGCGCCATTGAGCGCTGGATCGATCCCAACTGGTCCATGGTCATGTGGGGGCGGCGGGAGTTAGAACGACAGAACCGGCTCTGCGATTTCGATCCCTGGCGCAATGGGCTCGCGGCCAACCGCAAAAACTTGGAACGGTTCTCGCTCTACAGCTACGAACAGGGACTAACCCGCCGCCGTTTCTCCGTGGACGAACTTTTTATTCCCATCAATTGAGGGGGATCTTTCGATTTTTTGGACTGCGACGCCGCAAAACCGAAGGACGACGGAAGGGTTGCAATATATCGGAGGGGGTAGGTTCCTCCCTGGCGCGAAGTCCGAGCGTTACTCTGGGGTTTTCTCTAAGTCGCCTTTGAACAGACTCGCGACGCCAGTGCCGCAGGAGGAATGGGTAGGTTGGAAACCGGCACAGTCTCCCGAAAAACTTTCGACGATAAACATTAGATTACCGCTGACCATCGGAACCCTCGAGGGTTTACGCAATCTTTTAGGCTCGAAGCGAATTCTTCCCGCGGCGCGGGATTCATGGACGCCAGGACGATGCTTTCATCCGGCATCATAGGGTACCGGCACTCTGTGACTCGGGTACGGTAAGCCGGATTCTTGGGACGGCTTTCGACCATACGCGACGCGCTCATAACCATGGGAGTCGCCGCATTCGACGACGACAAAACCACTGGGAAGCAGAGGTAGATCATGAGTTGGACCCGGCGTTCGTTCGATACACGATGATATTTTTCGTGCTGCCCTTCATTCGCCTTAGATGTCATCGAAAGCATGCGCAATAACATTCAGACTGCAAAGCTCATTTCAGCGCAAATGTCTTGTCCACAGCTGTCCAATCTTTGCGTTATGAGGATCGGGAAGGTGAACAATCAATTGATATCCTGAGCAATCGATGCGCCAAAGCAGAAACGGTTGTCAGGACAAGGAGTTTTTCCACCGGCGGGGAAGCAGCTTTGTAAAGTGAATTGACACGAGCTGGGCGGGTCAAGCGGGCCCACAAAACAAAAACCAGCGCAGCGGCGAATAGTTAAATAAACTTTTCACCCCTGTAAGCAATGCTTACAGGGTAGCGTTGCTGCGCTTCGCCGGCGGAAGGCAGGGTTGTCGTTGGGCAGCGGCCGAGCTTTCGACTGTGGCTTTGGCCCGGAAAGGTGATTATAAGGCGAGTCGCTTTCGGTTACGTGCTCGTGATCTCCCACCAGTTGCCGTTGAGATCGCTGAACAGAAAGGCAGCCTCCTCGGCGCTCGCTTCGACCTTTTCGAGGGCGCTGATTTTCCAGGCCTCGCGATTCGCTTCGAACCACCGATGGGCTAGGTGAACAGCATCCACCGAGTCGACAGCGAGAGTGAATCGCTGGTAGCGCGAGAGGTGTTGGCGGTTTTGCTTAAGGGCCTGGATGCAGACGACATACCAGGGCGTGGCCGGGTGTTTGACGTAACAAGAGCTCGGCCACAGCTTCACCACTTCGAGGCCGAGCACTTCTTGGTAGAAGCGCTCGGAGGCTTCGAGGTCCTCGTTCTCCAGAGTGCCGTGGGTGAGAGCTTGCGGAACGTAGCCCTTGGCCGAAAATTTTCCCACCGGCAGCGGGTTTGTCCAATGCGGATTGGTGGTCTTTCCCATTCCCGTCTCTACGGCATTTTCATAGGACTCGATCTCCCAGTAGTTTCCGCCGGGTTCGTAAAAGTGAACGGAGTAGGCGTTGTGATTTTCTCTCGGCTTGATGATCTTGATGCCGAACTCTTCCTTCTTCTGTTCCAGATATTGGGTGGCGTGGTCGATCTCGGCGTTGTTCGTTACCCGCACGCCGTAATGATTGCGCATCGGCTTGATGGGCGCGTCGGGTCCGTTTTCGTGGATCACCAGACGCCAGTCGGTATTCGGATGTTTGATGATTTTTTCACCGTTCTTTTCGCCCACCACTTCCAGCGCGAGAAATTCGTTGAGGATCGGAAGGGTTTGATCAAAGGAGCGGCATTCATAGTGACCACGAGTTAGACCTATCGGCTTCAGCACGTTTGCCTCTCTAGTTTCGAATACAAATTCGCAACGCTGGACTCGAAACTGCGCTCAAGGGACCTTGCCGCCCCAGAGCTCTTTTAGAAAACCGGTCTTTTCCAGATTGTCGGCGAAACTGTTGTCGAACAGCTCCGTGGCTTTCTTCGTAACTTTGGTGCCCGCTTCTCTGGCAACCTCCACGGATTCGGACACCGCAGTCATAGGCACGACGAGTCGCCGATTAATGAGCTTCTTCGCATAGGCTTCGTAGGATGATTGCAAAACGTCCTCATCTTTGACTCGCAGGGCCTTGGCCACCGAAGCCTTGGCTTTTTCCGGATTCGCTTCGACGAAATATACCGTCTCGGCCAGCGCGGCAACGAAACGTTGCACGGTCAGGCGCCGCTCGCGGATGGTTTTGGCGTTCGTGTGCAATGAACTGTAGATGGCGGGCAGGCCCAGATCGTTCAGATGGTAGACGATATTGAAGCCGTCTTTTCTGCCGCGAGCATCCATGGGCGGCGTGAATGGGCCGGAGTCGATGACGCCCTGAACCATGGCGGCGTACCGTTCCGGCTGGCTGCCGCCCACCGGGCGGATCTGGGCGTCCTCCAGGCCGAATTTTTTCGTGAATACCTTGAGGAGGCGGAAAGGCAGCCCGCCGACGGATCCGACGCCGATGGATTTACCCTTTAGGTCCTGGATAGTCTTGATTTCCTTACGGGCGATAATTACATAGGGCAACCCCACTAGAGGCGAAGCCACGATGGTTCCATCCGATCCCGCGGCGAGGCCCGGTATGGTCGAGTCGCCGGCGCAGTAGAGAAATTGGATTTCGTCAGTGCTCAGCGCCGTCAAATTGATGTTGGTCCCGGTACGGATGACGATATGCTTCGCCGCGATCCCATACTTCGCCAGAATATTCTGGTCGAGAGCGGTATACATGTGAATGAAGCCGCCGGAAGTAGCGCAGGTCGCTACGTATATGGTGACGGGAGTCTCACCCGGTTTGGCGAGATAGGGATTGGACCATCCTGCGCCGGGAGCGAGAAGCAGCGCCAGCCATAGGATGAAGCCCGGCCAGAAATGCCTTCGACCCTGGACTATTCGATTGCCTTGTACTTTCATGGGCGTCGACTGCGCTCGATAAGACAATATCTGCTTAGGGTATGTCAACAGTCGAGATCACTCTGCTTGCAAAGCAGCACTGATGGCA
>DAIRFP010000096.1:0-18856 GCA_036794995.1 Thermodesulfobacteriota bacterium | reverse complement strand
TGGTATCTGTGGGGACGCTCGCGAAGATAGACATTCCGTAGCCACGCGCGGGAAGGCTATTTGGAGGGCTGCTCCTGGGGCTTGAAACGCTCCGTGAGCTCGGCAAAAAACGTATCCGCGTGCAAGGTGATTCACAACTGCTGGTGCGCCAGCTCAATGGCGAATACCGGGTGAAGAACGAAAAGCTGCAGCCGCTGTTTCAAAGAGCCGTGGCGTTGTTGCGTGAGTTCGAGGCCTATCGTATGCTTCACGTGCCTCGGTAAGCGAACAAGCTAGCGGATCGATTGGCTAACAAAGGTATCGATGACGCAATCAAAAAATCCTTGCTGGGCTAGAGTGGATCAAGCGATCGCTCTCCGTCTTTGGCGGAGGGAGGAAAGTCCGGACTCCACAGGACAGGGTGGCCGTTAACGTCGGCCTCGAGTGATCGGGGGAAAGTACCACAGAAAAGACACCGCCCATCATTTACTTGATGGGTAAGGTTGAAAAGGCGAGGTAAGAGCTCACCGGTCCATCAGTGATGATGGACGCTTGGCAAACCCCACCTGGAGCAAGACCAAATAGGAGGGTCGGGTGGTCCGCCCATAACCCTCGGGTAAGGTCGCTCGACCCTGTGAGCAATCACGGGGCAAGATGAATGATCGCTGTGGCTCCTACTAGGAGCCATGACAGAATCCGGCTTACTATCCACTTTAGCCCACAATAGCTATCCCACCCGCCATCTGATCATCAGGCTTCGGAGCCAGAAAGTTTGTCGGAAATGATTTAGGTAGTTTCTGTCAATCTTTGGCTTTGGTTGCGATTTATAAGTTCACCAAACTCTCATGGCTATACTTAGTGGCTCAGTCGCCCCGAACCGTCAATATATTGACCGCCACTGAGACCGCCAAAAACCACAAAAATACGCGAAAAAGCTGAAAATTTTATTGACAGTTCCCGTGCATAAAGTTATAAGTGGCGCCAGGTGGGCTAATGTGGGATAAGATCCCACTAAAGTGCCGTATGGCTGATCAATTTTTATGTTTCGCGGGAGCTTTGAACATACTATCGACGGCAAAGGGCGGTTGAGCATTCCGGTGAAGTTCCGGGAGGTTCTGCTGGGAAAAGGTGACGAGCGCATCGTCATGACCAACTTTGTCGTGGATGGAATGAAGTGCCTCGACGTTTATCCTTTGGAGGAGTGGTCGCGACTGGAGGAAGAGATTCGCAGAAAGCCAAAATTCGACCGCAAAATGGTGATGTTCCAGAACTACTACTTGAGCGGCGCGACCGAATGTGTGGTCGATAAGCATGGCCGGATTTTGATTCCACCGACTTTGAGGAAATATGCTGGGCTCAAGCGCGATGTTGTTCTGGTCTCGGCTTTGGAAAAGTTTCGCGTCTGGGATCTCGATGCGTGGAAGAAAATGTTCTCCGACGCTGAAGACAAGTTAATGCAAGACCCTGATTTTCTCGGTGACCTAGGATTGTAAGAACGTCGAAAGAGCCGCACGTGGTTTGATGAAAGGAGAAATAAGGAATGCTGCCACGAAAACCCATCCGGGACATTTCGGTGCTCGATGTGGCCGGTGATATAGATTTTCGGGAGATGATCCGGATCAAAAACATGATCGGTGGACTGATTGAAAGAGATCGCACCAAAGTCGTCCTGAATCTCAGAGCCGTGGACCACATTAATTACTTGAGCATCGGCGTCCTCCTAGAACGGCTCAGGCTGCTCAGAAACCTCAACGGTGATCTGAAGCTGGCCGGGATGAGTCCGTTTCTGCGGGATATCTTCAAGGTCGTCGGGATGGATCGTTTCTTTGAAGAGTACACCTCGTTGGAAGATGCCATCGAGAGCTTTGACGACGACTGGGAAGGTGACGGCACCAGCCACTAAATGTCATTTACACATGTTTCTGTCATGGCTCGGGAGGTGGTGGACTTCCTCAGACCCGAACCGCGGAAACGATACTTGGACGGTACCTTGGGAGGAGGAGGACACGCAGAGCAAATTTTGATTCACAGTAGTCCCGATGGACAAGTTCTGGGACTCGACTTGGATGAGGAAGCGTTGTCCGCGACGCGCCAACGGCTCGACGCTTTTGGTGATCGTCTTTCGACGCGGCAGGCAAATTTCGCAACGGCCGAGACGATCTTGGCTGAGATCGGTTGGTGGCCAGTGGATGGCATCGTTTTGGATTTGGGTGTCTCGTCTCACCAGCTGGAATCCCGAGAACGGGGTTTTAGCTTTCGCGGCAGAGCGGCGCTCGATATGCGAATGGATCGGCGTCAGTCGCTGGATGCTTATCAAATCGTCAATACGTTCCGGGTGTCCGAGTTGGAGCGAATCCTGCGGCTCTACGGGGAAGAGCCGCACGCTCGCCGTATCGCGCTGGCGATCGCTTCGGCGCGAAAGATGAAAGCCATCCAAACGACGGACGAGCTCGCAGCCATCATCGCACGGATCAAGGGCCAGCGCGGCAGGGGTCATCATCCGGCAACTCAAACCTTTCAGGCTCTGCGCATTGCAGTCAATCAAGAATTGGAGAATCTCCAACGGTTTTTAGAGCACGGTTACGAGCTGCTCCGGCCCAAGGGTCGGCTGGTTATCATTTCGTTTCATTCACTGGAGGACCGATTGGTCAAAACGGCATTTCGTAAATGGAACCGCGAGTGTCTTTGCCCTCCCAGGACTCCGACGTGTCGATGTGGCTGGAGCCGCAAGGTTAGGTTGCTTACGACCAGACCGCTTTATCCTTCCTCCAGTGAGATTGAGGCCAATCCGCGCGCCCGTTCGGCCAAATTGCGCGCAGCGGAACGACTATAGGAGACTGCGCGGTGGGAACGGGAACGGCGGCAAGCCAGCGAGTATTGCGAACACCAAGGCGGCAGCCGGCCGGTGCCAGCGGTCGACCCCTGCGCTGGCGGCAAGTTACAGCCATTGTCCTGTTAGCCGTTGGTTTGGTTGGAGTTGCGTTGCTGCATGTTTGGTTGAGACTGCAGGTTGTCCATATGGGCTACGTGCTCGCGACCACCAGCAAGCTCCAAAATCAACTGCAACAGGAAAATCTAGAATTGAAGCTGGAATTAGCCACTTTGACTTCGCCGGATCGCCTGGAGGCGTTGTCGCGCAGCCGCCTGGGGCTTAGATCTCCCGAGAAAGGTCAAGTCATTATATTGCCATGAAACGCTCTTATCGCGGAAATCGTTTACGCCTCGGTTTGGCCAAGGCGCTTTTCCTGGCTTTGTTCGTTGTGGTTGGTGGCAGGGCGTTTCAGCTGCAAGTTCTGCAAGGGGACAAGCTCAAACGGCTAGGTGAAAGGCAGCACTTAAAAGAGTGGATCGTGTTGCCAAAAAGAGGTTCGGTCATGGACCGTGCGGGCGAGCCGCTGGCGTTGAGCATGGAGGCGCAGTCGGTTTACGCCCGCCCCCACCGCATTCAGGATCCGGCAAGCATAAGCCAGGGGCTTGCGAAAATCCTTAGTCTCAACCTCGGTGAGGTGAAGCAGAAGATGGCTTCGGGTA
Organism: Thermodesulfobacteriota bacterium; assembly: GCA_036794995.1. GTDB lineage: Bacteria > Desulfobacterota > Binatia > UBA9968 > UBA9968 > DAIRFP01. The sequence continues at coordinate 15,346 of DAIRFP010000096.1, read as the reverse complement.
AGCCCTTTGTTTGGATCAAGCGGCAGATCGGCCCTCAAGAAGCCGCCCAGATTCAAAGGCTCAATGACGACGGTATCGGCATGTTTTACGAGCCCAACCGCTACTATCCGCAGGGTCAATTGGCGGGACAAGTCCTGGGACTTGTCGGTCGTGATTCGGAGGGGCTGGAAGGGTTGGAGTTGCGTTACAACGAATACGTCCGGGGCGAAACCGGCTCATCGGTTATCGAACGCGACGCCTTGGGGCGCCGGGTTATGGTGCAGGGTGTCGAGGGTCTGCAAATGCCGCCGGGCGGCGATATGCATTTGACTCTGGAGACGTCGATTCAGCACCTTGCGGAAAGAGAATTAGAGGCAACCATCAATAGGTACCGAGCAAAGGCGGGGGTTGTCATCGTCGTTGAGCCGTTTACCGGCCAGGTGTTAGCGCTGGCGAATTATCCATCGTTCAATCCAAACAATTTCTCCAAACAGTCGGCGCAGCAAAGACGCAATCGGGCGGTTACCGATAGTTTTGAGCCGGGCTCCACGTTCAAGACGATTCTTGCGGCAGCCGCCTTGGAAGAAGGAGCGGTGGGAAAAGACGATCTTTTCTATTGTGAAATGGGCAAGTACCCATACGCCGGCAAAATCATTCACGACACGCATGCCTACGGTTGGTTGCCCTTCTCCAAAATCCTTCAGGTTTCGAGCAACATCGGCTTCACCAAAGTAGCGGAGAAACTCAAAAAGGAACGTTACTTCAAATACATTGAAAAGTTCGGCTTCGGTCAGCCCACCGGCATCGATGTGCCGGGCGAAGTTCCCGGGCTGCTACGCAAAGCGGAATCCTGGGCGGCCATCGATCTGGCAACCCACGCTTTCGGCCAGGGCATCTCGGCGACGCCGATGCAAATGGTCATGGCCTACGCGGCCATCGCTAACGGCGGCTTCCTAATGCGTCCCTATTTGGTTCATCGCGTCGTGGGTTCCAAGGGTGAAGTGCTGCTCGAAAACCAGCCCCAGTTAGTGCGGCGTGTGGTGTCTGAAAAGACCGCGCGATTGTTGGCGTCGATGCTGAAAGAAGTGACCCATGAAGGCGGCACTGGGACGATGGCGCGCGTTGAAGGGTTCGAGGTGGCGGGAAAAACCGGCACGGCGCAAAAGGCAGATCTCATACACGGCGGCTACGCGGCCAACAAACGGGTAGGCTCCTTTGTCGGATTTGTCCCGGCGGAGGATCCGAAATTGGTCGCACTGGTGCTTGTCGACGAGCCCGAGGTCAACGTCTACGGCGGCGTCGTCGCGGCTCCGGTGTTCCGCAATATCGTCCAGGGGGCGCTGCGTCATCTGGCTGTGGCGCCGCAAAAAGCGGAATGGGTTCCTGCGCCGGTTGGTGAAACCGAATCTCCCCTCCGGCGCCCGCCCAGGAAAGACAACGGGATCACCGCCGGTAACGGCAGCGATGGTGTGCCCGACTTCGTCGGTCTCAGTTTGCGCGAAGCGGTGGAAAAGGCTCGAGCCATGAGGGTCAAGGTTAAAATGCGCGGGAACGGCTATGTGGTCAGACAGTCTCCCGCTCCTGGCGGTCGTTGGAGCGAAGAAGATGGTTTGGTACTGAATCTTCAGGGTTGACGCCATGCGTCTGACGGAGTTTTTGACGCTACAGGAGGTCGAAGAAGCAGGAGGGAATCTCGATCAGGAAGTGACCGGGCTCACCTACGACTCTCGCCGGGTTAAACCGGGGGAAATCTTCTTTGCTATCCCCGGGGAGAAGGTGGATGGCCACGAGTTCATTCCTCAAGCACTGCGGAGCGGCGCTGCCGTAGTCGTCGTGGCGAAAAAAGGGATCGAGACGTTGGGAAGGACTTGGGTCCGGACCAACGATGTCCGGCGCACCATGGGACTGTGGGGGGCGCATTTCTATGGCCGACCGAGCCAGAGAATGAAGCTCGTGGGCATCACAGGGACGAATGGAAAAACCACGGTGAGCTATCTTGTCGAATCGATACTCTCAGCCGCTGGTTTAAAGGTGGGCGTGATCGGCACGATCAATTATCGATATCCGGGACATCAAGTACCTTCGCATCACACGACGCCGGAATCCCTTGACCTGCAGTCCCTTTTGGCGGAGATGGAAAGGGCCGGCACGCAGTCGGTAGTGGTGGAAGTCTCCTCCCATGCTTTGGTTCAAGAAAGGGTGCGCGGCGTCGATTTTGATGTTGCGTTATTCACGAATCTGTCGCGCGATCATCTCGACTACCATAGCGACATGGACGACTATTTTTCCGCCAAGCGCAGGCTCTTCACGGATTTTTTGAAAGTCAGTGCGAAGCCAAACAAGGCGGCGGTGGTTTACGGCGGGGACCCCAAGGGAGCGGAGCTGCTCAGCAGCGCTCGCGATCGAGGCCTGGAGGCCTGGAGTTATGGGGAGGATAGCGAGTGGGACGTACACCCCGCCGAAGTTCAAAGCGACGTATCCGGGCTCAGGGGACAATTAGCGGTCAGAGGTCGCTCTCTTTACTTTTCGTCGTCGCTTGTCGGTGCCGCCAATTTGCAAAACGTTATGGGGGCTGTGGCAGTGGGGAAAGCTCTGGAATTGCCGGCGGATGTCATTTCCAGGGGCATTCGGCAGCTTACAGCGGTGCCCGGAAGATTGGAAAAGGTGGACAACCACCTCGGAGTCTCGGTCCTGGTGGATTATGCCCATACCCCGGACGCGCTCGAAAAGGTGCTCGGGGCTGTGCGACCACTGACTCAAAGCCGGGTCTTAACGGTTTTCGGCTGCGGCGGAGACCGGGATCGGGGAAAGCGACCGTTGATGGGCGAAATCGCCGCGCGGCTCAGCGATCTCTTGGTGTTAACTTCGGACAATCCGCGCACCGAAGACCCGCTCAGCATCCTGGCCGAAATCGAGACCGGAATACGGAGAGCGGGTTTGCCTAAATTTGGCGATACTTCGCCGCAAACCGGCCGCGGCTACTGGGTGGAGCAGGATCGACGCGCAGCCATTCGCGTGGCTTTACGCACGGCTCGACGGGGCGATCTGGTCTTGATCGCCGGTAAGGGACACGAGGATTACCAAATTCTCGGAGCGGCGAAGGTTCATTTCGATGATCGGGAAGTTGCGCGGGAGGAGCTGCGGCGCATCGGCAACGCTTGATCCTGGGAGAATGGGATGGAATCGCAACGAAATCCTGCTGGCGACCGCCGGCCGGCTGCTGCGCAACGGCCAGAGCAGTCGGTTCGGCGAAGTGGTGACAGACTCGACTAAGGTAAAACGCGGCTCGGTTTTCGTCGCGTTGAAGGGCGAGCGGCTGGACGGCCACGGATTCGTCAGCGATGCCGTGAAGCGCGGCGCAGGTTGCGTCGTGGTTCATCGCAACCTGCATTCGTCGACCTATGGTGCCGCCACTGTCGTCAAGGTGCGCGATACCTTAACGGCGCTGGGAGATTTGGCTCATCACCGCAGGGAGGCCTACGGCGCGAAAGTGTTGGCCATTACCGGATCCAACGGCAAGACCACCACCAAGGAGATGGTTGCCGCAATTCTCGAAGCAGCCTACGCGCGCGACAAGCCGGTTCGGGGGAAGATTTTGAAAACGGAGGGTAACTTCAACAATCTCGTCGGTTTGCCGTTGACCTTACTCCGCTTGGATAGGCGAACCAAGGTGGCGGTAGTCGAGCTTGGCACTAATCGGCCCGGAGAGATTGCGCGCTTGGCGGAAATCGCCGCTCCGGATATGGGAATGATTACTTCCGTCGCTGCGGCCCATCTCGAAGGGCTGAACAGCCTAGCGGGGGTCGCCCGTGAAAAAGGGAAACTGTTCAGCGGGATTCGGCCCGGCGGCATGATCGCGGTGAACATGGACGACCCTTGGGTGCGCCGCCTCGGAGAGAAATTCAACGGTAAAAAAATCACTTACGGCAAGCACGGTGAGGTGCGGGCTGAATCGTGGCGCCCCCTCGGGGACCGTGGGATGATGCTGGATCTTCGCGCTGGTAAGAAGCGAGCCCGTGTCCGGCTCGGTTTTCTTGGTGAACATAACATTACAAACGCCGCAGGGGCTGCGGCTATGGCCTACGGTTTCGGCGTCAGTTTGGCGGTGATTCGCAGGGGTTTGCAAACGGTCAAACCGTTCCCTATGCGCATGCAAATAGAGAACTGGAGGAAGATCGGAATCATCAACGATACTTACAATGCCAATCCCGCCTCCATGGAGGCCGCGGTGAAGACCTTGGCCGCAATCCAATGCCGCGGCGAGAAAACCGCAATACTCGGTGACATGTTTGAATTGGGACGGCGAACCCACTCGCAGCATTTGCAACTAGGCAAACAGGTCGCACGTGCGGGTATCGATCGTTTGTACCTACTCGGTGCCCAGGCGAAGCAAGTGAAGCGAGGCGCGCTTCAGGGAGGCATGGCGGCGGAGCGCATCGTTATCGGCGCGGATCATAGCCATGTCGCGATTTTGCTGAGAAGTCATGTGACCAAAGGGGATTGGCTGCTTTTTAAAGGATCCCGCGGCATGAAAATGGAACTCATCCTCAATAAACTCAAAAGCAGTAAGGCTTAGGAGAATCGCATTGCTGTATCATCTTCTCTACCAGCTCCACGCCACGTATTCCGGCTTCAATGTGTTTCGCTATATTACCTTTCGCGCCGCCATGGCGGCGCTCATGGCCCTGGTGCTTTCGTTTTTGCTAGGACCGTGGCTCATCCGTTCGCTGACCGCGAAGCAGATGGGACAGCAGATTCGTGGCGACGGGCCGGCGTCTCATTCGAGCAAGGCCGGTACGCCGACGATGGGAGGCGTTCTCATCATTCTAGCGCTGTCGTTATCGACGCTTTTGCTTGCCGACATCACGAACCCGTATATCTTGCTCGCGTTGTTTACGACCGTGGGGATCGGCGCGGTGGGTCTCGTCGACGACTACCTCAAGCTCAGCCGCAAGAACAGCAAGGGCTTGCCGCCCCGGGCCAAGCTGCTGGGGCAGTTTGCCATTGCATTTATCGCTACAGCGGTTCTTTGCGTCTACTTAAAGTTCAATACCGAGCTGGGCATTCCGTTTGTCAAAAACGTGCAGCTAGACATCGGGCTTTGGTATATCCCCTTCGCCATGTTGGTCATTGTCGGCGCGTCCAATGCCGTCAACTTGACCGATGGCCTGGATGGTTTGGCCATTGGTCCGGTAATGATCGCCGCGGGAACCTACGCTGTCATCGCCTACGTCACGGGTCACTTGAAATTGGCGGAATATCTGCAGATACCCTATGTCGCCGGAGTTGGCGAACTGGCGGTTTTCTGCGCCGGGGTGGTGGCCGCGGGCCTGGGATTTCTCTGGTACAACGCCTATCCGGCGCAGATGTTTATGGGCGACGTCGGCTCGCTCTCTCTGGGGGCTGCGCTGGGGGTAGTCGCCGTCATGACCAAGAACGAAATTCTATTGATCATCGTGGGCGGGGTTTTTGTCATGGAGGCTTTGTCCGTCATCTTCCAGGTGGTCTCCTACAAGTTACGACGCAAGCGAGTTTTTTTAATGGCGCCCATCCACCATCACTATGAACTCAAAGGTTGGCCGGAGCCGCAAATCATCGTGCGGTTTTGGATCATTTCCTTTATCTGCGCTGTCGTGGGATTGAGCACTTTGAAGCTCCGATGAAAGCGGCGATGAAGCATGGATCTCAGGGACAAAAGAGTGCTGGTTGTGGGCCTGGCCCGCACCGGCATTGCCTGTGCTCGCTTTCTAGTGAACCATGGGGCCAAGGTGTCGGTTAGCGATCTTCGATCGGAAACCGATCTCCAACAGGAAATCGAAGCCCTCAAAGGGCTGCCGATTAGCTATTTTTTAGGGGGTGAAGAGCGCCGTTGGCTGGAAAATGTGGATCTAGTGGTGCCGAGCCCGGGTGTGCCGGCAGAGAATCCATTGCTCCGGGAGGCGTCCAGTAGTGGCATTGAGATCCTCAGCGAAATCGAGATCGCCTATGATTTTTTTCGGTTTCCCATTGTTGCCATCACGGGCACCAATGGCAAGAGCACGACGACGACTCTGGTGGGCGGGATGCTCGAGGCGAACGGGATGAAGGTTTTTATCGGCGGCAACATCGGCGCGCCGTTGATCGGATTTGCCGGCGGCGACTGGGAGTGGGGTGTAGTCGAAATCAGCAGCTTCCAGTTGGAATGGATTGAAAGGTTCCGGCCGCGGGTGGCGGTCTTGCTCAATTTGAGCGAAGACCACCTCGACCGCTATCCCGACTTCGAAGCCTATTGTCGGGTCAAGGAGAGAGTCTTCGAGAACCAGACGGCCGATGATATCGCTCTGCTCAACCGTGACGATCCACGCGTATGGGCACTGCGACAGGGAAAGCCGGCACGCATTGTCTCCTTTGGCTTCTCCGAGGTCGACGCCGGCCTGTTTGCGACGCCGGGTGAAATTATCTGGCGCGACGGTTCCGGCGAAGAACGATTCCCGTTGGATCGGGTGAAAATTCACGGCGTGCACAACGTGGAGAACATGATGGCCGCCATTGGCGTGGCGAAAGCGGCGGGTGTTCCGGCACCGGCTATTCAGCGAACACTGGAAGAATTTCCCGGCCTCGAGCATCGGCTCGAGTTCGTCAGAGCCAAGGACGGGGTCTGCTACTACAATGACTCTAAGGCGACCAATGTTGGCGCTGTTGTGAAATCGCTGGCGAGTTTTTCGGCGCCGGTCGTCCTGCTCGCCGGAGGCGTCGATAAAGGTGGCGATTACGGGGTGCTGCAAGAGGCCATCGGCAAAGGAGTCCGGCGACTCGTACTCTTCGGCGCGGCCAAGGAGACTATTGCCAAGGCTTTGGGAACACTGACCGAAACGGTCATCGTCGATGACCTGGCGGCAGCGGTGCGCGACGGTCATGAGCATGCGCAGTCGGGGGACGTGGTTTTGCTATCGCCCGCGTGCTCGAGCTTCGATATGTTTCGTAACTACGCCGAGCGGGGAAGGGTCTTCAAAAAATTGGTCCAGGCGCTATGAGAGACGGTTTTGCGGTGGACAAATGGATTCTGTTTGCGGTCGCCGCCTTGTTGGCGCTGGGGGTGACTATGGTATTGAGCACCAGCTACCTCTATTCCCAAGAGCGCTTTACCGATGGCACTTACTTTTTTCGCAAGCAGCTCATCGCGATTGGCGCGGGTTTGGCGGCACTGGTGATTTGTTCCTACGTTCCTTCCACGATTTACCGCCGGCTCGCCTATCCGCTCCTGGGCTTGACGTTGCTTGTGTTGGTCCTGGTTCTGATTCCGGGCATCGGGATTGCCCGCGGCGGCGCTCGGCGGTGGTTGATGCTGCCGGGTTTTGTTTTTCAACCCGCGGAGATGGCGAAGCTGGCGATTGTCTTGTACCTCGCTCATTCGATGGCTCGGAAGGAAGATAAGATAAAAACCTTCTCCGTGGGTGTCTTGCCCCACCTGATGGTCGGCGGGGTGTTTCTGGCGGTGCTGCTGCTGGAGCCCGACTTCGGCACGGCGCTGATTTTGGCAATGTTGCTCTATCTCATGCTTTTTCTCGGCGGTGCCCGTGTACCCCATCTTTTGGCTACGGGTCTGATGGCGTTGCCGCTCTTGATCTATGTGATGTTGACCGCGGAGTATCGCCTGCGCCGTCTCTTGACGTTCATGGACCCCTGGAGCGAAGCCTCGAGCAGCGGTTTCCAGGTGGTTCAATCGCTGATCGCGTTCGGTTCCGGGCAGTGGGTCGGGCGCGGTTTAGGTGAAAGCCGGCAGAAGCTTTTCTATCTTCCTGAGGCCCACACAGATTTTGTCTTTTCGGTGGTCGGTGAGGAGCTGGGACTTTTGGGTGCGCTGGCTGTCCTGGTTTTGTTCGGAATCATTATCGCCCGTGGACTGCGGCTCACCTCGAGAATTGAAGAGCCCTTTGAGCAATATCTTGCCTTTGGCCTCACGGTTCTCCTGGGGCTTCAGGCGTTGATCCACATGGGTGTGGTTATGGGGCTCATGCCCACCAAGGGACTGGTGTTGCCCTTCATCAGCTATGGCGGATCGGCGATGGTGATCAACTTGACGGAGGCAGGAATACTCCTGGGACTCTCTCGCAGAAGAGTGTAGCCATGGGTGTGGTTATGGGGTTGATGCTCAGCAGGGGACTGGTGTTGCCCTTCATCAGCTATGGCGGATCGGCGATGGTGATCAACTTGACGGAGGCAGGAATACTCCTGGGACTCTCTCGCAGAAGAGTGTAGCCATGGGTGTGGTTATGGGGTTGATGCTCAGCAGGGGACTGGTGTTGCCCTTCATCAGCTATGGCGGATCGGCGATGGTGATCAACTTAACGGAGGCAGGGATACTCCTGGGACTCTCTCGCAGGAGAGTGTAGCGATGCGCGTAATCTTTGCTGGCGGGGGAACCGGTGGCCATTTGTTCCCGGGGCTGGCTGTGGCGCGCGAATTTCAACGGCGTGACTCAATGACGGAAATATTGTTCGTGGGAACCGAGCAGGGCATCGAAGCCAGGGTTCTGCCACGGGAAGGGTTCAGGCTTGAAACGGTTCCCGTGAGAGGGCTGAAAGGTAGGGGTATCCGCGGTCTAGCGGACGGTGTCTGGGGTATCCCCGTCGGCCTCCTCCGTTCACTGAGTATCATTCGCAAATTTCGGCCCGACGTTGTCATCGGTCTCGGCGGCTACGCCTCAGGTCCCCTGCTGTTGGCGGCAAAGTTGCGCCGCCTTCATTGCGCGATCATGGAGCAGAATCTCCGGCCTGGTTTTACCAACAAACTTCTCGCCCGGTTTGTCGATCGGGTTTTTACCTCCTACGGCGAGAGTATGGCCTATTTTTCCGGCGGAAATGTTTTGGCGACGGGGAACCCGGTGCGTTGGCGTCAGTTGCCGGAAGTTAAGCGGAGCGAAAAATTTGTGCTGCTCGTGTTCGGCGGCAGCGCCGGGGCTCATCGCATCAATCTCGCGGCTATCGATGCGCTGAGAAGACTAACGGATCTCGCCGCCGGACTTGAGGTGATTCACCAAACCGGCGCTGCGGACTTCGCCGCGATCAAAGCGGCTTACGATTCTCTAGTCTTTGCAGCGGAGGTGCACCCGTTCATCGAAAAAATGGATGAAGCGTATGCCCGCGCCGACTTAGTCGTTTGCCGGGCCGGCGCGACCACGGTGGCGGAACTCACGGCCTTCGGCAAGGCGGCCGTTTTAGTGCCTTATCCTTACGCGATTTATGACCATCAGCGCGGCAACGCGCAAGCGCTCCGAGATCGGGGCGCGGCAGAGATGATTCTCGATCAGGAACTGAACGGAGAGCTTTTGGCCGGACGGATCCGAAGCTATGTCGCAGATCGTGAAAGGATCGAAACCATGAGTGCTGCGGCGCGCAGGATGGGGCGACCGGAAGCGGCGGCTCGAATCGTCGACGAGTGCCATGCTCTTGTGCGCGGGTAGTGTGCGGGTGGTGACAGGAATTAGAGATGTTGCAAAAAAAGCACCGAGTCCACTTTGTTGGCATCGGCGGCATCGGCATGAGCGGGATTGCTGAAGTGCTGTTGAACCTGGGCTATGCGGTTACCGGCTCGGATCTGCACGAAAGCGAAGTAACGGAACGACTCCGGAAGTTGGGAGCGCAGGTGTTCGCTGGCCATCAAGAAGACAACCTTGCGGTTAATCCTTCCGTGGTCGTGATCTCCACAGCGGTTAAATACGCCAATCCGGAAGTTTTGGAAGCGCGGCGCAGGCACATTCCGGTCATCCCGCGGGCCGAGATGCTGGCTGAGCTCATGCGCATGAAGTACGGCATTGCCGTCGCCGGCAGCCATGGCAAAACCACCACGACTTCGATGGTCGCCGCAGTGTTGAGCGCTGCCGGTATGGATCCGACGATCGTCATCGGTGGACGGGTCCGCATGCTCGGGACGAATGCCAAAATGGGGCAAGGCGAGATTCTCGTCGCCGAGGCTGATGAAAGCGATGGTAGCTTTCTGCTGCTTTCCCCGACCATCGCTGTGGTTACCAACATCGATCGAGAACATATGGATTTCCATCAGACGATGGAGCGCTTGAACGAGAGCTTTTTGGATTTCATCAACAAGATACCCTTTTATGGGCTCGCGGTGCTGTGTTTGGACAACGCCAATGTGCGGGCTTTGCTACCCAAAGTACGGAAACGTTTCACGACCTATGGATTGTCACCCGAAGCTGATTTTTCCGCCCAGGACCTCAAGATCAAAACTGATGGCGTCGAGTTATCGGTGCTCCACCGATCCGAAGCGTTGGGAAAATTGAGCCTGCAGCTTCTCGGTCGCCACAGCGCGACTAACGCGCTGGCCGCGGTTGCCGTCGCCCAGGAATTGGAAGTTCCCTTTTCCCGCGCCGCCGAGGCTTTGGAAGCGTTCAGCGGGATTCACCGGCGCTTTGAGATCAAAGGGGAGCCCAAAGGAATTATGATTATCGACGATTACGGCCATCATCCCGTGGAGATTCAGGCGACGATTGGCGCGATTCGTGAAAGTTGGAAGCGACCCCTAACGGTAATCTTTCAACCCCACCGCTATAGCCGAACACGAGATCTCTTTGATGATTTCTTGACCGCTTTCGAAGGCGCCGACCGGCTCATTCTGACGGAGATCTATGCGGCGGGGGAAGATCCGATACCCAGCGCAAGCAGCGCTGTGCTCTATCAAGCGATCAAGCGGAAAGGCCACCTGGACGTCGAGTTTATTGCCGACAAAAGCCAGATCGCAGCGCAGCTTGCCGGTCGACTCGTCTCAGGAGATGTGGTGCTGACCTTGGGTGCGGGGGACATTTACAAAGTAGGGGAGGCGCTCGTAGAAGCGCTCCAATAAGTTAAATGGAGTGCTGGAGTATTGGAATGCTGGAGTATTGGAAAACTGAAATACTGGGAAAATTGCGTCTTCCCCATCACTCCATACTCCAATAACATCCATGATGGTTCCGATGATACAGGAAAGTGACGAAACGGGCTTAGCCCGGGAACTGAAACTGATTGCCGGCGTCAAGCTCAAACTCGCCGAGCCGATGGCACGTTACACGTCGATGAAGGTGGGTGGTCCGGCGGATTTTTTCATCGATGTGGAAAAAGGTGACGCGCTAACTCGGGTATTGCAGATGCTCAACCAGACCGGCACACCGGTTTGTCTGCTGGGTAATGGCAGCAACGTCTTGATTAGCGACCGCGGCATACGTGGCGCCGTGATTCATCTGGCGGGAGAGTTCAAGCGTGTTCAGTGGCGCCCTGAAGGCGAAATCATTTGGGTCAAAGTCGGTGCGGCTTTTGCCGTCACGCAGCTGGTGAGGGAAGCGGCCCGCAAAGGCTACGGCGGACTGGAGTTCGCCGAAGGGATTCCAGGCACCATCGGTGGCGCTCTCTTCATGAACGCCGGAGCCTACGGTGCCGAATTTGAAAAGGTCATCGATCGGGTCGATGGCTTTACACGGGAGGGCGAGTCGTTCCGCCGCTCCAGGAATGAAATGATTTTTACTTATCGTGATTCACATCTGCCGCTGGGCATGGTGGTGACCGAGGTGCATCTCCGATTGCGGCAAGAAGACGCCGCGACGGTAAGCGCCAAAGTACGCGAGCTGGTGACGAAGCGGAAGACCAGCCAGCCCACGGGCTACCCCAACTCCGGTTCCATGTTTCGAAATCCACCGGGGGATTTCGCCGGAAGGCTGGTGGAGGCCGCGGGCCTAAAGGGCAAGCAGATAGGATTCGCACAGATCTCGGAGCGGCACGGAAATTTTATTGTTAACCGCGGTGGCGCTAAAGGGGAAGACGTACGGCGGTTGATGGAGTTGGCCCGGGCCGAAGTCAAAGCCCGGTTCGGCCTCGAACTGGAGCCGGAAGTCCGGCTGCTGGGAGAATGGCCGGCCCCTTAAGCAAGAGTAGAACGATGCACCTCGCCGTCTATCGCCGGGACAATCGCAAACGCAACCACCATGGATGGCGTCGGCGCCTCACTATGGGCAGCGGCGTCGCCGCTCTGATCGTTTTGGCCATCGCCCTGTACGACTGGCGCAGCCAGTTGATGATCTCAGCGGCCTCGGCAGGTCGGTTCTTTGTTGATAGTCCCTACTTCTCGGTCGGGGAGATTCAGGTGCGCGGCGGAGAGAAATTTGGCGGTAATGAAATTGTCACCCTGGCGGGGCTCCAACACGGCATGAACATGTGGCGGATCGAGCCCGCGACGATTGAAAACAAGATCGCGAAACATCCCTGGGTGCGCCGCGTTCTGGTGCGCCGGGAATTTCCTCGTCGGGTGGTGATCGAAATTGAGGAACGAACACCCAAGGCTATCGTGGCGACGGGGAAACTCTACTATGTGGATTCCGACGGAGTTGTTTTTAAAGAAGTCGGACCCGGAGAAAGTGTCCAATTTCCTCTGCTCACCGGGCTGCGTCCGGAAGAGCTTGGGACTCGTGATCCGGCGATACGCAGAAAAATCCAAGACGCGGTGCGGCTCGGCGATTTGATGGCGCAGGATTCCCACACGCTTTCCGAGATCCATTTCGAAGCCACGGGCCGCTTGGTGCTTTACACCACGGCTTTTCCCGTCGCTTTGCACATGGGTTGGGGTGACTGGGAGGACAAGCTGCGACGTGTGGACCGCGTGCTAAAGCTTTGGCAGGGACACGAGGAGCGTTTAGCGGTATTGGATGCAAGTTTTGCTGATCAGGTCGTGGCTCGCTTGAGGCGACCTCGGCCGTGAAGGAAAGCGCCCATCACGCATAGGCAATAGCAGATAGTTATGGCGAAGAAACACAGTATCGTCGTGGGTTTGGATATCGGCACTTCGAAGGTTTGCGCCGTCGTCGGCGAAATGACCGACCGAGGGATGGAAATTATCGGAATCGGGTCCCATCCATCCCAAGGACTGCGCAAAGGGGTCGTCGTCAATATCGAAAGCACGGTGAACTCCATCAAAAACGCCGTGGAAGAAGCGGAGCTGATGGCCGGGTGTGAAATTCACACGGTTTTTACCGGCCTATCGGGAAATCATATCAAGGGGTTCAACAGTCACGGCATCGTCGCGGTTAAGAACAAGGAAGTGTGTCAACGCGACCTGGTTCGCGTCATCGACGCGGCCAAAGCCGTGGCGATTCCCACGGACCGGGAAGTCCTGCAGATTCTACCGCAAGACTATATCGTCGACGACCAGGACGGTATCAAAGAACCTTTGGGAATGTCCGGAGTGCGCTTGGAGGCAAAGGTCCATATTGTCACCAGCGCCGTTACCGCGACGCAGAACATTGTGAAATGTTGCAGCCGCGCCGGTCTTAGCGTCGGAGACATCGTCTTGATGCCGTTGGCCTCCGCGGGAGCGGTCCTCGGCGGAGAAGAACGCGAGCTGGGTGTGGGGCTGGTGGATATCGGCAGTGGAACGACGGATATCGCTATTTTTCACGATGGCACAGTGAGACACAGTGCGGTGTTGGGTGTCGGCGGCAATCACCTTACCAATGACATCGCAGCGGGCCTGCGGACGCCCACGGCCGACGCCGAGCGCATTAAACAACGCTACGGTTTGGCTAAAGCGTCTATGGTTGCCGGTGAAGAGCGAGTGGAGGTTCCCAGCGTGGCGGGCAAGACCGCGGGCACCGTGTCGCGGCAAATCCTTTGCGAGATCATTGAGCCACGCATGGAGGAAGTTTTCCAACTGGTGCAGCGAGAAATCGCAAAATCGGGATACGAGGGTGCCTTGGCATCGGGCATCGTCATGACCGGGGGTTCGATGCTGCTTCCGGGGGCTGTCGAGATGGCGGAACAGCTTCTCGGTATGCCGGTACGGCTCGGCAGTCCCACCCATGTGGGGGGTCTGGTCGATGTCGTCTCCAGTCCGATTTACGCCGCCGGGGTCGGGTTGGTTCTCTACGGCATGAAGCGGCAGGAACGCGCCTTTTCGCGTTGCCGCGACGACAGAATGCTGTCCAAAGTTAAGCATCGAATGTCGGATTGGTTGAGTGAGTTCTTTTAAACGTAAACAAATTATTGACCCTATTTGAAGGAGGAACGCTTATGTTTGAAATCGTCGAACCGGAAAATCTTAAAGCCCGCATCAAAGTGATCGGAATCGGCGGCGGCGGCGGGAACGCCATAAATACCATGATCGGCAGCAAACTGACCGGTGTGGATTTTATGGTGGCGAATACCGACGCGCAGTCTTTGGATGCGAGCCGCGCGCCGGTCAAGATTCAGCTCGGTCCTACCGTGACTAAAGGGCTTGGGGCCGGCGCCAATCCTGAAATCGGGCGGCGGGCAGCCTTGGAAGACGAGGAGCTGATCAAAGAGTACGTGGCCGGGGCCGACATGATTTTTATCACCGCCGGCATGGGAGGCGGAACCGGTACGGGGGGCGCGCCGGTGGTGGCTCGGTTGGCGCGGGAAGCCGGCGCCCTGACGGTGGGAGTGGTCACCAAGCCCTTCATCTTCGAGGGCAAGAAGCGCATGCATCAGGCCGAAGCAGGGATCGAGCATTTGAAGCAGAACGTGGATACCTTGATTGTCATCCCTAACCAGCGGCTGCTTAGCATCGCCGCCAAGACCACCACTATGCTCGAAGCGTTCCACCGAGCGGATGATGTCTTGCTTCAAGCCGTCCGCGGCATCTCAGACCTCATCATCACGCCGGGTTTGATCAACCTCGACTTCGCCGATGTCCGCACTGTGATGGCGGAGATGGGTCTGGCATTGATGGGCGCCGCCTCGGCGTCGGGGGAGAATCGCGCCATCGAAGCGGCGCAAAAAGCCATCTCCAGTCCGTTACTCGAAGACATTTCGATTCAAGGCGCGCGCGGGGTGCTGATCAATATCACCGGAGGGCCGGATCTTTGTCTCCATGAGGTCAATGAAGCTGCGTCGATGATTCAGGAAGAGGCCCACGATGAGGCGAATATCATTTTCGGCTCGGTCATCGACGAGAATATGACCGATGAGATTCGCATTACCGTCATCGCCACGGGGTTCGGGGAAGATCGGCAGGACCGCAAGCCGGTGCCGGTTAATGTCAATGTGGCGAGTATTACCAGCGCCCCCCAGAGAAACAAGAAAGTGGTGCATTTGGGCACCATCGTCGATGACTTGGATACTCCCACGTGGCAGCGTAGGAAGCAGGGCAGTGAAGAGACCGAGACGGTGACTCTCAATAAGACGACGTTTCAGTTCGGGCGCGACAAGGAAGAGGACGACGAATACGACATTCCCACTTTCTTGAGACGACAGATGGACTGAGATCGGCTTGTGAGTCGTCGGATTGAATCACTGCGGGTTTGATTCCCGGCAGCTAGCTGCGTACGGAGCCATTCCCAGACCTCTTAGAGTCCGTCATTCCCGAATGCTTCTATCGGGTCCGCCAC
>DAIRFP010000095.1:0-18946 GCA_036794995.1 Thermodesulfobacteriota bacterium | reverse complement strand
AACTCCGGCAACATTCCCAGGCCGGGCGTCAAATACTTCGATGATACGGATTGGAAGTGGATCGTGACCGGCCGGCACGAAAACCGGGAGAAGGTTTGGAAGCTTTTGAAGACGCGCTGAGCGCTGGTAAGAAAAGCCGTTCAAGGTTCCGTGTCCAAGGTTCAAGGTGGTATAGACCGGAGTCCCGGACCTTGAACGTTGAACTTTGAACCTTGAACCAACCGACGCTAGGAGGAAGCCAATGGCAGCCAAAAAGAAAATACGGATCTATTATCGCGCTCCGAGCCACGTTCCGCTGTGGAAGGTGATGGAGGAGTGCGGTTTTCTGGAGAAGCACGGATTGGAAATGGACTTTGGCTCTCTGGAGGGGCAGCGCAAGCGCGCCGCCGATGGACTTAAGTCGGGTGAGCTCGACGTTGTTTCGGGCAATCACCACAATCTATACGCCCGAAAGGCTCTCAACGGCGACCCCTATGTGCATATTGCGCAGAGCAACAACTCCTGGCGCGAAAACTATTTGGTCATGGGGAAGGGTGTTAACGGCCTTGAGGATCTCAAGAACAAGCGCGTGGCGATGGACGATTACGATGGCCACACGGGATTGAACGTTTGGTTGTACCTCAAGCTGCACGGCCTTGAGGAAGGCAGGGATGTGGAGCTGGTAACGGACCCCGTAAAGGGCGCGGAACGAGCGCGTGGAGTCATGGAGGGCAAGTATGAGGCGACGTTTATCCGCGCGGTGGATCAACTGCGCGCGAGCAAATTCGGCGCGCGAATCATGGAATTGCCGACCATGCCGATGATTGAAGGTGTGACTTTGACGACCACCACCACGTACGTGAAAAATCACGAAGACGAAGCGCGGTCTTTGATCCGGGCTTTGGTCGACGCGACTCACTTTTTCAAAACGAAGAAGGCCGAAACTCTGGCCATCATCAAGAAACACTGCACGGAGCTGTTGAAGATGCAGAACGACGAAGAGTGGGACTGCTTTTACGAAACCCAAGCATCGTCGCTGGAAGCAAAACCCTATCCGAGCCTCGAAGCGGTGCGCAACGTGTTCGCCTTGGCGCTCAAGCGCAATCCCGAGATCGCCGACTTCCACCCCCTGGCGCTCTGGGACCTGCACTACGTGCGCGAAATCGACGACAGCGGTTATATCAAAAAGCTCTACTGATGAACGCCGGCTAGACGGCTCCTTTTCCCGAAGGCGCCGTCTGCCTGGCTAATCAAAAACAAGTCTAGATAAAAACTCGGATCCGAGATGGTCCCCATGTCCAAAGTAACGATTTGTCCCCAATTCCTTACCGGCGGCGGCGAGTGGAATGTCAATCAACGCATCGCCGCGGCGAGGTATTTCCGGGCTCGGGTTAATCGCTTTTGGCACCCACAGCTTCATTGCCAGTGCATACTATCACCCGCTTTTTTTTGAATTTTTGCCGAGATCGATTAAAGCCATACACGTCAGTCACTCTTTGGTCATCTTGTTAGTTTAGCTACCGTACTTCGCGTGTCGTTGACGGTAAGCGGGATAGTGCCCACAAGGCTCCAACTGTTTGCTCCCGTCTGGTTATAGACTTTTACTGTCACCGTCCCGGCGCTGAGTCCCGGCAATGGTCCGGGAACACTTATGGGACCTGTGGGAAATGGAATCGTGAGATTCGCGCTAGTTCCAGAACTGGCCCGGGACTGGGCGAGGACAGCGCCGCTACTGTTGGTAAAGTTGGCTACGGACAGACCGAAGCCGAAGTTGGTGAACCCGCCTCCTGCAATGGTGAAGCTTGCCGGCGGTGCCGCCAGATCAATGGGATTGGGCGTGATGGAACTTACCCCAGGGCCGGGGCGCGTGTCGTTGACAATAAGCGGAATAGTGCCCACTAGGCTCCAGCTGTTTGTTCCCGTCTGGTTATAGACTTTTACTGTCACCGTCCCGGCGCTGAGTCCCGGCAATGGTCCGGGAACACTTATGGGACCTGTGGGAAATGGAATCGTGAGATTCGCGCTAGTTCCAGAACTGGCCCGGGACTGGGCGAGGACAGCGCCGCTACTGTTGGTAAAGTTGGCTACGGACAGACCGAAGCCGAAGTTGGTGAACCCGCCTCCTGCAATGGTGAAGCTTGCCGGCGGTGCCGCCAGATCAATGGGATTGGGTGTGATGGAGCTTACCGCAGTTCCAATACCGCTAAGCATTGCAGAGGCGCCAGCGCCGCCGCTGAAGCTCACATTTCCTTCGAAGATGCCCGCAGACGCAGAGTTAAAGCGCACAGTAACAGTCTGACTCTGGCCCGCTGCGAGGCTGTAGGAACCGCCAGATACGATTGCAAATGGCGCGTTCGTAGTCGCACTTCCAGTGAGTATACCGCCGCCGACATTTTGCACAGTGATACTTCGATTCGACGACCCTCCGACATTGACACCGCCAAAGTCCAATGAAGTCGGACTAATGCTGATCACCGGTGAAGCAACAGTTACCGTTAACAGTTCCCCTCCAGGAAACGTGAGGCTATAGACTCCCGTCGCCGACGGAGTCCATTGACCCGAATAGATGCCATCGCCTGCCGCCTGATCTGAACCAAGGCCATCGTCCACAAGTGTCACGATCTCTCCAACCGGATCGACCGTGATATCAATATTGCCGTTGGGATTGGCACAATTGATGTTCAAAGCCGCAAGATCAACCGGGACGCCGACCGACCCGCTGAGCGTGTTGCCGATCGGTCTCAGTCGAGAAAAGACAGTTGAGTTTGCACAGGTCAATGCGCTGAAGGCGTTAAGGCGCTTTTGGGTAATGGTGTTCGTTAATGACGCAACATTATCCCCGCCTGCTAGAATAAGGTTCTTGATTCTTCTCCAGTCCAAGCTCGGATCATAAGCCTGTAACAACGCTGCTACCCCAGTCACATGAGGCGTGGCCATCGAAGTACCGCTAAAGGACGCGTACGAATTTCCCCGAATCGTGCTCAATATTTCGCTGCCGGGGGCACCCACGTGCACCGTTCGCCTTCCGAAGTTAGAAAATGTGGAGCGAGCGTCGGTGCGTGTCGTAGAGGCTACGCAGATGACGTTGACGAGATAATAATTACACGGATAGAAGGGGGTGTTGTCGTTGTTTTGGCCGATCCCAAAAATATTGCCGTTTCCCGCTGCGGTAATGAAGAGCATGCCGCGCTGTTGGTGCGCTTCGATGGCATCCAACAAAGCTTGCGAAAAGTCTCCGCCGCCCCAGCTGTTGCTGGTGGCAATGATGTTTAGCCCGCGATCTTTCATGGTCTTGACATAATCAAGGCAGTCGATGGCATCAGCGATGGTTCCAGATCCGTTCGCCTTGACAAACTTGCAAGCCATGATCTTGATATTCCAGTTTATACCCACCACACCGGCGCCGTTGTTCCCCACTCCCCCAATGATTCCCGCGACATGGGTTCCATGATTGTTATCGTCCATTGGATCTGAGTCGTTATTCGCCGTATCGATGCCGAAACAGTCATCGATAAAACCGTTGCCGTCATCGTCGATTCCGTTATTGTTACAGTCAGCCGAGTTGCGAAACATGTTGGCCGACAGGTCTACGTGATTATAGTCAATCCCCGAGTCAATTACGGCGACGACGACGTCAGCGCTACCGGTCGTGATACCCCAAGCCGCCAATGCTTCGATATCGGCGCCTGAAGTGCCACCGGATTGGCCGGTGTTGTATAACCCCCATTGCTCGCTGAAACGAGTATCGTTTGGTGTATTCGTGGTTCTCACGATATAGTTTGGCTCGGCGTAGAGGACATCAGGGGAACGCTGATAGAAATCAATGGCCTCTTTGACCGAAAGGCCCTGAGACAGTTTGACAAGTTCAAGGTCAACTAGATTCCGAAAGACTTTGACGCGTCTGGCTCCTACCCCGTAGTGAGTCATTAACTTCCTATACTCATCGCGCCCGCCGCGAAATTTGATGATCAGTTCGTCGTCGATATGCGGCCGGGTCTGAGGATCAGGCGGTTGAGCCGCGAAACTAAAGGTGCCGCAGGTTATCAAAACAGAGAGCGCAAAAGAGGAAAGCAAGAGAAATCCGAGCCGTTTCTGCATAAACACCTCCTGAAATTTCTCACTCCGCACCTTTGGAGCAAGAGACATTCCAACCCTTCCTCCAAAGCCTTTCGCTACAGCGTCATCGAATTGCGCTGTTTGTCAAAACCATTGCGTCGCTGTTCTTGCTTTCAGTCGACGACAAGTGATAACCGTCATCGTCAATTTTGGAATGACAGTTCATCATCGTCGGCGACGAGATACATGTCGAACGGAGAAATGTCAAACGCGGAAATCCTCTGAGGGAGCAAACTCACGCTGTTGATGCACAGGAAAGGCGAAAACTGGTCAATCCTACCGAGCGCACGGCGAGGAGACGGCGTGGTGCACCCGCCAAGAAAGAGCGAGGGAATCAATCGCTACTTTTCAGCCAGCGATTGTCAGCCAGAGCGCGCACTTGATGGCAGGAGCAAAGCAAATGGAGGGTGAGCGGTAATAACGGCAGCTCAATCATTGGGTCATTTCGTCGTTCATCGTCGATGAATTCGCTGTAGCCAGAACGATCTACGTAAGAATTTCGGCGAGCGGAGCACGCCGCAATGGTTTGAACCTGCGCTAACAAGAAGTTCGAACGCTGCTGCATACGTTTATTCGAATCGGCGGCAGGCGGATGGGAGTCCATTTCCAGACTGAAGAACGCCCACAGCGACGCGAGAGACGGTTTTTGAAAACGCTTGCGTGAGGGTTATTTACACAGCTTCAGCGGATAGGGTTTCAACTTAGGTATTGACTCATCCCCTTCAACGTCCATTGACCATAGCTGACGCGATTTGAAATAGTCTACCAGCTGACAATCCTGTGTGGTGTTGATCGCGCGTGCAAAGATCACTTTTGAGCGATCGATATCCGCCTCGTTATAAACCCACTCGTTGTGAACCGAATGTTCGGGTCCATAGCGCACAACAATAAGATGCTCGCCGTCTTCGTGCTGCAGTTGTTTAAGCAGTTGTGCGCGCTGAATATGCCAACTCATCGAGCGCTCGCTTGTGCTAGTGAGGTGCACCCGCATCACAAGCGCGGTGACAGCGAGCATCAGGGTCAAGCATGATGTTAGATACCCGACTTTCTTATTGTGCAATCGCGCTAACCGCATTCCGTTCACTACGAAATAGTAGGTGAGACCAGTGATCGGTGCCGCGTAGTGCAGCCATTTGAACGTTTCTATGAGCAATCCTAAAACTAAGACAAAATAGATGAGCAGAGCGTAGCGTGCCCAGCGGTCTCGCCACAGCCAGGCAAGCAATAGAGGGAAAGCAACTATGACAGGAATCAGAAAGACGTTGACCGACCGAAATCCTAAGGATGCCAGAAGGTAGACGTTCTCTTTTAGGAAGCCGGACATTGAGCGCTGACTCGTATAGAAAGAAAAAGCATGAGTCGCGTGGAAATCACGCATGATCTTATGGCGATATTCTGGTTCTGCCGGGCGCTTTTGCCATAAGAAAACGGGGGTCAGTCCGTATGTTTCTTCGTGAATCCGATACGGCATGCGAAGGGGATTGCCTGTGACGCGCGAATTGTAAAATCCCATTGCCGTAATTGTCAGGACCAGAACGATGACCATAGGAACTATGGTGCGACTTATGGAGAGCCACAGCGCCTGCCCGCGCTGATGGGCTATATGAATGAGTAAAAAACTCCCCGCCGACACAGTGACGAGCAGTCCCTCAAAAGGACGGCTGTTAGCCAGAATCGCCAATCCCATGCCCGTGATCAATGAAACGCCCACGTGGGGTTGGCGTATCAGGCGCCGGATGCCACCGAGCATAAGCGCGCCGCCCGTCGCGGCAACGGCACCACCCCAGTAACTTTGCGCCCAATCGCCGGCAATTCCCAGGACGGGATTGATCATCGCGAGAACGCCACCCAAAATAGCCCAGCGAGTAGAGATCCAGGCATACAACATCCACGTTATGGCAGCACACATCAGCCCGAAGCTTAGCCATACCCCGACAATCGGATGTCCTGCAATTAACTGCCCCGCGGCTAAAGCGATCCCCTGGCCCGGCGGATACTTGGACATGTAGGTCGGCTGGTGAATGATATGAAAACTCTCAAAATGGACCCACATCGGATGTGAGGGATTTGTTAAGCGCCCATGTGCAAACGTATCGCCTGCCAACAAATAGCTGAACTCGTCGTGAAATTTGGGTTCAGAGATGCCCACTAACAGCCCGACGGTGGCACTCCCAGCAAAGCCGAGGAGTCCTACCATCGCCGTGATTAGTAGTGGTGAACGTAGAAGCCGATGGAGTTGCGCTTTGATTTGCGAGGTCATGAGGGGGCCGGTCCGAAGATCGTGCAGCGGAAGGTGCTAACCGGAGAAATTCAAAAGCCACTAAGTGGTTCGTTTCTGAACCGGAACTGTTTGACGTCGAGGGACGTCGAGTCGAGCCACAAAATGAAGAGAACGGTCAAACAGGTAACCTGCCGGCCAGGGGTAAAGTCCCAAATTCGATATCCACGATCCGACCTCGACTTCGAGTTCATTAAAGGCGTCGAGCCATTCCCGTTTGGTCCAGTAGTTATAAGGAAGTGATACGCCGTAACGCGCGTTTCCGATCCAGTCCATCGCGCGCAAAGTGGGTCCTGCTAACAGACCCTCGAGGGTATGATCTTTGATCACGACAGCCTTGCGCGCTACGCGTGTCGCTTCACGGAGAAGTACCATCGGGTCCTGGGTATGATGGAGGACATCTATAAACATGACCCCATCAAAGCTTGCGTCCTCGTACGGAATGACTTCACCGTTGAAACGTTCCACTGGAATGTAAGTGCGCTCTCGGACCAAAACATCCAAACCGCGGAGCTGGATGTCGGTACGCTTTTCACCAATCAGACGGCCAATCAGACCATCGCCACAACCGACGTCCAACACAGCGAACCGGTCGGGAATAATATCTGCCAGGCGGTTGCTGAGGGCCCGCGCGCGCCGGTGCTGAATAAGGTCGGCGTGGATGTCTTCGAAGCGCTTCATCGACGGCGCATTCCTAGAATACTTACGAAGAAACTTGAAAGAATCGTCTGGAACCCGAGAGCTGTGAGGGTTGCCCCTGGCACGACCAACCGCATGGTATGGGCGTAGTCCAGGTGTCCAAAGCTAGCCTGTCGCCAATAATTCACGGCGGCCATTAGCAGGGTCATGCCCATGAACAGCGCGATTGACGAAAAGACCAGTCCCTTTTCCAAGTTGACGCACTCAAAGAAGCGATTCATTCGGGGATCTTCCGGCAAAAGTCCTTCGCTGATGGCGAAGGTCTTGGTCAAGATCGCAAAGACGATGGACTGATAGCCGCACAGAATAGCCAGACTGGCAAACAACAGTGTATGAGCGTCAAAAGTCACTCCGTTGAGCGTCATACCGGGCATCGCGATCCCGTACCCCGCCAAACCCAGGAGGATCAACAGCATACCCGGAGCCAGAAACAGCCAGCGTGGGCTGCAGATAAAGAAAAGCCGTATCGTCCGCCAACCGTCGCGAAAAGTCCGAAGGTGAGGAGCGCGATCCTTTCGTCCGTCGGGGTGGAGTGTGATCGGGACCTCGGCGATTTTGGCGCCGTAGAGACTTGCCTTAATGATCATCTCGGTGGCGAATTCCATCCCCGTACAACGTTGATCGAGCAAAAAATAAACATCCTTTCTGAAACCCCGCAGGCCGCAGTAGACATCGTGGAGCGGCGATCTGAACCACCATCGGGCGAGGAATGAAAACATGGGATTGCCCCAGGCGCGATGCAGAAACGGCATGGCGCCCTGTTTTACGGTGCCGCCACCGGAGGGAAGCCGGCAACCCTGGACGATGTCGTACCCTTCACGCAGTTTCTCGACGAATTTCGGAGTTTCCAGAAAGTCGTAACTATCGTCGGCATCGCCCATGATGATGAACTTTCCCCGCGCGGCGACGATCCCCCCCATGAGGGCACTGCCATAGCCTTTATCGCGCACGTGGACCAGACGGGCGCCGGATCTCGCCGCGATGGCTTGGCTTCCGTCCGTGCTGCCGTTATCGGCAACAATAATTTCTCCGTCGATGTTATTTTCATTCAATGCCCTTTTGGCTTTAGCAATACAGGAGGCAAGGGTATCCGCCTCGTTGAGGCACGGCATGACGATGGAGACTTCGGGGAAGGCTTTGTCAGTTTCTGTCATTTGATCGGTCATTGCCTCCAGGAGCATTGAGGAAGTCCCACCACCACCGTGCATGCAAATTATATAGCGCCCCGCTCCGTTGACAAAGGTTTTTCCCAGCGGGAATCGGTGTCTAGACAATTGGACGAGAACGACGAGATTCAAGAGGAAAGGTTGGGTTACACGAAGAAGAGCAGAGCTCGAGGATCCACCAGGAGTTCGAAGCGGGCCTCGCCAAAGTCGGTGCCCGGTGCGCCATGGGCCCGCTGCATCCGCGCTGCACACAGAGGGTGGCTGCGGCGTAGGGCCAGCGGGAAAAATAATACCGGCGATACTACGCTTTTCTAGCGATCACAGACAACTCTCAATGGCGGGCCAGCGTAAAAAACACCAAAGCTCCAACGTTATGGACTAATGACGCCGCATATGTTTTCATAAACTCGACCCAGGTCATACCAGACAAAGGTCATCAGCATGCCGGCTTTCGAATACCGTAGCGCTAATCGAGCCAAACGATTGTCCATCGCCGTTTTTGTCGCGATAGGGTGCGCCATTGCTGGCGTGTCGTGGGGAGAGACCATCAAAGGCAGTGTCCGATATGTGGGCGCGCCAATTGAAAAAAAGAAAGTCCCCGTGACGATTGATCAGTACGTCTGTGGGAAAGACAAAGAGTCCGAAGACTTGGTGCTCTCCTCCAACAACGGTATTCGGAACGCCGTAGTTTCGCTGCGGGACCCTCCGCCGAACGCGAAGCGGGATTGGAATTTGCCACCTGCTAAGATGGATCAGAAGCAATGCTCGTTCGTCCCGCGCGTCATCGTCGCGCCGGTAGGCGGGACGGTGGAATTTCTAAACAGTGACCGATTGTTACATAACGTCAGAAGCGCCGGCAAGGGCAATCCTCCGTTCAATCGGGCACAGCCCCATGCGCGGAGCATCTCATTCACGTTCAAGCAGCCCGAGCTCCTGCGGGTGGATTGCGATCTCCACTCGTGGATGCGTGGCTGGGTGGTGGTTGCTGAGCACCCGTTCTATGCCGTGACGAGCGAATCCGGAGAGTTCACCCTGGAGAATGTGCCGCCGGGAAAGTATACCCTTCAGATCTGGCAGGAAAGTCTCGGAACGGTGACACAAGAAGTAACCGTCGGCAACAAAGCCATGGCGACCGTCAGTGTGGAAATGCGCAGGAAGTAAAGCCCGCTAGCGAACCACGGCGATTTTTTTTGCAGCTTCCCAGCCCGCCGAATGGTTCGGCTCGGCAATCGCCCGGAGCGAGCCTCCCTCGTCAAGCGCGATCGTGAAGGTAACTTTGGGGAAGGAGTAGACCGGGTGGAGATAGGCCCGCGCGATCTCGGCGGTGTTGATATACAGCGCGATGTAACGGATGGAGTGCTCGCTCAGCGACGGATGATCGCCACCGGCTCCTAAGTTGACGGTGACGTCGAACCATTGCCCGCGCTTGACAGAATTGGGCGCGACGATTCTCGGCGTGTGTAGCGGATCGTAGGAGCGTCGTAGCTCCTTGAACTCGGGAGTGAACTGCTCTTCCTGGCCGGCGACCAGCGGCTGCGTCACGGCGCCGCTGATAACCAGGCTGAGTACAAGTCCGACCGCGACGCCAGTTCGCTGCAAGCGTTGTTTATAACCACGTCCCATATTTTTCCCTCCCGTATCGATATCATCTCCAACAATCCCGGTCCCGCATCGTAATGGACTTGTTTGGCTACGCCCCGCGCCAACAGAGCACGTCGTAGGCCATGACTCCTTCTTGTTTTCCCGTCACTCTCAGGAGTCCGAGTTCGCGCACCTGGACGTTGTCCTTCACCCGGCCATAGGTGCTGCCCGTCATCAGAATCTGTCCCGGTCCGGCGTTCGATTCAAATCTCTGCGCCACATTCACCTCGTCACCGATCACCGTGTAATCCGTTCGCCGTTCGGACCCAATGTTTCCCGCAATGACAATACCCGTGTTGATGCCGACCCCCATGTTCAGCCGCAGGTCAGGAAAGCGGGTGAAAGCGATCTGTTTCAACCCTTCCTGCATGGCCAGGGCGCAGCGCACCGCATTGGATGGATCATCTTCGCGTTGGATGGGAGCGCCGAAAAATGCCATGAACCCATCGCCGCGAAACTTATCCAACGTGCCGCAAAACTCAAAAACCGTGTCGATCACGAGCCGGAGATAGGTATTAAGGATATCGACGGCGTCTTGGGGATCGAGTTGCTCCGCCAGTGGCGTGAATCCACGCAGGTCGCCAAACAAGATGGTTACCTCCCGTTTATCACCGCCCAACTTCAAATGACGTCCGGGATCGGCCACGATCTCCGCCGCCAGCTCCTCAGAGACGTAGCGGCCGAAGACGGTGCGGAGCAGCTGGTTTTTTTTTGCAATATCATCGTGGAGCGTTTTGATTCTGAGCAGCGACTTGACCCGAGTCAAAAGTTCTTCCCGATTAAAGGGTTTGCTCAGAAACTCATCGGCCCCCGCTTCGATGCCGCGGATTCGGTCGGCCACATCGCTCAGCGCGGTCAGCATCACCACGGGAAGGAGGCGGCTGGCCTCGTTTGCGCGAATACGCTCGCAGACCTCGTACCCGGACATACCCGGCATCATGACATCGAGAAGGACCAGGTCCGGCTGAGCTGTCTCGATGAGGCTGAGCGCCGTGGGCCCGTCGGTGGCTGCGATGACTTCGTACATCGCCGTCGTCAGCGTTTTTCGCAGGATGTCGAGATTCTGCTTGTTATCATCGACCGCCAATATGCGAGGAGGTCGGCTCTCCATGTCTCTGCTCCCTTCTTCGCTCCCAAGCCTCAATTCTCAGGCACAAACTTCCGAATCGTCTGCAGTAGCTCACGGGGGCTGTAGGGCTTGGCCATGTAAGCGGACGCGCCGGCATCCTTTGCCTTCTGATCGTCGCCGCTGAGCGCGAATGAGGTGATGACGATGATCGGAACCGCGGCGGTTTTGGGATCGGCGCGGAGCCTGCGCGTCGCGTCGAGGCCCGATAGCTTGGGGAGTTGGATGTCCATGAGGATCAGGTCGGGGACCTCCGCGAGCGCCGTCGCGACCCCTAGCTCACCGTCCGTTGCCTCGATCAGCCGATAGGAAGTGCGCGCCAGCAGTTGCCGCACCATTTTGAGATTGAATTCGTTGTCTTCCACATAGAGGATGGTCTTGCTGCTCATGTGGCACCTCCATCGGTGACGCGCAAAGGGATGGAAAAGAAAAAAGTCGATCCTTTCCCAAGTTCACTTTCCACCCAAATCTCGCCGCCGTGCATCTCGACAAATTTTTTGGTGATGTGCAGCCCGAGTCCGGTTCCGGTAAACTCCCGCGTGATCGCCGAGTCCACTTGTTGGAACTGCGCAAAAATGCCGTCCAGCTCGCTCTTCGGTATGCCGATGCCGGTATCCGAGACGCGGTAGATCAAGTTATCCCCTTGTTGGTCCACCCGGACCGCGACGCGCCCGTGCTTGGTGAATTTCAGCGCGTTTCCCACCAGGTTCATCAAACATTGCGTGATGCGCTTGCCGTCCCCCAAGGCCAGTGGAATATCGTCCTGGGCGGCGGCGACGAATCCCAGACCCTTTTCCAAGGCGAGCGATTGCAGCGAAGTGCGGACGTTCTCCACCACGTCTTGCACCGAATATTCCGCCAAAGCCAGGTCCATGCGGCCTGCCTCGATTTTGGAGAGATCGAGGACGTCGTTGATCAGGCGGAGCAGATGCTTACCGTTGGTCTGGATATCCGTCAGAGGCTCCTTCAGATGGTCGGGAACCTCGCCGTAGATTTCATCGAGCACCATTTCCATAAAACCGAGGATCGCGTTCATCGGTGTGCGCAGCTCGTGTGACATGTTGGCGAGGAAATCCGATTTTGCCTTGCTGGCCTGTTGGAGCTGCTCGTTCAATCGCTGCAGCTCCTGTGAGCCGCGGCGCTGGCTCTCATAAAGGCGATGCAGTTCTTGGCTCATGTGGTTCATGTGGTCAGCCAAAGCGCCGAATTCGTCCCGATTAGGGACGTCAATGGTGGCGGCGAAGTTTCCTTTTGCCACCTGGCTGAGGAAGCCGTGGGCCTTCTGGACGGGGAGGATAAACGACCAGGAGATGACGAAACCCAACAACAATGCGAGGACGATCAAAGCCGCCGCGCTGCTCGCCATCAGAATCAGAGTGTTCCGGTTGGCAGCAGCGACGCTGGACCGCAGATCGTCCATCTTAGCTCGCTCGCGCTCGACCAGCTGATTGACCAGCCCTTCGATTTGCACATAGAGCGGGTATTCCTTGGTCAGCTGCAGCTGCATGGCTTCATCGACTTTGCCATCCCGAACCAGGTTGACGATATCCGCCACGGTGGTCAGTGCTTCTCCCTGGGCCGCACGGATGCGCTGGATCAGCTGCACCTCCTCAGGTTGAGCCGCCTTTTCGATGCGAGCCAGCGTGTTGTTGAAGCGATTGTTCTCGCGCAGGATGCTTTCCACCGTAGCTTCGTCGCGCAAGAGCAACGCCATCGCGGTGAAGTTCATCTGCAAGGCCAGAGCGTGCTGGATTGCTTGCGACCAGTGAACGCGTTCGTGAGCTTCATCGAGAAGCTGGCCCTGGCTGGACATTTTGGCGATGGTCCGAAGGCTCATCACTCCCATGCCGATGAAAAGCAACGTGACGATGAAATAGCCCGCGAGCAGCTTCGCGTGCACGGAGGCGTTCAGACCCGCGATCCACCGAACCAAACCGCCCAACGGGGAGCGGGTCAGTAGAAACTGCGTGAGTCTTTCGTCCCAGCCGGCCGGCATCGGCGCCGAGGCCAATGTGCCGTCAGGTACTGTGGCTTCTTCTTTGGACACGTCCTATCCTGAAAGGAGATAGTTTTGGATGCTACAAAGGCCAATCAACTTCGTCAAGGCGATGCCGGTGAAATCAACGATCACAGAACAAAATCAGGAGCCCCGGCGAACCGAAGCACGAGCGGAGTTTGACAGCGGGGAAGTGATCATTTAGAAGCCTAGACAGCACTATTGCCAAAGCGGCGAGAAATTCAGGAGGAGCGCAACGCATGCGGTTTGGAAGTTTCAGCTACAACCAGGCACGACCCTGGGTGCCGGAGCGCCAGGCCTTCGAGGAATTGCTGGAGCAGATCCAGCTCACGGAGCGACTGGGATTCGACGAGGCTTGGTTCGCCGAGCATCATCACTCGGACTACGGCATGCTGGCCTCTCCCAACTTGATCATTGCCAACCTTGCCCCCCGCACTGAACGGCTGCGGCTCGGTAACCTGGTCAATGTTCTACCGCTTTACGACCCGATGCGTCTCGCGGAGGAATGCGCGATGCTGGACATTCTCACCGGCGGACGGCTGAACGTAGGGCTGGGTCGTGGCGTGCCCCGGGATGATCTCAAGCATGGGCTGGATCGCGACACGGCGCAGGCCCGCTTCGAGGAGGGCATTGAAATCCTCCAGCGCGCCTGGACGGAAGAGACCTTCACCTATTCAGGCAAAGCTTGGAACTATGTCGATATCATCTGCCGCCCGCGGACACTCCAGCGGCCTCATCCGCCGATTTACTACGGCGCTACATCACCGGAGAGTCCGGCGATGGTGGCGCGCCGGGGCTGGAACCTGGCGCTGTCGCGCCAACCCCTGGCCAACTGCGCCAGAGCCATTGCCTCTTATCGAGCGGAACGCGCCGCGCTGGGCAAGCCCACCGGCGGCGATGCCATCATGGTTCGCGATATCTATGTCGCCGAGACCGATGAGCAGGCATGGGCGGAGGCCGGCCCGGAGATCACGCGTTTCTGGCAACTGGCCACCGACAATGTCTGGCGCGGCGAATCCGTTAAGCCGGAGGATCTGCCCAAGTTCACGGAGCGCTTCGTCTATTTTCCCGGGGGCCTGACTTTGAAGCGGATGGACGAATGGGGAACATCGCTGATCGGCAACCCAGAAACGGTTATCAAAAAGGCGCGCGCGATGATCGAAACAGCGCGACCGGACAGCCTGGTCGGGATGTTCAGCTTCGGGGGCCTGAGTCACCAACAGGTGACCCGTTCCATCGAGCTATTTGCGACCAAAGTAATGCCGGCCCTGGGCGCGTAGTCGCGGCTTACTGACCGGTTGCCATACCCTGAGCACCAATTTTTACAATCCCGTCGTGCTTGCGGGCGGTCGCCGATGATGTGTTGCCTGTTCATAGGCATAGGCAAACTTGATGAGATTGCCGTCGTCGTAGGGGCGGCCGATGAAGCAGACCCCAGCGGGCAGGTTGTCGCTCGTGAATCCCGCGGGGACGACAATCGTCGGCACATAAACCAGGAACGTATTTAAATGCGGCGCGCCTTTCTGGTCCACGAAGGGTGGGCTCACACCGTCTTTGATCAAAGTCGGCTGATGCTCGACGGCCTTGTGCACGATGGCGTCGAGCTCGTGATCCGCCATGACCTTTAGGAAATTCGTCATCAACTCGTCTTGCGCTCTCAGACTCTCGTAATGCTTCGCGGCGTCGGGGTTTCTCTGGAAGCGCGCCTGCGAGTGCGTGACGACTTTGGCGAAATCGGGTGAGGCGACGACCTCCGCCGGGGTCTTGAACGGCGGGTTGGCGCTGCGGCCGTAATAATTCTTAAACGATTGGGCGGTTTCTCCGGGACCACCCGAACGCTTCGCGAGCAGCTCCCTGATTGTTGGAATCACGATCGGGTCGACGATCTCGGCGCCGGCGGCTTTAATCTCACCCACCGCTTTGTCAAAAACCTCCGAGATTCTCTTGAAGTCTTCGGAGTCGGGTTCGGAGTGCAAGCCGATGGGTTCGCGCAGGATGCCCAGACGCATGCCTTTGAGACCGTCTTTATCCAGGAACTGAATGAAGCTATCGGGAACATGGCCGACGCCCCGCGCGGTGAGCGGATCTTCCGGATCGTAGCCAACCATCACATCCAACAACCTTGCCAGATCTTTGACCGTACGCGCCATAGGGCCGAGGGAGCCGAAAACTTCCGGCCAGCCGCCGTAGACGCCGCCGCGGCTGACGAGGCCCGCCGAAGGGCGCATGCCGATGATGCCGTTCCAGGTCGAAGGCCGGCGGATCGAGGCCAGGCCCTCCTGCCCCACACCCACCGTCGAGAAATTTGCCGATACGGATGCAGCGGAACCGCCGGAGGAGCCGCCCACTGTGCGTTCGGTGTCGTAGGGGTTGCGCGTCGATCCGAAAAGCGAACCGTGGGTATCGCCACCGCCCAATTCTCCCAAGGTGGCTTTCGCTAAAATCACGGCGCCGGCCTTCCTTAAATTTTCGGCGACAAAGCAGTCACGGTCGGGAAAATAGTCCTTGAACAACACCGAGCCCAAGGTGGTCGGCATGCCCTTGACGTCGGCCTGATCCTTTACAATCACCGGAATGCCATGCAGGGGTCCGACGGGACCGGAAGCTTTGTAAGCGAGGTCGAGACGTTCCGCCTCTTTGAGGGCATCGGAATTTACAGTGATGATCGCGTTGATCGCCGGGCCGTTCTTGTCGAAGGCTTCGATGCGATCGAGATACGTCTGCACCAGCTGGCGGCAGGTCAGTTGGCCGGATTTGTAGGCGGCCTGGATGTCGTCGATGGTGGCTTCGACGACGTTGAAAGATTGAGCCATGGAAAATCTCCTCGTTTGACTGGCAAAGTTTGAACATCTCTTTGATATTGAAACGCGGTGAAAATGTCCAGAGTCGAAGATCGTCCGTCATTGGCCGGCGCTCGGCTTGGGCGATCGCGGTTGGGTCGAAGGGTGGCGAGCGTTGTAGACGACTGCGCTGCCGCACGATGGGCGTAACGTCCAATAAGACGATCGACCGGGTTTCAGGTTAACCCGATCAAGCGGCTGGGAAATATACGCAGATAGTACCGCTTTTACCGAATGGCGGCTTACCGGAGGGTTTTGAGACGCTGCTGCATCTCTTGGGCCGTGATGTCCTGGCCATACAAGGGCCCTCCTTGGGCAAAGTATTTGGCTTGTTCGAGGGAGCCGACTATGACCGGATCAAAACCGGCGTTTCGGACTAAGGTTGATGCTATGGCTAGCGCTTCCTTGTCATTACCCGCCAGGGGGATGGCCATGCGGCTTCCCGGTCGGTTGGCGTTGCGTGCGAGCGTGCGATAGTTCAGCGTGTTGAAAGCGCGGACAATGCGAGCGCTGGCCAAATATTTCGCCGACGTGATGCCGATCCCATGCTCGCGGGCTTCCTTGGCGATCTCGCCATCACGACCGGGAACCGCGTTTCCGGCGTCGAGCACTACTTTGCCGATGAACTCTCGCGCGTAGTCCTTGCCAATCTGGGGATACGCGCCGTAGGGCACTGCGATTAAAATAGCATCGCCGGAGGTTAAAGCGTCCCGTACCGTGCCGGCACGAGCCAGGGGACCGAGACCGTCGACCAATGTTTTGAGCTCCTCAGGATGCCGGGAGGAAAATAGCACGGGGTGGCCGGCTTTCACCCAAAGCGTTCCCACTGTGCTGCCGATATTGCCGGATCCAATGATGCCGATTTTCATGCTTGAAGGATTGGTA
Organism: Thermodesulfobacteriota bacterium; assembly: GCA_036794995.1. GTDB lineage: Bacteria > Desulfobacterota > Binatia > UBA9968 > UBA9968 > DAIRFP01. The sequence goes on along the minus strand of DAIRFP010000095.1, from coordinate 2,199 downwards.
GTCGCCTGGCCGAACACCGGCCGGGGAAAAGGACAAAGCACCACAGCCAGAGCGGCAATTCCGATAGTGCGAAAAATGGTATGAAGCCTCACCTTCGACTCCTTGCTGTATTATTCCCGGGTCAACTGTCGATATTTGATCCGATGGGGGCGTTCCGCGTCCGTGCCAAGGCGGCTCTTGCGATCGGCCTCGTAGTCCGAGTAGTTGCCTTCAAACCAGATCACTTTGCTGTCGCCTTCGAATGCCAGGATATGGGTGGCGATGCGATCGAGAAACCAGCGGTCATGAGAAATCACGACCGCGCAGCCGGCAAAATTCACTAACGCCTCTTCGAGGGCGCGCAACGTGTTAACATCCAGGTCGTTGGTCGGCTCGTCGAGCAATAAAACGTTAGCCCCTTCTCTCAGCATCTTCGCGAGATGGACCCGATTGCGTTCGCCGCCCGACAGCATGCCCACCTTCTTTTGTTGATCGGTGCCGGAAAAGGCGAATCGCGCCACGTAAGCGCGGGAGTTCACCTCGCGGGTGCCGAGTTTCAATAAATCGGCGGCGCCGGTGATTTCTTCCCAGATCGATTTCTTTGGATCGAGGGTACGGCTCTGATCGACGTAGGCCAGTGCGACCGTTTCTCCGGTTCGAATGCTCCCACTATCGGGTCGTTCCTGCCCTGTGATCATGCGAAACAACGTCGTCTTGCCGGCGCCGTTCGGACCGATCACGCCGACGATGCCGCCGGGAGGGAGCGCGAAGGTCATGTTCTCCACCAGCAGACGATCGCCGTAGGCTTTGGATACGCCTGACGCTTCGATCACGACGTTGCCGAGGCGCGGCCCCGGCGGAATGGGAATCTCTAAGTCCTCCCGCCGCTTCTGCGACTCCTCGTCGAGCAATGCTTCATAGGCGTTGATGCGCGCTTTCCCCTTTGCCCGGCGCGCCGTCGGCGACATGCGAATCCATTCGAGCTCCCGCTGCAAGGTTCTTTGCCTGTCACCTTCAGACTTTTCCTGGCGCCGCAGGCGCTCCTGCTTCTGTTCCAGCCACGAAGTGTAATTGCCCTTCCACGGAATGCCTTCGCCGCGATCCAGCTCGAGAATCCAACCGGCGACGTTGTCGAGGAAATATCGATCGTGGGTCACCGCGATGATGGTGCCCGGATAACTCTGCAGGTGATGTTCGAGCCAGGCGACGGACTCCGCGTCGAGATGATTGGTCGGCTCGTCGAGCAGCAGAATATCGGGTTTCTGCAAGAGCAACCGACAGAGCGCAACCCGGCGACGTTCGCCCCCGGACGATATCTTTACGGGCGTATCCGGCGGCGGGCACCGGAGCGCGTCCATGGCCATCTCCAGCCGCGCATCCAGATCCCAGGCGTCCTGCTGATCGAGCTTCTCCTGCACCTCACCCTGACGTTCCAGCAGCGCGTTCATTTCGTCATCGGACATCGGTTCGGCAAACTTAGCGTTGATCGCTTCAAACTCTTTGAGCAGATTGACCGTCTCTTTTACGGCTTCCTCCACAACCTCGCGCACGGTGCGCGAATCGTCGATCAAGGGCTCCTGCTCCAGATAGCCGACGGTATAACCCGGCGAAAGAACCGCTTCACCGCTGATCTCCTTGTCCGCGCCCGCGAGGATGCGCAAGAGCGAGGACTTCCCCGATCCGTTGAGACCGATGACGCCGATCTTGGCGCCATAGAAGTAAGAAAGGTAGATGTCTTTAAGAACCGGCTTCTTGTCGTAGTACTTGCTGACGCCGACCATCGAATAGATAACTTTGTTTGGTTCAGTGCTCATAAATTAGAGCTTACACCTCAAGATTGACTTACGACGTTATTATTCTGGCCAATCAATTCCCAACAAGAAACTAGTCGTCATTCCGGCCAACCTGGCGATTTCTCCAGAGGCGGATCAGCCTCAGGCTGAAGCTGGCGCGAACCGGAATCCAGGATTCTCGGAGACTTCTCAATGCCGGTTTTCCCCGGCATGATGACGATAAGAGCCCGAGTGACTTCTGCAGTGAACCTAGCCTGTCAGTTTGGATTGTGCAAGAAAGGGAGCAGTCCGGCTCCGCTCTGTGCGCACAAGAGAACGCGGCAAATGGAAAAACCAGGACGCGCACAAAGGGTGCCAAGGTTCGGAGAAACAGGAAATGCGTGCTTGCGGGGCGCCCGTAGTGCTTTACACATGGCCGATGAACAGC
>DAIRFP010000094.1:0-19013 GCA_036794995.1 Thermodesulfobacteriota bacterium | reverse complement strand
ATTCTTTTCAGCATTTTTTCCGACCTTTGCGGCCTTTGCGTCTTTGCGGGAGATAGTCCGACTCTTTTGGTTGCGACTTCGCCGCGCTGGGCGCTTCGTAGTGAGTTTTTCTGGTTAATTCCCTATCCGTACTGGATCGACTGCGTCTTGGACGGCGCGAATGATCGACAGCGCGGTCAGTTTGCCGGTCTTGGGATTCTCGCTGGGAACATTCTCGATGTGAATGTGCAGCCTGCCGAACTCGCCCTCGATTTCGATGTCGTGGCAGTTGCGCTCCAGCCCCGGGACGGCAAGGATACGAATCCGGGTACGATCGGGACCGATCCCGGCCAAGCTCACCGCCGCGGAGACGTTGACGTTGGCGGGGAAGCCCTTGCAGGCCTCCCGGGCAGAGCCTGAAAAAACTTCCCGTTCTTCTCGCAGCCCGGCGAGAGAGACGCCATTCTGGACAAGGTAAGGCGCTCCTTCCAATCCGTTTGGGGGCTTGCGCGTCGTCATCGTGACATGGTTGATCTGACCGACGCAGGCCGACTTGATGCCGTCGAGTCCGGCGATGGCACCGGATGGAACATATAGGCGGCAGCCGGTCCGGCGGGCGCTTTCCATGATCTCGGGATGATCGAGCAGCGCGCCGGCACTGATAACCATGAGATCTTTTCCGCTGGCGAAGACTTCCTGGGCCAAACTCGGCACCACCGAACCGCCCGCCGCTTCGACGATCAAGTCAGCGGCAGCAATTAGATCATGTAAAGATAAGTAAGGCGGCGGGTGATTGAACGTCGACAAAAAGTCACGGGCACTCGTTTCGGTGCGGCTCGTCACCCCCGCGACGCGCAACGGAAGCTTGCCGCTTTCGACCGCTTTGAGAAGCGCCCGGCCGATAGCGCCGCAGCCGACAATGCCCACTGATTTCATCATGAATCTCCTGAGTGTAGTTATCGAGCACTCTGACTATCGTGAAGACGTGCACTTTTGTCAACCAACCCTCCGCCGCTACCGATCCCTGCTCTGCGATTGTGTCGCAATCGAGTTGTTTGGTTCGACAAGCAACCACCAACGGTTGCCATCATCCAGGTTAACACGAGCGCCTTCAAATCCCCCTTAATCCCCCTTTTTCAAAGGGGGACATTTCTTATACGCAGCTCCTAGTTCCTCACGATCAATGCACTACCCCTCTTTGAAAAAGAGGGGCCAGGGGAGATTTACGTGGGTCGAAAGCGGAACAGAGCATTGCGACACAGTCGCTCTACGCGGAAGGAATAAGCCAATAGAGCATCCAGTAAACGACCACCCCGGTAACCGAAACGTAGAGCCAGATGGGCAGGGTCCACCGAGCGATGCGCCGATGGGCGTCGAATTTGTTCCTCAGCGCCCGGACCAACGTGATCAAGGCCATGGGTACGACAACCACCGCCAGAATCGTATGGGTCAGCAGGATGGTAAAATAGAGGATGCGGACAGCGCCCTGGCCTTTAAATGACACCGAACCAACCTGATAATGGTAGACGAGGTATGAAAACAGAAACAACGTCGAGCTGGTGCAGGCCGCCAGCATGCAGGCTTTGTGCGCCGCGATATTTTTAGACTTGATAAAAAGAAATCCGATGATCAAAAACGCCGCGCTGAGCGAATTCAGCGCTGCGTTCACGGTCGGAAGTTGGGAGGGTGAAATCAACGGGGATAGATGTCGGGCATCAACATCAGGATCAGAAAAAGGCACAAGACAAAGGGACTCAACGCGATAAACGCCAGGGTCCTTCGCTCGAACTTGAGATGCATGAAGTAGAGCGCTACCAGTACCGCTTTAGCGACCGCCAGGGCGACGAGAAGCGCCAGGATTGCGAACCTGTGAATCGGCACGTAGATGACGCCAATCTCGAGAAGGGTCAAAGCCAGCAGCCACCAGAATACGCCCATGTAGTTGGGCTCGTCGTGGGTCGTTGTGGTCATCGCAAAACTCCTGCTTCCTAGACTAAACTGAAATAACGGGTAAAGATCAAGATCCAGACGGGATCGATCTCAACGTACTTCGCCTGGTAATGATCTTGGTCATCGCAAACTCCTGCTTCCTAGACTAGACGAGATAAACGAAGGTGAATATCAAGATCCAGACGAGGTCGACGAAATGCCAATAAAGACCTGCGATCTCGACGTGCTTTGCCTGGTAACGGCCACGGGACACGGCAAGCCACACACATATATTGTAGATGACGCCGCCGGTGACGTGCAGGCCATGGAAGCCCGTCAGGACAAAAAACGTCGTGGCAAAAAGATCCTTGCTAAACGAGAGATTATGCTCTGGCAAGGTGTGCGTAATCAGATGCGTCCATTCGTAGGCCTGGCAGCCCAAGAACACCAGCCCGCCCAAGATCGTCAGCCCCATAAACTTCTTGAACCTCGCCAGGTCGCCCTTCTGGATCGCCGAGAGGGAAAGCACCATCCAGACGCTGCTGACGATCAGCAGGAAAGTCATGAACGCGGTTAGATTGATGCCGAGCACAGCGGCAGGCACCGGCCAATTCGCGCTTGAGTGACGCAGGATGCCATAGCCGACGATCAAGCAACCGAAGGACATGGCGTCTCCGGCCAGAAAGAGCCACATTCCAAGTTTGCCCCAATTTTCCGGCGTCAGAGGAGATTCTTGGGGTTCCACTCCTGCGTGCGCTGTGACAGCTTCACTCATCTTCCACTCTCCTTCTCATTCCAAGCCAAGGGAACCAACGGCTCCGTCGTTTCCGTCTCCTCTCGCTTCGCCAACCCTCGGCGGTAGGTGTAAAACAACCCGCCGGCGATTGAGCCCACGACCAGATAAGGCGTGGCCATCAGAAACAAGACACTCCAGTTAAAGGCATCCGCCGTCGGGTCGCCGCCGGTAACGCAAACGGCGCAGGCCTGGACCGCAAGGGGATTCACGATCAGCGCGGTTAAAACGCTGCATGCGGAAAAGATCCAGCTGATTTTCATAAACCGTAGTAGCCGAAAATTATCGTAACGATTCATCACTGTCAACCAAACGCGTTAGTTTGGCAGTTTGCTCAAAATTTCTGCGGGCTGCTCAAAAAGACTCAGAGGCGAGGCGCGCATATATTAGTTTCGAGTCTTGCGTTTCGAGTTTCGGGTTAACTCGAAACCCGGAACCCGAAACTCGGAACAGCGTAAGCGCATATGAGTCTTTTTCAGCAGCCTGCTAGTCTAGTAGAGATAAACCAGACCGTAAAGTACCGGCCACAGGGCCACGACAAAAGTCCAATACATGGCGCAGGTTTGTAGTCCCACGTGATGCTCTCTGGAAAACCGTCCCCGCTTGGCTTGCACGAACACCGCCAGCAGCCAAATCAGCGCGCCAAGGACATGCAGCCCATGGAATCCGATCAAGGTATAGAACAGCCCGCCGTACACACTGCTGGAAACCGTAAGTCCAAAGTGGATCAACCGAAGCCACTCGAAGCCTTGAATCACCAGGAAGAGCCCGCCTAGACCTGCGGTGGACGCGAGGTAACGAATCAATCTCTTGTGATCGTTGGCGCGCACGGCCCGGAAGCTCCAATGCATCGTCACCGCGCTGGCAATCAGGATCGCCGTGTTCACACCGGTTATGCCGACCGGCAAACGCGGCTGAAACGGCGGCGGCCACATCGCGCTGCCGACGCGAAAAACGATGTAGGCGCCGATGAGCCCGGCGAAGAACATCGTCTCAGCGCCGAGAAGCATCACAACCGCAACCCAGGCATTGCTGCCGATCGGCGTGTTCGGCCTGACCGGCGGTGACGGTGGTTCACCGCCGCCAAACGCCGGCCGCTTCGCTTCACTCAGCAGTGGCGCTTCATCGAATCGTCGTGCTGTGGAAGTCTTTGCCATGACTCAGTCAAGAACGGGAAGCTGGATTGTCGGAGTACTGGAGTGACGGGCTTCGGAGTTTTTTACCAATACTCCACTACTCCGGTCTTTTCTTCGCACCGTCCATCCGGTTTCAATATCTAATGATAAAGACAATCACCGCCGCAGTATAAATCAAGGCCAGCACCGCCAAAGTCAAACCCACGCGCCGATTCTTGAATTGCATGCTCTCGGACTGTCTCAACAGCAGATCCTCATAACGGAACTCGATCCAGCGCCATCACCAACAGCAACACCGGCAAATAGATCAACGAGGCAAACAGCAGCCTGCGGGCGCCATTTACGGTCGACTCCATGGCGAGACGGACCCCGCTCGCCAGGAACCCGGCGCCGAGCACAAAGGCCACCACGAAATAGATGGCCCCGGCAAGTCCAAGCAAGGTCGGCAACAAACTCACCGCGAGCAGGGCGGCACAGTGGCTGATGATCTGGCGACTGGTGCTCGACCCCTCCGGCTCGATGACGGGTAGAAATTGGATTCCCGCCTTGGCAAAATCCTCCCGGTAGAGCCGGGCGATGGCCAACGTGTGCGGCACTTGCCACAAGAACATGATCGCGAAAAGCACCCAGGTATCGACGTCGAAAGCGCCCCGCGCGGCTACCCAACCGATGACGGGAGGCAGAGCCCCGGGCACGGCGCCGACGAGCATACAAAGAGAGCTCCGGCGCTTCATCGGCGTATAGAAAAAAAGATAACTCAACGTCACCAAAGCCGTGACCCACGCGCTCTCGATGTTCACAGCCAGAGCCAGATACGCGAGTCCGGCGATGGTGATGGCGGTGCCAAACCACAGGGCCTCCCGCGGTTGCACCCGTCCATCGGGAAGCGGGCGGTGCCGCGTCCGTTCCATCATCGCGTCGGTTTCCCGCTCGAGAAACTGATTGAGCGCAAGCGTCCCGCCGGCTGCCAGCGCGACGCCGAGTAACATTTGCAGCAGGCGCAGATAGTCAGGAACTTTCTCGGAGCCGACATAGAAACCCACGAAGGCCGTCACCAGCACCATCAGGACAATCCGCGGTTTGGTGAGCTCCACGAGGTCCGCTAGCCGGCGCAAGACATTCACGCCGGTGAGCTCTACGGTATCGGTGCTTGAGCTCATTGGGAAAACTGCTCCGTCAAGACTTGACCGCCGACGGCCGGTTTTGCAGGGGCAAAAAAACGGTAAGCTTTCAACGTCAACAGCAAGCTCGTCGCCAGCATCAGCGCGCCGATCACCAAATGCGTCGTCGTTAACAGGACCAGAACCCCCATCGGCAGTCCCAGCATCGACGTGAACTTGCCGAGATAGGATGCCAGACCGAGCAGCAGCTGCAGGAACAACAAGATTCCCAAAATCCCGGCAGTCCAGGTTAACCCGGGAAGATCCCGGTGAAACTTCATCACGCGAACGAGAATCAAGATGACATGCAGCGCTACCAACGCGGCGAAAACCAGATGCATGTCCACTCGCTCGCCCGTATGTCTGAGCACGGCGCCAAAGACCGCCTGAACGTAAATCAATCCGGTTGTAAAAGCGCAAAGCCGGCGCAGTCGCCCGCCATCGGCGATCTGCCGCGGGGCGCGGCGCCACTCCGCTGAAGTGAATACCACTAGACTCACGGTCAAGGCAAAAAACAGCTGGGCAAACGCCGCGTGAACAATCGCCAAGGTTTGCTCAAGCAAGACCACCCGCAAGCCACCGATAAGACCTTGCAGAATGACCAACACCAGCGCCGCAACGCCAAGTCGGCGGAGCCAGTGACGTCGCTCTTGAAACCAAAATGCCAAGGTCAACGCAATCGTCAGCAAACCGACGGCGGAGGCCACCAAACGATGGCTGTGTTCGTAAAAAATATTGCCGACCATCTTCGACCAAGGGTAAAGGAACATGTTGTAGCCGAAGGTCGTCGGCCAGTCCGGTACCGCGAGCCCCGCGCCTTTGCCAGTGACGAGGCCGCCGATGAAAAGCAAAGGCAACGTGGCACAGGCGAGAACGACGGCGAGCCGGTGGGGCCATGCCGAAAAGGATGAAGTCTGAGGGATGATGGATGAACCCATCCTTACGCCTTCCGCTTTCATGCTTTTGCCTTTTCTTCAGTGGGCTCGCGCCGCGGCGCCGGTCCCGAGTGGCTTGTCCTGCGGCAACCAATCTTCTTTGACTTCCGGCGAGCTATACTCGTAGGCGCCGCGGTACACCACCGGCTGGGCCTCGAAATTTCCGTGCGGCGGCGGCGACGTTGCTATCCATTCCAGAGTGTTGGATTGCCAGGGATTCCTAGGTGCGGTCTCGCCGAGCTCACCCATCTTGCGATAAAGGTACCAGAACACAATCGCGCCTAACACTACACCTGCGATGAGTGCAGCAGCCAACGGAAGCGAGGCGCCGACTAACAGAAACAACGCAAGGCCGACAAACATTTGAAGAGCGTAACCGGAGATTGCGGAGACAACAATCTGTACCAAGAAGCGAAACCAATTCGCGTTCCAGCGGAATAGGCTCGCGAAAAAGTTCAGCAGGAAAGTGATTTGAGAAAGGCCCAGGGTCAGCGCAGTAACCGTGATGAAAACATTCCAATCCTGCATCGGTTGGATAAACTCATACTGCATCGGGTTATAAATCCGCCGCATATGGCCGCCGACACCGAGAAAGTGCATCGGGAAAAAGGTCAAGTTAAAAAAGATGTAGGTCAGCATAAAGTGAATCTTGCCCAACCCCTCATTCATTGTCCGACCGAACATCTTGGGGAACCAATAATAGATCGCAGCGAACAGCGCGAAGATGATCCCAGCGACCACGTAGTGAAAGTGGGCAACGATAAAATAAGTGTCATGGATGAAGATATCGACGGGCGTGGAAGCCATGAAGATACCGCTCAGACCGCCGATGAGGAAATTCGAGACAAAACCAAGGGCGAAAAGCATCGGCGCGGTCAGGCGGATGGAACCACCCCAAAGCGTTCCCAACCAATTGAAGGTTTTGATGGCCGAGGGAACGGCGATGACCATGGTGGTCATCATGAAGGCTGTACCCAGGAGGGGATTCATGCCGCTGATGAACATGTGATGACCCCAAACGATCCAGGAGAGAAAGGCAATGGCGATCATGGAGAAAGCCATGGCATGATAACCAAAGATCGGCTTACGCGAGAAAGTCGACAGCAGATCGGAAGTCACACCCATCGCCGGAAGGACAAGGACGTAGACTTCCGGATGGCCGAAGAACCAGAACATATGTTGCCAGAGGAGCGGCTGGCCCCCGCCTTCGGGAAGAAAAAAGCTGGTGCCGAGGGTGCGGTCGAACAGCAACATCGCTAGCGCCGCGCTTAGAACCGGAAGCGCAAGGAGCAGAAGGATGGCCGTGATGAATAGCGACCAGACGGTGAGCGGCATGCGGAAGTAACTCATGCCCGGCGCGCGCATGTTTACGATGGTCGTAATGTAGTTGATCGATCCCATCAGAGAAGAGATCGCGAGGATGAACAAACTGATGATCCAAAGATTTTGTCCCCAGTCGACGCCCGTGTACGCCGCTTTGGCCGAAAGGGTCGCATAGCCCGTCCAACCAGATGCCGCCGGTCCTCCAGCAACGAAGAAACTGGCGAGCATCACGACGCCGGACACCGCACCGACCCAGAAGGAAAGCATGTTCAACTTGGGAAAGGCCATGTCCCGCGTACCGATCATCAGCGGAATCAGGAAGTTTCCAAAACAGCCTACCATGATCGGCATAACGACGAAGAAGATCATGATGGTCGCGTGCATGGTAAAGAGAGCGTTGTAAGTTTGGGGGGGAATGATGCCTTCATACATATAGGGCTCAGGCACCCAACCAACCCCAGGGACCGCGGTTTCCGGCCACGCCAACTGCCAGCGCATCATCATCGCCAGCAGCCCGCCGATGATCAACATGAAAAGGCCGAGGAACAGAAACTGCCGGCCGATCATCTTATGATCGGTGGAGAACACGTAGGTGCGCCAAAAACCAAGCTCTTCGTGGTGCGCATGCGTTGCGTGCGTTGCGCCAGCCGCTACCGTATCGCTCATCTTCTTTAATCCTCCGTTAACAGGCTCGGATGAATTCGCTTAAGAGTGGATTACCTTACTGGGGCTTCGGGGTTAAATTCTCTTGCGCCCACTGCGTATACTCTTCCGGGGTGTGAACAAAAAGCCAGCCTTTCATGCCCGAATGACCGAACCCGCAAAGCTCCGCGCAAGGAAGCTCATATTTGCCGGGCTTGGTGGCTTCAAACCAGACCAAAATAGTACGGCCCGGTACCGCATCCTGCTTGAGGCGCAAATTCGGCAAGAAAAAACTGTGAATCACGTCGTTTGCGGTCAAGTGGACACGCACGACCTTATTCACCGGCACATGCATGTCGTTGTCAAACTTTCGGTCATCGTCGGTGCCAAACTTGCGATCGCTTCCAGGATAAACGATTTCCCAGTTAAACTGCTTCCCCGCCACCTGGAGCTCGAAGTCGGTCTCCGGCGCCCCGCGCTTCACCTTGGCCCACGTGGACACGCTCATAAACGAAAGCACAATCAGGATAGCCGCCGGCACGATTGTCCAGATGATTTCCAGGGTCGTATTGCCGTGAGTGTAAGTGGCGCGCCGCCCCGGCCTTTCGCGGTACATCACCAAGAACACGATCATCAGCACAGTCACCAGAATGAAGGTCGCAGCCGTGATGTAATAAATCAGGTAGAATAACGAATCGATCTCTCCACCAAACGTAGACACGTCTTCCGGTAACCATTGCAACATCTAGCGAACCATCCTTAATAATGTTTTTGGAAGTGAAGGTGAAAACTGTACTCTTGCTAACACAGCTACCCTGCCAATTCAAGCGCAGATGCCCTTGATTTAGAAAGGTTTTGTCTCGATATTAGACAGAATGCGTGCGGCGGACCGCCATTTAAAATCATGACTTCCTGGTATACCTTAAGTTTGTTCCTCCATCTCGTGGGTCTGGCCCTGTGGCTGGGAAGTATCGCGTTTTTTCTCGTCGTTTTCGGTCCCGCGGTTCATGATCTGCAGCCGGGCGTCGGCATCCGGACCTTGAACCAGGGCAGAATTTCTCTTGAAGCCGTTTCCTGGACGGCCATCGCGCTTTTGTTGATTACCGGGATCGTCAATCTGATTCTGCAAGACCAGGCGATACGCGCTCCCCAAGGCAATTTCTATACGGTCACCCTCGCCGTGAAACTTTTTTTCTTCTTCGCCATGCTACTGCATCACTGCTTGCAAGTTTTCAAATACGCGCCAAAGATCGCGTCGCTGACTGCACAGCTTCCAACCGGCGCCCACCTATGGCCGGAGCCTCTGCTCACTTACTGGCGGAAGTGGTTCCTGCTCCTCAAAATCAACGCGGCCCTCGGTCCCATCGTAACCCTCCTGGGCCTCGCCTTGGTTAAGTAGGAAGCGCCTTCTCGTTCCCACCGCGTCGCCCTATCGCCGCGTCGAAAAATTTTATGCTGTTGGTTCCTTATGCGAACTCTGTGTCTCCGAGTTGCAATAGGATTCGGAGATTTCACCGCGGAGGCGCTGGTCGTGAGAAAAAATAGCGGATCGCCCTTCGACGCGCTCTTGACGAACGGCTAAGTAAGTTGAATTTACATTGCGTCGTCCCGTTCGTGGTGAGCTCGTCGAACCATGAACCGGATTTTTGCGTCTTTGCGGTGAAGTAAAGCTTGCTGCTGCGTGGGGCCCGGATATGGCCGCATAACCGGACATGACCCGGGTCAATCCTTGCGCCGCCACCGTGCCGTGACATAACAACGCCCCTAACAAAGCTATGAGAATTCGCATCGCGAGCCCTCCTTGACCTTGATTCAACAATTGTTCGGCAGTATAGGGGTAAGCAGGAATAGAGGTCTACATAGCATGGACCTAAAAATGTGTTTTAAGCGAAAGGAATAACGAATGAAAACAGCTCGTCATTTATCACTGGCGGGTCTTCTCGCCGGGTTGCTTCTACTGCAAACCGCACCCGCCGCCGCGGCCAACATCAACGTCGTCTGGACCAGCGAAGTCGGCCAATTCGCCCCGCTCTGGATCACCAAGGAAGCCAATCTGTTTGAAAAGTACGGCAACCAAGTTCAGCTCATTTTCATCCAAGGCGCCGCATCGGCGGCTGCCGCCTTGTCCTCGGGGGACGCTCAAGTCGGCATGTTCTCGCCGCAAATCGTAATCTCGACGCCGGGGTTGGATCTGGTCATGTTCGGCCGCCTCGGCAACACCATGGACAATCGCATTTACGCTAGAAAAGGAATCAAAAGCCTCAAGGAAGTCAAACGCATCGCCATCAGCCGCTTCGGCAGCAACGCCGACTTCGCCGCCCGATATCTTTTGCAGCGCGAAGGACTCAGACCAGACACCGACGTGGCTTTGCTTCAAGTCGGCAACCAGGCCAATCGCATTGCCGCCGTCGAAACCGCCAATGCCGATGCCGCGATGCTCACCCCGCCGATGACCCTGCAAGCGCGCAAGCTGGGCATGACGTTGATCGCGGACGCGTCTAAGCTCGGCATCCCCTATTCCAGTCTGTTCTTCGTGTCACGCCGGCCCTACCTGACAAAGAATCGCGCCGACGTGGTCAACTTCACAAAAGCGATGATCGAAGGCGTGCACTACTATAAAGCCAACAAAGAGTTCAGCATGAAAGTGATAGGCAAATATATGAAAGTGCAAGACCGGGAAGTGATCGAAGAGAACTTCCGCGAGTATGACTTTCCTTTGAAGCTCTATCCAGCCAAAGAATACTTTGCCTTGCCGATTCAGGAAGTCGGCAAAAAAGATCCTAAAGTGTTGAAGGAAGATCCTGACCGTTTCGCCGATCAGTCCCTGGTAAAGGAACTCGATGCCAGCGGTTTTATCGACAAGCTGACCCAGGAATATAAAGTCAAATGACGGAACCAAGAAGAGAGTCTTTCACTTTGCGCGCCGACGTTAGCGGTTCCGTCATCCTGAACGCAGTGAAGGATCTCAAGCCCAAATTTGGATAAGTCGAAACCACAGGAGGTCCCATGGCAACAGTCCGAGGAGCAACCTTACTAGGCCCGGACCAATTGGAGATTCGCGAATATCCCATGCCCGATATTCCTGCCGATGGCGGGCTAGTCAAAGTAGAAATGGGCGGTGTCTGCGGCACCGACGTTAAATACCTCCACGGCAAGCTCAAAGTCGATTATCCGATTATTCTCGGGCATGAAATTCTCGGCCGCGTCGAAAAGCTCGGCAAAAACGCCGGGGCGATCCACCACGTAAAAGAGGGCGATCGCATCATTCTCAAAGGTGCCATCGGTTGCGGCCGCTGCGCCGATTGCCGGCGCAACAACCAGCGTTTTTGCAGGCAGCGCACGAGTTATGGCGGGCGAACCAAGTGCGATCAGCCGCCGCACCTGTTCGGCGGCTTCGCTGATTACATTTACCTCGCTCCCGACGTTCTCGCGACCAAGATCAGCGATTCGCTGCCCGCCGAAGCGGCCGCCCTCATCGGCTCGGTGATGGCCAACGGCTTTCAATGGGCGATCCGCAGAGGGGGCGTGAAGATGGGGGACTACGTTTTGATCCAGGGCCCGGGACAGCAAGGGCTCTCCTGCACCTTCGCCGCGCGCCATGCGGGCGCAGCGAAGATCTTCATCAGCGGCATCGGCCGCGACAAACCGCGGCTGGAGCTAGCCAAGAAATTCGGCGCCCATCGGACGATCAATGTCGAAGAAGAAGACGTCGTCGAAGTCGTCCGAAAAGAAACCAACGGTGAAATGTGCGACGTGGTCGTGGATGTATCGGGGAATCCGAACGCCATCGTGAAGTCTGTCGATTGTTTGCACCGGCAAGCCACCATGGTGCTCGGGGGGTTGACCGGGGACAAAACCGTAACGCCCATGCTCATGGACAAACTGGTTTGGGGCGAGATCAAGCTCCAGGGCTGTTTTACAGCAGACAACGATGCCACGGAGGCCGCCCTCCGGCTCATCGAAGAAACCAAGTTTCCGGTACAAGAAATGGTCAGTCATGTTTTTCCCCTGAAGGATATTGAGAAATGTATTCACGCCGTGGGGGGCGAAATCCCGGAAATGTTCCCGACCAAAGCTCTGATCAATCCGGCCTTAGGTTGAATCGTTCGTCTCGCCAAAGGGCGATTCAATGATCGAAGGATTGAAAGACAAAGTCGTCGTCATTATCGGCGGCGGCCACGGCATCGGCAAGGCTTACCCCTGCCGGCAATCAACGTCGATGGCGGCATCACGTTCCGATGAGTGAGCTGATCTCGTGGAAGAGAGGAATTTGACCGCAGGAAACGCAGCGCAGCAAAGCCGCAGCCAAAAATGAAACAAAACCGAAAACCTACTTTCACCACGAAGGTCTCGGAGCCCCCACCTCTTTCCTCCCCCGCGCCGCGCGGGGGAGGACGAAGGAGGGGGAACTTCAACCTTGGAATCGTGCCTACTCACAGGAGACCGAACTTATGAACGTCGCTTATCCCATCATCGATGCCGATGGGCACGTGATGGAAAAGGATACCGAGCTCAGGGAATTTCTCGAGGGGCGATACGCTCAAGGACCCCACTTTCAAACCTACAGTTTCTTTCCGTCGCTGGACGGTTGGAATCGCGGCTTCGGAGTGCCTGGAAAAGTGCACGAGACTCCGGCGTCAAAGTGGCTCGAGTTCCTCGATGAGCTCGGCGTGCACACCACGGTGCTCTACCCAACCGGAGGGTTAGCCCTGGGGCTGATCCAAAATCCGGAATGGGCCTGCGTCATCTCGCGGGCGTACAATTCCTGGATGGCCGAGCGCTTTACAAAAGAGAATCCGCGCCTGAGAGGCGTGGCTTTGCTGCCGGTTCATGAGCCCATTGAAGCCGCCAAGGAACTTGAACGCGCCAAAAAGCTGGGGCTGGTTGCGGGGCTCATGCCAGCGGTGACCGTGTTGAACAAGGGTTACGGCCATATGGATTTCGATCCCATTTACGAGGCGGCAGAGCGCCTCGACATGCCGCTCGCGGTGCACGGCGCGCCGAGCCGCGGCATGGGATTCGATTTCTTCAACAAGTTTCTTCACGTCCACACATTGGAGCATCCGTTTGCGATTCTGGTCCAATTCACCCACATGGTTTTCGAAGGGGTCTTCGTGCGCTTTCCAAAGCTGCGCGTCGCCTTTCTCGAAGCGGGTTCCGGCTGGCTGCCCTACATGATGGACCGCATGGACGAAGAGTTTGAAAAGCCCTACCGCTTCCAGGCGCCGCACCTCAAAAAGAAACCCAGCGAGTACATCCGCTCGGGCCAGGTTTGGGCCACCTGTGAGGTGGAAGAACAGGCCCTGCCCCAGGTGCTAAGGCAATTCAATCCGCGCTGCCTGATGTGGCCGTCGGACTACCCCCATGAGCGATTGCCGGATATGTTCAAGCACGATATCCCCGAGTTCCTCGAACGCAGGGACCTGAGCGATGAAACCAAGAAGATGATCTTGCACGACAACCCGATTGATTTTTACCGGCTGAAAATTTAGCTCGGAGAAGATGCCTCGCGCAAAGGACGCCAAAGACGCAAAGATCAAAGATAAGGATCTTAAATTTTTTCCGAACTTGGCGTCCTTTGCGCTCTTTGCGGGAGATATTCTTAACTGAACATTGTAACGGAGGAGCACAATGCGTCTAAAAGATCGAGTTGCAATTGTGACCGGCGGTGGCGTAGGCATCGGCAAAGCCTACGCCCATGGTTTGGCGAAAGAAGGCGCGAAAGTGGTCGTCGCCGATATTCAAGACGCTGAAGCGCAAAAGGTCGCCGCCGATATCACAGCGGCGGGCGGCGAAGCCATCGCCGTGGCCGTCGACGTCACCTCACCGGAAAAAACCCAGGCGATGGCCGCCGCGGCGTTGAAAGAATATGGCCGCATCGACATTCTGGTAAACAACGCCGGGCTCTACTCAGCGCTCAAAAAGAAAGCGTTCATGGATATCGACACTGACGAATGGGACCGTGTCATGGCCGTTAACGTCAAAGGACTCTTTCTTTGTGTCAAAGCCGTCTACCCGGCGATGAAGCAACAGAAAAAAGGCAAGATCATCAATATCTCTTCGGGCACGACGCAGACCGGCACGCCGTTTTTCCTGCACTATGTCTCATCTAAGGCTGGTGTCTTAGGCTTTACGCGCGCCCTGGCGCGGGAAGTGGGCGACGACAATATTTGCGTGAACTCCATCATGCCCGGCCTGACCATCTCGAGCGCAAACCAGGAAGGCGTCACCAGTCCCGAACAATTGGCCGACCGAAGAAAGCGCCGCGCACTCCAGCGCGATCAATATCCCGCGGATCTGGTCGGCACCGTGATCTTCCTCGCTTCCGATGACAGCGATTTCATGACCGGCCAGTCGATCGGCGTCGACGGCGGCATGAACATGCACTAGAGAGGTTGGAGTAGTGGCGTGTTGGAGTAATGGAGTGATGTAGTTGATAGCTTATTCGAAGATCATGCTGGTAAACGTCACCGCGGATCCGGTTTCCGGCGTGAAAGCCTGGTCGTACTTGAGAGTGGTGCCGTGACTGCCATCGAGGAGTTGAATCAAGGAGTAGAGCGGCGAAAAGCCGCAGATTCTTCTCTTGTCTTGATCTTTTGCAACTTCATCAAAAAAGCCCGGCCCATCCAGCACCCCTAGCCGGTCAATCAACCGGTGATCTTCGGCTTTAACCCATTCAAGAGAATCCGGTGTAATGGGTTCGCGGTCGCCAAACTGTTTTCCCACATGCGCCAAGTCAACGCCGGCCACAAAACAAACCCGCCGACTTTCTTGCGCCACCAACTCCTGCAAAGCGTTAATAAACCCCGCCACCGGCGAATGGTTCTCGGGAAGCGTTCGACTTAGCACCATAGGGTGAAAAGAGGAAACTAAAATGGGTACGATCTTGAAAGGCGTTTCGGCTTCACCTCGCAGCTCTGCTCTTCGCTGCGCGATGTATTTCAGAAACAACACTTGAAACTCCAGCGAATGTTCGGCGCGGTGCAAGAATTCGTCGGTCAAAAGATCTTCCCGGCAACTCTCCTGTAGACGCCGGGTAAATTCTTTATCGGTCTCCACCGCACCTAATGGCGTATCGAAATCCTTAAACGTGACAATAAACGGATTCCGGCCACCGCAATGCGACGTGCCGAGCAAAACGTAAAGATCGGCGCCCTCGCTTTCCGCCAGTCCCTTGTAGGCCCACGCATAGGCGGGTCCGCCCCGATGAAAGTCGATATGCGGCGCGACAATCGCCCGGGGAGTGGAAGTCGAAGCATCCCGCGACGGCAGGCCCGGGCCTTGGGGCGATAAAAAGAATCCATCCAATTGCGCTTTTAGCTCGCGCGAATCTTTCCGGTAGACGCTTCCCACATGGGCGGCCATACGCATTGGCTGGCCCTTGAATTCCTCGACAACTTTATTTTGATGCAGCAAGAACCGGGCGGTGTAGAGATAGTGGTGATCATCGAACAATTCGATGAATTTTTTTAGCTCCTCGGTAAGCAGTAACGTGCCGAATTGCTTGCAATAAGCTTCCTGGATATCGACAAGAGAATGCTCCCCGTCGAAGTGCGAGGCGACGAAGTATCCAGCCGGAGAGATGCCGAGAGGCTCGGCGAAATTCTGGGGGTCTTTGAGGTAGACGAGAGTTTTGCCGTCTTGCTGAACCGGGAATGCCTCTACGGCTCTCAACCGGGGTCGATCAAGCATGAGTATACCTAAAAGGTCGCTTGGCCTTCGTAAGCTGCGTCGTCGTGATTGTGAGTAACCCTGACGCGGTACGCCGGGTTGAGTGCCGCTACGTTGACGACCCTGAAGCGATCAAAAGGCTAATTGAGCTGTCGCGCAACTAACCGATTCCTAATTTTTGCTTGGCCTCGTCACTGATCCTGCTTGGGTCCCAGGGAGGATCCCAAACCAGATCCACGGTGGCATCGCCGACGCCTTCTAGATCGAGAATCTTCTGGCGCGCGTCGGCGGCAATCATCGTGCCCATGCCACATCCCGGTGCGGTGAGCGTCATTTTTACCGCGACTTTGTCCTCGTCCACCTGCACATCGTAGACCAGCCCCAGGTCGACAATGTTAACTGGGATTTCCGGATCGTAGCACTCGTGGAGCGCCTCGTACACCTGTTCTTTTGTGATCATTGCGGTGACTCCTCGTTTTGACCGTTGGCGATATCTCGTTACGTTGTGATAATGGTGGGACCTTGACTTTTTCTCGCTCGCTCGGAAGCGATGGAGAGCTGGCCGGCCAGCTTACCGGCGATTTCGAGAAAAATCTTGCTCACTTCGGACCCCGGCTCCTGGATCAGGATCGGCACACCCTTGTCCCCGCCTTCGCGAAGCGCCGGCGTAATCGGGATTTCTCCCAGATACGGGATCTGGAATCGTTCTGCCGCTTTCTGGGCTCCCCCGCGAGAAAAGATTTCATGCTTCTTGCCGCAGCCGTCGCAGATGAAGTAGCTCATGTTCTCGACCAGACCGACTATGGGGATCATGACTTTATCAAACATCGACTTGGCCCGAATCACATCCGCCAGCGCAACCTGCTGCGGCGTTGCCACCAGCAGCGCGCCGCTCACCTTGAGCTGTTGAGAGAAAGTGATCTGCACGTCACCGGTTCCCGGCGGCATGTCGACGACCAGATAATCCAGCTCGCCCCAATGAACGTCCGCCATCAGTTGATGCAGCGCCTTGCCCAACATGGGCCCGCGCCAGATTACCGCTTGATCTGCGTCGAGAAAAAAACCGATGGACATGACGGGCACGCCGTGAGCGACAGCCGGAGCGATTTTGTATCCGCCATTGACTTCAATTTTGTTGGGTTCGCCCTTTACACCCATTATAATCGGAACGGACGGCCCATAAATGTCGGCATCCAGCAACCCCGTCGCTGCGCCGTGCATCTTCAAGGCCACGGCCAGATTGGCTGCCACAGTAGACTTGCCGACGCCGCCTTTGCCCGCAGCTACCAGGACGACGTTCTTAACGGTGGGCAGCAAATCCGTTTGCCCGCCGCCGCTCTTGCTGCCGCGCACTTGGGCGCCGAAAGTGATCTCCAGATCACTGACGCCGGGGATGCCTGCCAAGGCTTTCTTGCAGTCGGTTTCAATGCTCTCTCGGAGCGGGCAGGCAGGGGTGGTCAACTCCACCGTAAAGGCGACTTTGCCGTTATTGATGGCCAGGCTTTTGACCATGCCAAGACTTACGATGTCCCGGTGTAGCTCGGGGTCTTGGACTTTGCTTAACGCCTCTAAAACTTGTTCCTGAGTAAGAGTTGCCACGAGTGTCCTTTCTTAAAAACTCTAGACTTATAAGGTCTACGATGTCAACAGGAGTCACTCGTACAATTTCCCAAAAGCTAAAATAGAATTATATTCTATCGTTGATGGGTCCGGATTGATCTGCTAAAATTGGCCTTAAGCGGTCGGTTTTCGTCCGGCGAATCAAGAAGTTGCAAAGCTGTTAAGCATCTCCGATCTCGCCCGTCTAATGCAGAGAGACTGGGGCCAAAATTCGAATCGCATAATAAAATAACTGAAGCTAGGAGGTTCCGAGTAACGTATGAACCAACGCCGGGGGGTTTTTAGAATTCTTTTTCTTTCCGCGGTATTGCTGGCTTCCGGTTGTGCCAGCGGATCGCTGACGACGCGCGAAAAAGGGGCCGGCATTGGTGCTTTGGGCGGAGCGGCTGCAGGCGGTGCTATCGGCTCCGCCGTCGGTCATCCTGGGATCGGCGCAGCGATCGGAGGCACCTTGGGATTGGGCGGTGGTGCGCTGATCGGCGACCAGCTCCAGGGTCAGGAAATGAAGCAGGCCGAACAGCAAAAGGCCCTCGATCAGCAGCGCGCTGAAATTGCCAAGAACCAAGCCTTAATCGACGAATTGAAAAGACGCAATATCGACGCCCGCGAGACCAGTCGAGGGGTTATGGTGAACCTCCCCAGCGTCAATTTTCAATTTGACCGGGCGGATCTGACACCGGACGGCCGAGACCGTGTCAATCAGATCGCCGGCATTGTCAAGCGCGACGCAGCCAATCGGCGCCTTGTAGTCGAAGGCCACGCCAGCAGAGAAAGCGCGGCTCAAGAAGCCTATAATCAGCAGCTATCTGAAAGACGGGCAATGACGGTCGCCGATACTCTCGAGCGCGATGGATTGAACAGCAGTCGTATCTCGGCCCGCGGCCTGGGAACCCGTTCGCCTATCGCTTCCAATGACAGCGAAGACGGGCGGCGCCAAAATCGCCGAGTCGAAGTCATTATTGAGAACTAAGACCCAAGCTTCGGTTCGGTGCCGCCGGCCAACCGACGGATGTTGGCACGGTGGCGGATGACGACCATGACCGCGAGGAACATGCTCATGGCAACGACAGATATGGGATAGGACATTAACCAGAGCGTAACCGGCGCAGCCACCGCGGTAGCGATCGAACCGAGAGAAGTCACCCGGCTCCAAAATATCACGACCGCAAAGACCACAATCAATAGCAAAGTACCTAAAGGCGTCAGTGCTAAAAGCACCCCCAGAGCCGTTGCTACTCCTTTGCCGCCCCGGAACCGCAAGAATACCGGATACAGGTGACCTAAAAACGCCGCGATCCCGACGAAGGCACTCTCTGCCGGAGTCAAACCCAGGGTGACCCCCAGGATTACAGGGATAAATCCTTTCGCGGTGTCCGCAAGAAGCGTTAGAATTCCCTGCCACTGGCCAACGGTGCGCGCGACATTCGTCGCCCCGATATTGCCACTCCCGGTTGTTTGCACATCGACCCCTGCCAAAGAGCCGAGAATATAACCCGTGGGCACCGAGCCCAGCAGGTATGCGAGGGGAACCAGCCAATAGACTTTCATATTGTTAGAGTTGAAAGTTTTCGTGGCTTGCGCAAATTTTCCGGTGGCCCGTGGCTATCCAAAACAGGGATTTGCTCGCGCCAAGCCTGCCTTGAGCGAAGTCGAAAGGACGCCAAGAACGCCAAGTCCGAAAGTTGTCATTTCGACCCCTTCGGCCAAGCTCAGGGTAAACTCCGGGAGATCTTTCTTACTTACCTCGGGATGACGGGCCTTAGCCCGTCACTTTGCGGCCTTTGCGCCTTTGCGCGAGATATTCCGAGTTTTGGTTGCGGCTCGG
>DAIRFP010000093.1:0-19049 GCA_036794995.1 Thermodesulfobacteriota bacterium | reverse complement strand
CGTACGACTAGGAATAAAGTGAGAGGCAGGTCAGGGTCAATGAAAACGCCTGTAATATACGCCCGAGTGCTGCCAGTCTTTGCTCCTGTGCTTGCGTGCCTTCTCTTGCCGAATCCTCAGGAAGCCAGCGGCCAAGTGATACGACCCGTGCCTGCCTTTCGGGCTCCGTCGCGTCATGAAACTCTGCCGCGAGCTACCGCCCCCCTGCCGCGAGCTGTCAGCCAAGTACCATCCGCCACCGCACCTCTTCCACGTGCCGTCGCACCCTTACCGTCGGCAGCTAGTTCATTGCCACCGGCGGTGACTCCCTTGCCATCGGCCACGGCACCACTAGCGTCCGGCGCGGCTGCATTGCCACCGGCTGTCAGCGAGCTGCCGCCGCCGACTGCTCCTTTGCCGCCAGCCGTCGAAGAGCTGCCACCGGCAACCGCGCCGTTACCACAGGCTACGAGC
Source organism: Thermodesulfobacteriota bacterium (assembly GCA_036794995.1). Taxonomy (GTDB): domain Bacteria; phylum Desulfobacterota; class Binatia; order UBA9968; family UBA9968; genus DAIRFP01. Next base: position 18,596 of record DAIRFP010000093.1, on the reverse strand, counting down.
CCGCTACCGCCTGCTACCGCGCCATCATCGTTGCTCCGCGAGAAGCATAGGCGTATCAATCCCCCCAGACCCCGGCCAGCAGGACGATGGTTTAATTTTTAGCTGCTGTGAACGCGCCCCTGCGAGTGAGACGAGTCACTTCTCAAAAGGATTTAGCGGTGGCTTTTGCCATTCGCACACGTGTCTTCGTTAGAGAACAGGGCGTGCCGGAACAGATCGAGATCGATCGCGCCGACAAGCATGCAACCCATCTCCTGGTTTTCGCCGCGGGAAAAGCGGTGGGAACGGCACGGGTGGTGATGCGCCAGGGGAGCGCGAAGATCGGGCGTATGGCCGTGCTAAAAAGCCACCGCGGGAAAGGCGTCGGAACCAAACTGTTGAGCCGAGCCATTGGAACAGCGCGGAGACGTGGTGCCCAAAAGATTTGTCTCCATGCTCAAGTCCCGGTGATCGGGTTTTATCAAGCCATGGGGTTCAGCTGTACCGGTCCGGTGTTTCAGGAAGCCGGCATTCCGCATCGGAAAATGATCCTGAAGATGCTATGACCCGATCCGAAACGGAATAGTTCCTTTCAGGCGACTGGCTAAACTTTCCAACCCAGCGACAGATCGACTCGGGTGCCTACCGGATCAAGAACGAAGGTTTCGGCAAAACGCCCGTCTTTGGGAAGCTCGGCCTTGCCGCCGCTGGCGCCGGCGGCGAGTGCGGTTTGCACGGCTCCGTTTACGTCTTCCACCTCTATGCCAAAATGATAAATCCCTTCGCGGCGGTTTCTCGCCGGCAATATGGCGAGATTGATATGACCGTCGGAGAGATAGATAGCTTCGCCACCCTCTCCGCTGCGTGCGACCTCGTTGAGCCCGAAAGAAGCCTGGTAAAACTCAGCCAGCTTGGCTGTGTCTTTTGTAAGAATGGCAATGTGTCGGATGCGAGCCATGGTTGATCTCCTTTCTTGGTTGCATCGCTACGTGTCAAAAGCCGATCCATTAAAGTCGAAAAGTTGAATGGGCGCCTTCGCGCGGCGATTTCTCGCGTACCTTACCTGATGCCTTGTAAAATATTCACTCACCTAGTGTCAAGCTTTGGATCGTGACATGCTTTGGATCGTGACAATTCGGGGTTCCTCGATCAGAGCCGGCATTCGCCTTTCTGACTTCTCTTTAGCCTTGACCCACCGAATGAATTCTCGTAGTGTCCGGGCAGTCGCCGCGTTTAAGCGGATCAATAATCCGAAACCTATCCTTTTCCAGGAGCGAATGCGATGTCCTATGGCAAATCGCTTTATCGGACTAGCCTAGACCGCTGCTGCCAGTCGTCATCGGCACAATCATGCTGTGCGTTTTTCACAATCCCGCCTCGGGCGCGGATAAAATAAGAGTTGCTTTCTCGGCGGTTGCACCGACTCAAGGGGTGTTGTGGGTCGCGGACGTAGGCGGGCTTTTTAACAAAAACGATCTCAGCGCAGAGATTATCTATACGCGCGCGGCGATTGAAACGCTGGTGGCGGGAGAAGTTGACTTCGCGCAGATGACAGGAGCGCTCATGTCCTCTGCCAGGCTGCAAGGAGCCGACCCTGTGATGATTGCCGGTGTCCAGGATACTCTGGAGGATCGGCTGATCGTCCGGCCAAACATCAAATCCATGGAGGAACTCAAAGGAAAACGCATTGGTGTCTTTCGCTTTGGAGCGGCCTCACACTTGCGCTTTCTCTACGTGCTGGGGCGATACGGCTTGAGCGACCGGGACGTCACATTACTCCAGGTCGGCGATACTCCGGAACGGCTGATCGCGCTGTCGGGCGGTTCGATTGACGCCACTCTACTTTCTCCGCCGGACCACTTTGAGGCGCAGCGTCTAGGCATGAAGACCTTGCTCAATCTGCGCGACTTCAAGGTAGCTTTCCAAGGAACCGGCTTGGTAACGACCCAGCGCCTGCTCGCCAAGAGGCGTGACGTCGCAAGACGCTTTCTCAAGTCCTACGTCGAGGCGATCCACGTGGTGAAGACCAATCCCGAGGTGTCCAAAAAGGTCTTCGCCAAGTTCGGCAAACCAAAGACGAAAAGCGGCTGGAAGACGCCTACCAGACTCTCCGCGAGATCGTCAAACCCAAGCCTTACCCTTCTATCGAGGGCTTTAAAACGATCATCAAAGGCAAGCGATAGGATTCCCGCGGCAAAGACCGCGAATCCCAGGGATTTCATCGACATTAGTTTGCTCGAAGAGTTGGACCGCTCAGGGTATTATATAGATGCACTCTACCGTTAATAGGACACCGCTGAAAAAACTCATATGGTTCGTTGCGCATCAATCGCCTCGCTCCACGTACGGAAACTGGAGTGCTTGAGTCATGGAGTAATGTACAAAGCATTTAAACCCCCAATACTCCAGTATTCCAACACTCCATCCGTTTTGCTTGGGAGCACCATGGTCGAGTGGAGCGATGGCGCGGACCGGGTTTCGGATGATGCCGACGTCTCCATCGCCCCCTCTAAAATTCCGCACAGCGGGTTTCCCCCGGGACGGCTTCAAGGCCAGCATGTCAGATAGAGCCTTCCTACAAGATTGCAACCTTAAGCTTGCTCCTGGCATACGCTTGCCACCCCGCAGTTTGCTTCTACCCTTCGCCCGCTTCCACCACAAAGGAAATCCTGGCTCTGTGTCCAAGACTATCGTTGTCTCCGCGCGCTGCTGTTCGGGAGAGTTCCCTCCCTACCCCAGGTTGCGACGTGATGAAATCATATGGACTTCACCGCGCCTTCTGAGGTACCTTGTCACTCCCGCTTCTAGCGTCCTCCGTCACCGGATGACGCTGGGAGTCAAGCTAGATGGGCGAACGGGAAATCTCCCATCGTTGGGACTTTCACCCAACAAGTCACGGCAGCTAATGAGGCTGCACAATAATTCCGGCAAGAGATCCTACTTTGCTCGCGTTGTGGAGCAGTTCTTATGTCATGCGTGGTTTTCATGGAAAGCAACTTCGAAGATCGGAGCCGAGGCCCGCCAGGCCTGAGCTATCAGCATTCTGCAATCAGCCATCAGCAAAGAAAGCCGAATGCTGACCGCTGATGGCTAAAGGCCCATAACTGCGTTTAAAGAGGAGGGATTTTCGATGAAGACACTTTATTCAATTCTGATTGTTATCGTTGCTTTGTTTTTGTTTGCCTCATTAGCGATTGCAAACCCTCCGTTTTGGGACAATCAAATCAACAACTCAACACGGTTTAAGGTGCTAAACGATTTCAACAACGCCGCCGTGTATGACAAAGAGACCGGGCTTGTCTGGGAGCAGTCGCCGCTGCACCCGGCCGGGGAAGAAACGGGAGTTCGAACCTGGGTCGTGGCTCAAGCAGATTGCAACGTTAAGATTGTGGGTAATCGTAGAGGGTGGAGGCTCCCGACAGTTCAGGAGTTAGCGAGTCTGCTGGACCCCAGCAACCCTAACGGAAACCCAGATTTACCCGTTGGCCATCCCTTTAGCAATGTGCAGTCGTCCACCTACTGGTCGGCTACTACCAACGTCGAGCTTACGAGCTCCGCGTGGGCCGTGGACTTCAGCGATGCCGACAATCCCAGTGGCGGCGTGGGAGGCATCACTAAGAACGTGTCTCTCTCCGTCTGGTGCGTGCGCGGTGGACAGGGTGTTGATCTTCAGTGATTTGGTTATTTGAGTTATTTGGTAATTTGGGAGGTGCAGGGGGCTTGTTCCCCCCTGCACGTGTTTTTCCCAACGAGTTTGTAGTTGCCTCAAGACAAATCCCGCCTCATGTCGATATGGCAAGTCTTTCGTGGTTTCTTTTTGATTGGATCGGAGTCTACCATTGGAATTTAGCAGATAGGGTTGAGACTCTTTGGGTTGGCAGGGCAGTTGTTTTAAAGCCAAGAGAATCTAACGTTGACGCGTTCCCGAAAGATAAGAGATCAATGTCCGATGTGTGCGGCGTCGCGGACGCTGTGTCCGTGTGACGCGGTGCCGAGAAGCGGTGAGGTATTCCCTGCTCTCATGTCACGTCCGCTGCGCATTGAATACTCTGGGGGCTACCTTTAGAGATTGAGCTGATTGGGAGAGAAAGGGAAGGAGAGAAAAGGGGATAAGTCCAATTACCGGCGGCAGACCCTACTTTCTTGACAATCTTTGTTCGTAACGAACCTGATCTCTCTAGAAGGATTGTGTCTTACGGGAGGGCAGATGAAAAGAAGCACAAACCGAATTTTAACCACCCATGATCTCGAGCAAATCCATGGGCCGCGCCAAGCTGCCGGCACGCCATGAGCATGAGTGGCATGTCCTCGATCTAGCTCCGGCGATAGGAGATAAGTCGGGTCGACGTGAGGCGTGGGGAGATAAAGCAAACACCAAAAAGAAAGGAATCGACATGGCAACGCTAATCACGGGCTTGGGTTTGGTCGGTACGTCCTATGCGCAGCTCGCGCTCAAGCGTGGCGAGAGCATTGTTTTCTACGATTTCGCGCCACGTAAAGACTTTTTAGCTTACAAACTTGGAGCCGCCAACGTCACGGTCGTCCAACGAGATGTCCGAGACCTCCCGGCTCTGATCGAAACCATGCAAAAACACAAAGTGGACATTGTCATCCATACCGCCGGTCTCATTGGCGGCAAAGTGGCTCAACCCATCTACACTGGCATGCAGATCAACGTCATGGGGACGATCAACGTAGCGGAAGCCGTTCGACTCACGGGAGTCAAGCGCTTGGTTCAGATCAGCACTTTCGGCATCTATGACCGGCGTGGTGGAGAGCCTAGCCCTATCGACGAAAACTTTCACCGCGGGCCAGGGGAACCCTACGGCAATTCCAAAGTCGCTAAAGAACTCATGGTCGAAGCTTATCAACGTCTCTATGGTTTCGAGCTGATCGTTCTCCGGCTCGCAAACGTTTACGGCGTCGGTCACTTCGCCGGTGGCTCCGGCGGCGGAGAAATGGTGCAGAATATGCTGCAAACCGGCATCAAAGGCGGCGTCGTAAAGGTCGCTCAGGAGCAAGCTCGCGACTTCGAATATGTCTATTACAAGGATTTGGGGCGTGCCCTCGACAAGGCTGCGACCGTTCCTTTGACAGCACCGGTTACCTTAAACATCGGCACCGGCGTGGTCATTAAGTTCGACGAACTCGTCGCAACTGCGGAGAAACTCTTACCCAACCTGCAAGTCGAATTAATCCCCGGGACACGGCCCAGAAGCGCCAAGCAGCCCATGGTGATCGCAAAAGCTAAACAGATCCTGCGTTGGGAGCCAGAGTACAATTTGGAGGCCGGCTTCACGGATTACATCAAGGAACTGAAGCAGCTGGGGTAGCGCGACTAAGGTTTCGGGTCTCAGGTTTCAGGTTAACTGGCACCCGAAACCTGGGTGGTTTCCAGGACTCACGTCTGCGGGTCTGCTCGGGCTCAATTAGAAGGACACAGCGCCCTTCTTGCCGCTCTTATGGGTGCGGTAGTGAATCGTGGCACCATCGGTCTCCAGAATAATAGCGCCGTCCTCGTCCGTACGCAAAACTTCTGCTCCCACTTCACGATAGCGGGCAACCACCTCATCCCGCGGTAGCCCAAAAGGATTCCGACCGCCCACGGAGAATATTGCCAATGACGGGCGAACCGCCGCGACAAATTCCTGCGTACTGGAACTGGCACTGCCATGCCGCGGAACTTTGAGCACGGCGCTTCGGAGATCCTGGGTTTTAGGCTGCAACGCGCGTTCATCGCGCTTATCCAAGTCCCCGGCAAAAAGAAGCCGAACCCGACCAAATTCCAGCCGCAATACGACAGAGGCATCCTCCAGTCCGTCAGGGGGCGGGTAGAGCACACAAAGCTTGACGCTGTCGATGTCGCGACAAGGCTCCCGGTCGCTGAGGGTAACCCGCTTGACGCGCGTCTGTTGCAAAGCTTCTTCCAAATCGTCGAAGCGGGTGGTTTTTCCTTTGCTCGGACCGGACCAGAACTCTCCGGGGGCAAATTCCAGCACGATAGAACGCATGCCGCCATAGTGATCCACCCGTGGATGGCTGAGGAACAAGTAATCAACTCTCAGAATCTTACGCGAGCGCAAGAACGGGCCAACGATGCTCTCGCCGGTATCGAATTCTCCCAGCGCTGTTCCGCCGGCATCGATAACGAGCACCTTCGACCGCGGCAATTCCACTACAGCGGCATCTCCCTGTCCCACATTTAGATGCGTTACACGAAGATTCGTTCGGTCCCACCGTTCACGCCACCAGTAAAAAACGTCAGCTCCCAAAATCAACACGAATAACACGATTCCAACAGCCGCAAAACGATTTCTACGCAGGAGAAAAAGCGAAACGACAAACAAATAGAGCGCCGTCACCTCAAGGACGTTTGGCACGGGCACTGCCACATTGGCTAAGGGAAGGCGAGCAAACAGTGTTACCAACCAGAGGGTTGACGACAATGGATACTCGCCAATCCAGAGCAACACCTCCGCTGCGGATGGCGCTATCAAGGAGAGAAATCCCGTAACCAGCCCCAACGGCACAACGACAAAACCGACCAGCGGCACGATGATCGGATTGGAAATGAAACCAGCCAATGACAAATGACCAAAATAGTGAGCCACTAGCGGCCCAGTGCCCAACGTCGCAAACAGCGGCACGGCCAAATGTAGTCTCCCCTGTCGGAGTTTCTCGATCCACCAACTCCGCTCCTGAGGCAGTTCGTCGCGCGGTCGCCCGGGAGACTGCTCCGTCATTCTGCGCATGCCCCAAACAATAAACAAAACCGCAAGAAAGGAAAGCTGAAAAGAAATGTCGGCGACGACGGCAGGCCAGATCAAGGCGATCAGCAGCGCGGCAAAAGTGAGACTGGCAAACACTTCCTCTTCCCGGTCCAACAATACCGCCAGCTCATAGACGCCGATCATGATCGCCGAACGCACCGTCGGCACCATAGCCCCGGCGATGGCCGTGTAAAAAACCACCGCCAGGAAAGAAAAGAACGTCCCCACTTTCAGCAGATTCCAGCGTAGGAGCAGGGTGGGACTATAAGAACAACCAAAGCGAACCAGCCAGAAAACCACTAGTCCCAACATGCTGACGTGCAAACCGGAAATCGACAATACATGATTCACACCGGCAGCGGTAAAATCGTTGCGCATCTCCTTGGTGACAGCGCTCATATCTCCAACGACCAGCGCCTTCATTAATGCACCGTTACCCGCAGTAGCGTGCTGATCGATATAGCGGCGAATCTCCCGGCGGAGGTACTCAATAGCGCCCCTCACACTTCTGAGTTTACGGACTACCAATTCCACCTCATGGTCGGCTTCCAGATATCCGATGGCGTAGATATCCTGCCGAGCCAGGTAAGTTCCATAGTCGAACCCCCCGGGATTACCGCTGTCGCGCGGTGCTTGCGGCCGAACCCAAAAACGCACGCGATCGCCGTAGTGCCATTCCCGCCGTACGTGTCGGACACTCAGTAAAAGGTCGCCCGAAATTTCTTCCGCGCCGGTGGGATGCCAAATCCTCTCGCACCGCAGCAACCACCGGCTTCGATTCGGCAGTTTCTCTGGTTCTCGCACCAGCGATCCTTCCAGGTAGACTCGCGCACCATCGTGGGTCAGCAATTGCACATGATTGCGCGAAAAATTCGGATGCAACAACTGCCAATGCCGAATGTAACCCAGCGAAACCCCCAGGCCGGCAGCAAGGACCAGTAGTCCCCAGCGTCGTGTCCTCGCTTTAATAACTAGCAACAGTGGGAGGAACAGAAGAAACAAACACTCAACCGGGATAACGAGCGGCATCGGGGCCATCGCCTGGCCCACCAGAAGTGACAAAGTCGGAACCACGAGCCAAATCGACGGATGGTGAAAACTCGCAACTGCAACTGCCCTTGTCGCGGTGTCAAAGGACATCTGCAGTTCCGTCACTGCGGCAAAGCGTGCAGAGATTGTAGGATCTCTCTAGCAGTCTTTTCATTCATCAATGGAACTTTAAGGAGTTCTTCCAATGTCGCTACTTCGATTCTTTTGATACTGCCGAAAACGCGCAGCAGAGCCCGCTTCCGTGCCCCGCCAACGCCTGGGATAAGGTCTAGCGCGGAGAAGAGTGTTTGACGTGCCCGTAGTTTTTTGTGATGCGTGATGGCGAAACGATGCGCCTCGTCGCGCACTCGCTGGAGCAAGAAAAGCGCGTTCGAGTGGCGCTTCAAAATCACCGGATTGCTCTGACCCGGTAAAAAGACCCGCTCCTCCGAGCGCTCGATCTCTGCGCTGCGTGGCGCCGATTGTACGCGCATTTTCGCCAATCCGACCGCCTCCACGCCTTTAACCCCAACTTCCGCCATTGCCGCCAGTGCCATGGCGAGCTGGCCCTTGCCACCGTCGACCACGACGAGATCCGGCAGATCACCTTCCTCTTTGCCGCGGGTAAAGCGACGCTTCAGCACTTCCAACATCATCCCAAAGTCATCTCCGCCGGAAGCGGCGTCAATACTCCGAATCCGATAGTGCCGATAACGAGACTTATCCGGCTCCCCATTAACAAAGGTCACCATCGAGCCCACGGCGTTGGTGCCATGAAGCATCGAAATATCAAAGCATTCGACTCGCTGGGGGTAATTTCTCAAGCGCAGCTTCAACTGCAGCTCCTGCAGCATCTTCTCTCGCGCTCTTTCCTGATCGTGGCGCTCGGAAAAGCTCTGGCGCGCGTTCTCACGGGCCATCGCCACCAGTTCCCTTTTATCACCTCTGTGGGGGCTAAAAATAGTGACCCGCTTCCCCTTGCCATCGCGTAAGTATTCCTCCCGAACTTCTGCGTCCTCCAACTCCACCGGCAGCAGAATTTCATCCGGAATGAAACGATGACCTTGATAAAACTGCGTCAAGAGCGCCGCCATGACTTCCTCATCGGGAAACTCCAAGTCCTCCAGCGAATAAGACTGGCTGCCAGTCAACTTCCCCTGTCGGACGAACAGGACTTGGACTTCAATGAATCCCCCTTCGCGATAAAGTCCAAAGACATCCTGGTCGCTTCCCCAATGCGAAACCATACGCTGTTTTTCGAGGGTCTTTTCGACGGCTTGAATCTGATCACGAATCTTGGCGGCGGCTTCGAACTCCAAAGCCTCCGCTTTCTCCTCCATTCTTTGCTTCAATTCCACTAGTAACTCATTCTGCTTTCCTTCGATAAACAGCATCGCTTGCCGGACCCGCTCGCGGTACTCCGGTTGACTTACCGGCAAAACGCACGGCGCCAGGCAGCGTTTGATTTGATATTGCAGGCACGGCCGGCTGCGGTTTTTGAAGTTGTGTTCCGTACAGTTGCGTAGGAGAAAATGCTTTTCAACAATGTCGAGGGTTTCGCGAGCCGCCACCGCCGACGAGAACGGCCCAAAATAACGGTTGTTGTCCTTGACAATCTTTCGCGTCGTAAAAATTCTCGGCCAGTCGTGCTGGGTCATCACTTTGATGCTCAGATAGCTCTTGTCGTCTTTGAGCCGGATATTGTAGCGCGGTTTGTACTGTTTAATGAGATTGTTTTCAAGAATCAGCGCCTCTTTGTCACTGCTGGTGACCAGCGTCTCGATATCTGCAACACGCCGGACTAGAAACTGGATCTGGCTCCGCTCGTCCGGATTATTAAAGTACGCCCGCACCCGAGCGCGGAGGTCTTTTGCTTTGCCGACATAAATTACCTTGCCTCGGTCGTCCCGCATCAGGTAAACGCCGGAACGTGAGGGTAGATTTGCTATTTTTTCTGGAATCACCGCCATCGAGACACAGGAGATTGTTCGTGGAACACGCCAGATCAAAAACCACGCTATACTAAACTAAATTGACGCCTCCTGGCTAACAAACTGGCATCACAAAGCATGTCAATCCGTGGCCAAAACTGCACTCCGGTGGACATTTTTCGCAGTTTCTTACGATCTTGCACCGCGTTTCGGATTAGAATCCCACCAATTTCCCGGGCGCGCATTGGCATGACTTTTGGACTATTACTTTTCAGCCAACGCGGCAAAAGACCAACGAAACTAAAATGGAGTAATGCCATGTTCGACATTGAAAATCTGATGCGCCTTGGGGTTTTTAGCCAACTGATACCGATCTGGCAAGTGTTTTTCTTCATCGCGAGTCTCTTACCATTTCTACTGTGGAACCGCGTGAAAATCTGCCTTCTTATCACCTATATGTTTACTTACTATCTCGGCTTCATGGTTCAATGGGGAGAGCACATCGCCACCACCGGTTCGATGCAACCATTTGTCCTCTATTCACTCAGCGGTCTAGCCATCGCAGTCTTCTTTGTCGCGACGATTTTCAACGAGCAACCGGCAAAAACCAAGGTTCGCTGGGTCCGTTATTCTCAGCAACCGGATGAGGAAGAGCATCCGGTGCGAATGCGCCGATCGGACCCCGTGGAAGCCGCCATCAACATAACCAACGTTTCGGACACGGACCGCTGAGAGTTCCGGCGACATACTACGAAAGACCAAGCTACGTGCTACCGACGGATCGCAGGCCGATTTCTTGTTCTTCCATCCTTCGAATGCGGTCGCGCAACTCAGCAGCCCGCTCGAATTCAAGCCGTTCAGCGGCTTTCTTCATTTCTTTCTTAAGTTTTTGAATTGCCCGCGGCAATTCTTCCGACCCGTACGGGGTGTCCTTCTCCGCAGCCAAGGGTACGTCTACATAGTCAGCCTCGTACATTTTCACCAGAGGCGATCCGAGAGACTTGATGACAGTTTGCGGTGTGATACCGTGTTCCTTGTTGAAAGCCGCCTGCCACCTACGACGTCGATCGGTCTCGTCAATCGCCGACCTCATGGAACCCGTGATGGAATCGGCATAGAGGATTACTGTCCCATAAACATTGCGCGCGGCTCGACCGATAGTCTGGATCAGCGAACGATCGGAGCGTAGAAATCCTTCTTTGTCGGCATCGAGTATAGCAACGAGAGAAACTTCCGGCAGATCGAGCCCCTCGCGCAACAGGTTGATACCGACCAAAACATCAAAAACTCCGATGCGCAGTTGTCGAATGATCTCGACTCGCTCCAGGGTCTCAATATCGGAGTGCAAATAGCGAACTTTAACGTTTAGATCCTGATAGTAGTCCGTCAGGTCTTCTGCCATTCTTTTGGTTAAAGTCGTGACCAGAACTCGTTCCTTGCGCTCAACCCTCTTGCGTATCTCCTCAAGTAGATCGTCCACCTGATTGCGCGCCGGGCGCACAATGAGCTCCGGGTCCATCAAGCCCGTCGGACGAATAAGTTGCTCGACGATGGCCCCTCTGCTCGTTTCCAACTCATACTTGGCGGGCGTGGCGGAAACGTAAACAACCTGGTCCAAGCAGGTTTCAAACTCGGCAAAGTTCAAAGGACGATTGTCCAAAGCCGAAGGCAACCGGAAGCCGTACTCAACAAGAGTTTCCTTTCGCGATCGGTCGCCCCTATACATACCACCGATTTGCGGCACAGTGACGTGACTCTCATCGATGAAAAGCAGGAATTGGTTTGGAAAGTAACTGAGCAAGGTCGGTGGCGGCTCTCCCGGTTTCCGACCGGTCAAATGGCGCGAGTAATTCTCGATGCCCGGGCAAAAGCCCATCTCTCCCAAGAGCTCCAAATCGTAAAGCGTGCGTTGTTCGAGCCGTTGCGCCTCCAGGAGCTTATGCTCTCCGCGTAGCTGTTCCAGGCGCTCCTTGAGTTCAAGACGTATGTCCCGCGTCGCTTGCTTCATGCGATCGGCGCCCGTCACATAGTGGCTGGCGGGATAAATACAGGCTTTATCGACCCGTCGCTGAATTTTCCCCCGGATCGGGTCGATCTCATGGATGGCTTCAACCTGATCATCGAAAAACTCAAACCGAAGCGCCGACGAATCCTCATACGCCGGAAAAATCTCGACAATGTCTCCCCTGACCCGAAAGGTGCCACGATAAAAATCAAAGTCGCTGCGCTGATATTGAATGTCGACCAGTTTTCTTAACATCTGGTCCCGTTGAATCCGACTACCCTCTTCCAGATACACCATCAGGTCGAAGTAAGCTTCCGGCGAACCGAGGCCATAGATACAGGAGACGCTAGCGACGATCAGTGTATCACTTCGCTCCAATAGGGCTTTGGTTGCCGAGTGGCGCAGCTTATCGATTTCATCGTTAATGGAAGCGTCCTTCTCGATGTAGGTGTCCGTCGAAGGCACGTAGGCTTCCGGCTGGTAGTAGTCATAATAGCTGACGAAATAGCGTACGGCGTTGTCAGGGAAGAGGTCACGAAACTCGTTGTAAAGCTGCGCCGCAAGAGTCTTATTGGGCGCTATGACCAAAGTCGGCTTGTTGACCCGGGCGACCACGTTGGCCATGGTGAATGTTTTACCGGAGCCGGTGACTCCCAGTAGGACCTGGTCTTTTTTCTTTAGTTCAATGCCCTGGACGAGTTTATCGATGGCCCGGGGCTGGTCGCCTTGGGGTTTGAATTCAGAGACTAACTGGAACCGACGTTCTTCTCTCTTGCGTATCATCAGAGAAAAATACCAGCCCCAGGGGCGTCGGACAAGCAGCTGTTATCTTGCCTTCGTGTCGTAACCGACGTAGAGGCGGTCGATGTAACCGTTGCGGTCGAGTTCGGCGAGGGGCCCGAGCTCGATGAACTCCGCCGGTCGGTATTTGGCGAATTTGGTATCCCCGGCAGCCAGGTGATTGATTACCCCCTGAACTGCGCTTTCGACGGCAAAAGGTTTGGCGGGTATGTCACCTCCGTAACTCCACGATTCCTCCAACGCCTCAGGATCCCTGGTGCCGAGAAACTTTGCAAGAATTTCGTATGTCTCTTCACGCCGGGTTTTAAAGAAATGGATGCCCCGCACCATGGCACGCACCACCCGCAATGTAAGATTCGGGTATTTTTTCATAAGGGAGCGGCGCGTCGCAAAGGTCGAGCCCTGGTATTCGATTTTTAGATCCGCGAGATTCACCAGGAAATTCATGCCGGCCCTCCGAGCGAACAGCGTGGCCGGAGGTGAAACCATCGTTGCCGCAACCCGGCGCGCATCGAGGGCGACCCACATGGCTTCATTAGTGCCGAGATAGAGAAACTTGACGTCCTTATCGGGGTTCAATTTCAGATGCTCGAGCGCCGAACGGGCATTCTTCTCATAGGCATCCCCGGGGCGCTGCAGACCGATAACCGCGCCGATCATATCCTTAGCGTTGCGGATTTCCGGGCGGCTCACCAAGGTCATGCTGGCGTATCGTGTCAACCCGCCAAGCATGACAACCTCCGGGTTCCGCACCGACACCGGAATAAGCAGAAAGGCCGACATGGTGGCAAAATCGGTATCACCAGAAAGGAGAGCCATCGGTGACACGGCACCGGCGGTTCGCACCACCTCGACCTGCAGCCCCTCCTCGCGAAAAAAGCCGGCTTCATTGGTCAAATAGGGAATCGAGTGGGTCACAGCCCTTGCCGCGTATCCGATTCGAATCTTATCTTTTTCCGGTTTTCCCTGAGCGCCGGCGTTTGCACCGAAGACGACCGGTGAAAACAATGTTAATAGAATCAAAAAACGAAAAATTATATTCACGACCTAACCTCCCCCCGGGACGCTTCGATTCTCCGACGCTAGGTCAGGGACAATAACAAGACAGTCGCCGGAGAACAACTCATTCCTAACTTCATCTGATTCTAGGATACGTGGACGAGCGTTCGTCACTGCGATTAAGATCTATTTGAAGATAGCGCACGGGTGTTCGAACGGGAAGGTACAAGCGCTGAGCGCAGGCTACTCAAGAATTGGGTACCCGAGGTAGTCGTTCCGGTCTCATGGACCGTTAGGTGTCTCTTGAGAATTTTCCGCTCGTAAATAGAAAACTCTAGCAGATCAGTCGAGCAAATATCACCGCCCGCGCTCCGAGCCGTCGCGGACCAATCCACCAGGCCGCACCGTCACAAGCCGGCCAGGCTGGCGAAACATGATTTGCGCGATATTAGCCGAGATTGGTTTGCCAAAAAGGCAATGGCCTTTGCCGTTTCGACTGGTACCGTTGGCCCAGGCGGCGAACTCATCCGGCGTCGGCGTATGACCGAGGTCGGCTGCGCAACGCCGCACGATGAAGCCGAGCATCATTTTCGGAGTACCTTTCTGAAGCCCAAGAGAACCATCCATGACCCCTACTGTATAAAAAATATTCACTAAGGTTGCAAGAAAATTCGCCATTGACTTCTGGTTTTTGCGGTTTGCTGTTATTCTAGAAGCCTATGGTATCGAAAAACTGGGAGAGGTATTTGAAATTTCGGTGCACTGGTTGCGGTAACTGCTGCCGCGACACCGTCGTTTGTATCACCGACGCTGATGTTAAAAGAATCGTTGACGGAACTGGCAGATCCCCACTCGAATTCGTCCGCTTTCACACGCATGATGAAATTTCGATGTCGACCAGTGATCCGCTTTGGGTCAAGTTTAACGACACGCGAGCCGTCATGGGTCTCCGTTCCATCCACGATCGTTGCGTCTTCCTCGACCATGAGACCAATTTCTGCACGATCTACGAGCATCGACCGGTCACGTGTAGAGACCACCCATTCAACGTAACTTTGTCTGACACGGGAGCGGTAGAGAGGATTTCCCTGAGTAAGATTGTGAAATGCCCTCATGCATGGGACGGCAACGTATCTCGCCGCGAATTGCGCACAGTGCAAACTTGGAATGAACGGCAAGAGGACAGCTACCTGAGAAAGGTTCGCAAATGGAATAGCCGTAAGACCGGAGCCAAGACACGACCGGCATTTCTCCGTTTCCTGGGCCTCTTGGTTTGACGTTTTCTTCAATCACCTAGGTTTCCACAAAAACTGTTGATAACTTGTTTATAATCCCCGTATCAGGCCAGAGTTGAAGAGGCGAGCCAACAGAATGCCTAAAGAAGCGGCGTTAAAACGCAAAATAAATTAGTAACTTAGAAATAAATGGCTTTTTCTTATCTACAGGTCACCGAAATGCGAGATAACTCACAGATCTACAAGTAGCTCAAACAGTTTTACCGTCTTTGGTATTCTATAGTATTTAAAAGAAGTTACCGGAATTTTCGTCCCACCAGAGTCGCCAGGAAATCAGGCAGCTTTAGGCAAAGGTTGGCAACAAGCTAGTTTTCTTCGATCTGAATCAATTGGCCCGGCAGCGCATGGAACGCACCCTCGAGTCCAGTCGTAGTAGCCTTACCGACGATCTCTGTGAGTAGCCGTGCCACCGGCGCAAAACTCAGAGTGGGCATTAACAACAACTATTTTCTTGCACCATCTCACAACAACAAACCGCTCGGCTCGCAAAGCTAAATCATGCGACATCGCGTCGCAACCGGGCCCATTTCAATGGGAAACGGCGGGCTCGTCCATTCCGCTAAGAACCCCGCTTGCATTCCTCCGAGCTCAAGCCACCCCCGGTAAGACCGTAGAAACCCATCACCCGACCCGATAAAGTTCTAACACCCTCGGTTGAATCGAGATGTTGAGCAAAGTTTCAAACATCGTGCTCAGATAGCCCACTATGACAAGTGAAACGAGCTGCTTAAGAAAACCCGATATCTTCTTTCTTTCTGTTATAGTCGGCTACCGCAAGTGCAGAAACTATTTTCGAGCTTAACCCTAATGCGGCCAACCGGAGCCTGCCGTGGTCAAGTTTCGCCTTGTCCGGCCATTTTTGTGACGTAGTCACGTTTTTCTCATACAAAAGCAACCAAAGAGCGGTGGTTCTATAACCCCCTTTTTCCTGGCCTTCCGATTGCTAAGTCCAGGAGCAGTTGAAGGTATTAAGGAGTAAGCAATGTTACACTTGAAACGATCTTCAAAGCTTTTCACTCTCGGACTTCTGCTTCCATTAGCCGCGGGGTGCAGCGCTTCAGTGAAAAGCCCGTCGGGATCCCAAACCGTTTCCCCGTTGCCTGAGTCTCAGATCCTGACTGGCAAAGCTCCAGCGCTTCCCTCCCTTGATGCCCGTGTCACCAAGCTGGTGTTCTTTAGCAGTAGCCCGTCGGACATAGCGCCACTTAGAAAGCCGATCTATAAAAATCGGTTTGCGCACGCGAGTACTACAACAGTCCACCCGGAAATTCACCTCGATCATGCGCCATCCGCTAAGAAAGTATTCTTTGCCCTAACCGTCCACATTCGGGAGAGCGGCAAAACAGTCAGAATTGTGGATTATGACAGCCGGATAGATCCGGAGTCGACGTCGTCTTACCACTCGGTCGGGGTAGGCGTGTTAGGTACGGGAAATTGGCGTGTCGGCGTCTATGACGTCGATGTCCATATCAACGGGGAGAAGGTAGCGACGGGTTATTTTCAAGTTTACTAACTAACTTACCCAGTCCTCTGGTACCATCCATCGCCCCAACGCTTTGCCTCAAGATCAACAGAAACAGCCAGTCTCCGAAATCTCGTTTTACCACCTGATTACAGATTGAGCGAAACGGCGGACGTCCCCACCTCGGTGACTAACGATGTTCTGCGAAACCGTCCACGAGAACGTCACGCGCAAAAGGTCATCAACCGAATTGAGCCGCTACATTGAGATAATTTTGACACTCGCCGCTATGAGCTAGCACTGGCGTTGTCGAGTTGCTTTATTAGCTCGCTTGCGACCTGTTCCGCCAGCCGATGCAAGGCTTTTTGACTGAGCACACGCGTCGCTTTGATGACCTCCATTTCCCTGAGTTCATCGTAGCACTCGACGTCCTTCAGATGGACCATAGCCATGACACTTTCCGGGTTTTCGATCCGCGCTCCATCTTGAGTCACAAAGGCTTCGAATCCTCTCCGTATCACCGTCACCGTTTCCGGCTTCAGCAGCTCATAGAGGCCTCGAATGGCTACGTAGGCGCCGATAACCACAACGACTTGTGACTTTAGAAAATCCTGATCGGGTCTATGGTTTCGTGTAAAGATCTTTAGCATGGGTTGATAAGTATTATGCCTGGAACGCCTCAATCGTTACGCAGAATTCTCCAAACGTTGCGATCTCCGCAGGTACATGTGGATAGCCAGATCATACAGATTTCTGGTATTGAAACGCTTGCGTATTTCCTCGCCGACCGTACTTTTATACGTAAGACACAGGGTCTGGCCGGACACGGACACATCAAATACGCGGGCATTTTTACGATCCAGTTGGTCGCCAACCACACGTAACAGTTGTGAAAGCCTATACGCATTCGGCATGACGCTCGCCTCGCCATGCTGTGCCTTTGCTCCGTCGTCAGGTGGGCAATATCCGATGACGTGTAGCATAGCGTTTGTTCGAAGGGGACGAGATCGGGCGGCTCTTCATTGGAGTTGTGAGATCTCCACAGTCTTTTGGCAATATTTTTTCAGAAAGCCACCCTCTCGTGAGGAGGGAGGTGCTGTTAGGGAATCGGACGCCTTGCGCTTGGCGGTCACATGTAATGCGTAGTTTTCACCCTGTTTCTCCAAGTCGATGGCAATGGTATCGAGCGACTCCAATGACGCACCGATAGCTCTAAGGGATTGGGCGTACGAAAGCATCATTGCTACCTATCCTGACCAGCAAGTCTCCAGAGCAAGCCCGAGGCCGCCAGCGGATCCGGCATTCATGTTCAGCAACGATCACAGAAATACCAGAGACTTCTACGTTGGCAGGTTTAAGAATACCCGGCGCTATGCTTGCCCCATGAAGGATGGGTGATTTGGCCCGCTGGACCTGCTGATGTTACACACCTACTATTTCGCCCGATGCAGCCCAAAGGCCTCGTGATAGAGGGCGGGGACTTCTTTAGGGCTAATCGGCACCGATGCTGGGGTGACAAATATAAAATCTTTTTGCAACAATTCCTGGAGCCAGGGTTGATGTTTGATGCCCTTCCGGACGGCAATTCGCCCCGTCAGATCGGACATCTTGCTCTGTCCCTCCCCAGAAAGCAGCCAATCATATAAGATAATCGCAGCATGAGGATTGGTTGCGCGCTGCATTAGCGCAAGCAGATCGGGCTCGGCCGGATAAGGATCGAAGATACGAAAATCGATGGGCGCACCCTTGCCTTTGAGCTCGGCCACCCGCCGGCCCCGTGCGGCAATGGCAATCGCTGATTCGCCGCCCAGCAGAAGCTGAACTCTCATAACGCTGCTTGAACCCGGCATGTGGAGATCCTGTTTGGCCAAAGCCTTCATGTATTCCATCCCCTTCTGCCTACCCAGATGGTCCAACATCACCGCGAACCAATCGTAATCTTCCGTGCCTAGACTCATCTTCCCTCTCCATTTTGGCAGCAGCAGGTCCTGATAAGTCTTTGGCGCTTCTTGAGGCGACACCGCTTTGGTATTGAAAGCAAGCACAATCGGAGTGACATCAAAGGCCGTCCAGTATCCATCCGAATCCACCGATCCTTTAAACAGAGCCGTCCCTTCGGGGGAAAAGTAGGGCGTAGAAAGATGGAGCTGTCTTAACTGCCATGTTTCGACCGGCGCTGACCCGATCAGGTCCACGGCATGGCGTCCGGCCTTGGCCTCGGTATCAGCCCTTCTGATGACGCCGGAAGGTGTCGAACGAAAAGCATTTGTTTTAATAAAGGGATGCGCCTGCTCGAAGGCGGCCAGAATCTTCGGGTAATCGGAT
>DAIRFP010000003.1:41630-56515 GCA_036794995.1 Thermodesulfobacteriota bacterium | reverse complement strand
GGTTGGTGGGCCCACCTGGATTCGAACCAGGGACCAACCGGTTATGAGCCGGTGGCTCTAACCAACTGAGCTATGGGCCCGACAATTCTGGTCTCTGAATTTACCGCTTTGTCGATGGAACGAGGTAAGATCGAAACTCTACACTAACTTTCCATGAAGCTCTTGAGCCTCTTGCTTCTACTGGGATGTCGCAATTTGCGCAACGCCTTGGCTTCGATTTGCCGAATGCGCTCGCGCGTAACCGTAAACTTTTGCCCCACTTCTTCAAGGGTATGATCCGATTTTTCACCGATGCCAAAGCGCATTCTCAGGACTTGCTCCTCGCGCGGCGTGAGTGTCGCTAACACTTTGCGCGTTTGCTCTTGAAGGTTGATGTTCACCACCGCGTCAGAGGGTGTGATGATCCGTTTGTCTTCGATGAAATCCCCCAGATGGCTGTCTTCCTCTTCTCCCACCGGCGTTTCTAACGATATCGGCTCCTTGGCTATTTTCAGCACCTTACGGACCTTATCCAAAGGAATCTCCATCTTGCTGGCGATCTCTTCCGGTGTCGGCTCCCGTCCGATCTCCTGCACGAGATACCGAGAGGTCCGAATTAATTTGTTGATCGTCTCAATCATATGCACCGGGATACGGATGGTCCGTGCTTGATCGGCAATGGCCCGCGTGATGGCTTGGCGGATCCACCATGTCGCGTAGGTCGAAAATTTGTAGCCCCGCTGATACTCGAATTTGTCCACCGCCTTCATCAAACCGATATTGCCCTCTTGAATCAGGTCGAGGAATTGAAGCCCACGGTTGGTATACTTCTTCGCGATGCTTACCACCAACCTAAGGTTGGCCTCAATCAGTTCCTTCTTCGCCAAATTGGCCCGGGTCTCGCCCTCGATAATTGACCAAACGCGACGTTTGATTTCTTCCGCCGGTATCTCCAAATCTTTTTCGATGTGGCGAATATCACGCCGGGCGTTCTTGATCTCTTCCGCCATGTCGACGATCGCATCGTGCCCCATGCGGAGCGAGCCGATTAGACGTTGCCAATCCTTTCGCCTGCCGTTGACCCCGGAAATGAGCTTGAGGATATCCGGCGCGGCCTTGCCGGTTCTATGCTCGAAATCCTTTACCTTTCTTTCCAGCGACTGCATGCGATCCATTGCTCTTTTTAAACCGTCAACGATGGCCTCGGTTTGCCTACGATTTAGCTGCAGGGCCTTGAGTCCACCGATTATCTTGTCCTGAGATTTCCCGAGGGTTTGGAGCAGCGACTGACGCCGCCCGGCGGACACGCGCTTGCCATCCAACTGCCTTTTGATTTTCTCCGTGTCGTTGGCCGTGCGCCGGATCTTACCGATTTGATCCAAAAGCCGTTTTTCATGAACCTCCTCGTCTTCGAGATATTCAGCGTCTTCATCCCCATCCTTGATGATCTCTCTAACGCGAATCTCGTGCTGCGCCAGCTTTTCGCCGAGATCTAGGACATAGCGCAGCGCGAGCGGACTTGACAGAACCTCATCGATGACCTGCTTCTCACCCTGTTCGATCTTCTTGGCAATCTCGACCTCACCTTCACGGCTCAACAAAGAGACGGTCCCCATTTCGCGCAGGTACATGCGCACGGGGTCGCCGGTTTTACCGACCATATCTCCATCGACATCGGACTCGACTTCCTTTTCTTCCTCCTCGTCTTCAGCCAGATCTTCGCCGGCACCCCCCAGAGACACCCGCTGATTGGAATCGACAACCTCAATGTCCATCTCGCCAAAGATAGACATGACATCATCTATCTGATCCGGCGAAACCACCTCCGCAGGCAACATATCGTTGACGTCATCATAGGTCAGATAGCCTTTTTCCTTGCCGAGATCGATGAGCTTTTTGACCTCCTTCATGTTTTTCTTCTCCACCGCTTGTCCGGGGTAACTGGAGGCCGATTTCCCGATGGCTATCGGATGATCGTTTTCAGCTCGAGCCTTCGGCGTTCTAGCTGGCGCTCTTTTCGTACGACGTCTTGCCATTCTAGTATCCTTTCTCTCTTCGCTTGCTCATCTTTCTGTTCTTCGGCGGCACGAATTGCAACCCGCAAATTTCGCTCAAGAGCCCTGAGGTATCTGCGCCGCAGATGGGAGAGACAATCCGCCGCCATCTTGTCACATTCCGTTTCAGGGATACTCTCTCCTTGTAACGCTAAAGCGCTGATTTGAGAGGCGTTATCGGGATCGACCTTTTGGGCGACTTGAAAAACATCCACCTCTCCTCGTTCTTGCCATTCAGCAAGGATCAAATCAACCACCTTCTGCCATTTCGGGCTGAGCCATTGCCGAACGTCGCCTTCTTTTTCGACAGAGCGCAAGACGGTCGGAAAGCGCAACATCAAACTCACCAAAGATCGTTCGGCAACGTCCTCTCGAGTATCGGGCTTTGCGGCCGGCAAAATCCTAGCCGTGATTCTGGATCCCGGCTGGTCACCCGAAGCCGGGCGCCGCAGGAGTTCCTCTCGGATTCCCAAGGTATCCACGGCACGATGCGCCAGTAAATCCACTTCAAAGGGATTGCTGATTTTCGCCAGCAGCCGGCTAACTTCAGTCGCGATCTGGCTTTTGCCTTCCAAACTCATCCCAAATCGTTGCTTGAGCCACGAGAAGTAATAGTCCGCGAGTGGGATCCCTTCGGCGATGATTTTTTCCAGAGCCTCCGGGCCCTGTGTGTGAATGAAGGTATCAGGATCTTCCCCCTTGGGCAAAAAGGCAGCCCTACCCAACAAACCGGTCTCGATAAATATTTCGAAGCTCCGTGCCGCGGCCTTTCGCCCCGCATCATCCCCATCGAATAATGCGACGATATTCCTGGTGTATCGCCCCAAGACCCGAACGTGATCCGGGGTCAAAGCTGTTCCCAGTGTCGCAACCGTAGAGGAAAGACCAAATTGATGCAGCGCGATGACATCCAAATACCCTTCGACCACAACGACACGGTCAACTCTGCGAATTCCTTCCTTCGCCCGGTCAAGCCCATATAAAGTAGAGCTCTTTCTAAAAAGCGGTGTTTCGCTTGAGTTGAGATATTTCGGCAAGCCTTGGTCCAGCACGCGTCCGCCGAAGCCGACAATCTTTCCCCCCGCATTAACAATGGGAAACATCAGCCGAGCGAAGAATTTCTCGTAAAACTGTTGCGTGTTCCGTTGACCGATGAGTCCCAGACGCAATGCATTCTTGACTGATAGCTTTTCCTTGCGCAGCAAGTCGAGCAGGCCCGATCCCGCCTGCGGTGCATACCCGACCATGAACCGCCGGGTGATTTCCTCCGTCACTTTTCGAGATTTCAGATAGTCTAAAGCTTTTTGCCCGGCAGGGTGTTCAAATAGAATCCGATGGTAGTTGGCGGCAACACGCTCGTTAATACGATACAGCGATTCACGCTCACCGGTCTCGCCCGCGCCGCGGTCACCGTCTGCACGGTCGACCTTGATTCCATACCGGTTAGCCACGCGCTCCACGGCTTCGGGAAACGACAGTTGGTCATACTGCATGAGGAAGTGAAAAACGCTGCCCCCCGCACCACAACCGAAACAATGAAAGATTCCTTTTTCCTCGCTCACCGTAAACGATGGGGTCTTCTCTGCGTGAAACGGGCACAAACCCATAGAATTTCGGCCGGCCTTTTTGAGCGTCACGTAGTCGGAAATCACTTCGATAATGGAAGCGCGATCGCGAATCTCGATGATCTTTTCCTGTTTGATCATGCGGGCAACTTACGAGCAACACGCTTGGGGGTGGGCAAGCGCACGGTCGGCTTCTTTGGGGAACAATTTTTCCCTACCGACGCGAATCATCCCCTCGGCCAACTGGGACAAGGGTGGACCGAGGTACGAATATTCAAGGTGTTCCTTCGTTGACCGAGGGAGCCAGGCGCTAGAAGTCACGAAAAATATCACCAGTGCGGTTATCGCGGCGCCTTTACCCAGACCCACCGCGATGCCGCCCAGACGGTTGAGGGTCTGCAAAAAAAGCATCTTCGCGGCCCGATGCAGCAACCAGCCGACAACCGCAAAGAGAAAGTAGACGACGAAGAAGATGGCCACGAAGGCCGCAGCCTTTAGAATCAATGGAGATACATCCCAATAGAATCCCGTCAATGCTGCAACTTGTTCATCATACCGAACCGCAACCATGAAACCAACGACCAAGCCGCCAAGGGAGAGGGTCTCGCGGAATAGTCCCTTGAAATAGCCCCTCAGGCCAAAGAGGAAAAGTATAACCAAGACAATGGGATCAATCCAGTTCACCGGCGTGGACCAACACCGTCGAAATACTTTTCAATTTCAATCATCGAGAGCAAACTTCCTTAGAGCCCAATTCGATACCCCAACTGCGGTCAGTCTGTTGAAACCGTTTATTGATCTTGGTGACTTGAATTCGGCGCTGTTGCCAGTGATGGCCATTGCCTTAACGCGCACTATCGATCGGCTCGCCCGGGAAAAGTTTTCTTTATGTGAAAACTATGTGGCCTTATCCTTCAAGAAGTTCCTTGGCTAACTCATTGACTCGCTTACCATCCGCTCGTCCGCCGACTCTCGGCATAACCTGTTTCATAACCTTGCCGAGGTCCTGGACATTTTTGGCTCCGACCTCCTCAATAGAGGATTGGATCAGGGCTCGAATCTCACTCTCATTAAGCTGCTGCGGAAGAAAATGCTGAAGAACCTTCAGCTCAGCCTCTTCTTTCTCGGCCAGTTCTTCCCTTCCCCCTTTTCGGAAGAGCTCAATCGCCTCAGTCCGTTGTTTGCAGAGGGTTGATATAGTCCTGTGGATCTCCTCTGTGCTCAACTCCCTTCGGCTTTTTATCTCTTCATTGTGCAGCGCTGAAAGGAGCAGCCTCAAGATCGAAAGCGTCAAGCGGTCACCCGCTTTCATGGCCGCTTTTGTGGCGTCCTGGATTTCGATCTTGAGTCCCATCTCTCCTGCTTGGTTACCTCCCAGGCTGACTCGATCCCACTAGAAGGAATGACGCACGCGGCGCATTGCTCTTTTCTTGGCCGCGATGGCCTTTTTCTTTCTCTTGACGCTGGGCTTTTCGTAGTGCTCGCGTTTGCGTAGTTCGGCGAGAATGCCTGCCTTTTCGCATAGTTTTTTGAATCTTCGAATAGCGCTCTCGATCGATTCGTTCTCTCGGACTCTAACTCCAGTCATTACTCACATCACCCCCAATCCATCCAGTCCCATTTTGAGGTAAGTAATTCTAGCTCATTTCAGTGTCAAGTCAAGTATTTCACTGCAAAAATGAGCAGTTGGAAAGCGTTAACGGCACAAACGGTCAGCCCCGAATCCGTTCGAAATATGCGATCCCCACGTGATCCGACCTATTCTCAAACAATTTGTTCGAACCGAGCCACAACCCTCACCCGCGGCTGAAACATACTTTCGAGTCAGAACTCTATTGGCCTAGTAGTTCCAAGCTCCGAAACTTCTCGGGATAATCCGAGACAATACCCTGTACGCCCAAGGACGCGAACTTTTCCATGTGGCGCAGGTCGTTGACCGTCCAAACGTGAACGTCGAGCCCCGCTTCCCACGCCTTATCCAAAAACGGCCGAGTGGCCATTTGTTGTTGCACATGTATCGAACTAGCGGCCAGTTGCTCTGCAACAACAAACGGATCCTCCCTGACGCCGGTTCCGTAAATCAAGCCGATGCGCGCTTCAGGAGCCAACTCG
Organism: Thermodesulfobacteriota bacterium; assembly: GCA_036794995.1. Classification (GTDB taxonomy): domain Bacteria; phylum Desulfobacterota; class Binatia; order UBA9968; family UBA9968; genus DAIRFP01. Next base: position 50,805 of record DAIRFP010000003.1, on the reverse strand, counting down.
CGGACGCGCGCCAAGCAATGGTAGCTGAAAGAAGAAAAAATGGTCTGATCCAAATAATCGTAATGGCTGAGAATGAACAGGAGCTTTATTTCAATGCCTGGCTGTGAGTCATTGAACTGCTTGATGTCGAGACAAAGGTCGACTTTGGGTATGATGATCTCCAGGACCTCCTCCAGGGTGAGCATTCGTGCTCCTCTGAACGACTTTTTCTTCCATTGCCCCACGTCGAGCTTTTTGAGCTGTTCCAAAGTCTGGTTCTTGACGGTGCCGCTTACGCCGGCCGTGCGCTTGAGCCGCTCGTCGTGAAAAATCACGATATGTCCATCGCTAGTCATTTGACAGTCCATCTCGATCATCTCGGCCCGGGCCTCGATGGCCTTCTCAAAAGCCAACTGGGTATTCTCAGGAAAACGACCCGAGGCGCCGCGATGGGCTATTTTTACAAAGGCAGCCATAAGCTCCCGCCCTTCGCCACCTGAAAACTCATTCAAGCGGCGCGAATTTTCACTGAAGGTCTCGCGCGTCCTGAAGATGTATGAAGAACTCTCTATTGCCTTTTGGACCAAGCAAAGGGGACTCGGTGACTCCAAAGACGTGATAGCCGATTCCTACTGCAGCCGCTGAGATCTCATCGATCACACGCTTGTGCTCCTCGGGAGAGCGCACGACCCCACCCTTGCCGACTCTCCCTTTTCCCACCTCGAACTGGGGCTTGATCAAGGCAATGACTTCCGCGCCTGCCGTTAGCAGAGTTTTGACCTGGGGGAGAACCAACCGAAGCGAAATAAAAGAAACATCTACGGTCGCGAGATCTGCAAGACGCGGTAAGTCCGAGGCTGATAGATAGCGGATGTTGGTCTTTTCTAAGACTAAAACGCGCGGATCGTTTCTCAGTTTCCAATCCAGCTGCCCGTAACCGACGTCCACGGCATAGACCCGTTTCGCGCCGTGACTGAGCAGGCAGTGGGTAAAGCCTCCCGTGGATGCGCCGACGTCCAAGACCACTTTTTCAGTAACCTTGACCGCAAACTCACGCAAGGCCTGTTCCAATTTGGTCCCGCCGCGGCTCACATAGGGTGAAGCGGCCTTGACCCGTATAGCCACATCCTCATCAACGAGTGTCCCAGCCTTCGTGACGGGCCGATCGTTTACCCAAACTTCGCCCGCCAGTATTTTACCCCGCCCTTCCTCACGGCTGGCCACCAGTCGGCGCTCCACCAGAAGCTTGTCTAGGCGCTCCCTCTTTCCCATCCCTCCCGATTTCTCTTCTTTCCCCGCCGAATGATCTGCAGCGTTGCTTGACTAATGGCGTCCTTGTCGAAGCCGCAAATTTTTCTCAGTTCATCTTGGGTGCCGTGTGGAATAAAACGATCCGGAACGCCCAGTCGCTTTACCCGAACATCGCTGATTCCCTCGTCCGCCAACAACTCCAGAATCGCGCTGCCAAAGCCTCCGGCCACGGCATGATCCTCCACCGTAATCAGGTTGGGAATGCGTCCCAGCAGTTGGCGAAACAGTTCTCTGTCGAGGGGCTTCACAAAGCGCGCATTGACAACCGCCGCCTCGATACCCAAGGGGGCCAAATCCTGAGCCGCCTTCAGAGCATAGTTTACCGTGTGGCCGATCCCGGCGATCACCACATCACTACCATCGCGCAATAATTCCCCTTTGCCGATCTCCAGAGTGCGCATCTGAGGCTCCATCTGGACACCCCAACCTTCGCCGCGGGGATAACGAAGTGAAATAGGACCGCGATGCTCGATAGCGGTTTTTAACATGTGTTGCAACTCGTTTTCGTCCTTCGGAGCCATGATCACAATGTTGGGGATCGATCGCATGTAAGAAAAATCAAAGACACCGTGATGCGTGGGTCCGTCTGCACCCACCAGGCCGCCGCGATCCAAGGCGAATACGACGTGGAGGTTTTGCAAGCAAACATCATGAAGAATCTGATCGTAGCCCCGCTGCAAGAAAGTAGAATAGATAGCCACCACCGGGATGAAGCCTTCCGTCGCCATGCCAGCCGCGAATGTCACCGCATGCTGTTCCGCAATTCCGACATCGTAACTTCGGCCAGGAATCTCCCGCGACAGTTTATCAATTCCGGTTCCGCTTCCCATGGCAGCCGTAATCCCAACGACCCTGGGATTCTCCTTCGCCAAGCCAATCAGAGCCCGGGCGAAAACGTCTGTATAAGTTGGGATCGGCCCCTTCTCTTTCTTAGGCTTGCCGGTGAGCACATGAAATGGAGTGACAGCATGATATTTGACTGGATCGTTCTCCGCCGGTGCGTAGCCTTTCCCTTTCGTCGTCAGCACATGGACTAGAGTCGGACCGTCGATTTTCTTGACGTTTTGCAGCGTCGTAACCATTTCCGTGATATTGTGACCATCGATAGGCCCGACATATTGGAAGCCCAGGCTTTCGAAAAGAAAGCCCGGCGTCACCAAGCCCAGGAAGGAGTCCTTCAATTTGCGCGCCGCGTGTTTCAGGTTTTCTCCCCTGGGAAGACTCAAGAGCCAGCTCGATAGCTGCTTTTGCATGCGCACGCCGAAATCCGTCGTGAACTGTTTGCTGAGAAAAGACGAAACCGCGCCGACCCGCGGGTCGATGAAAATTGCGTTGTCGTTTAGAACGACGATTAAGTCCTTGTCGAGATGGCCGGCTTGATTTAGCCCTTCAAACGTAAGCCCTGCGCTCAGTCCACCATCGCTAATAACGGCGACGACTTTACGAGAAGACCCATCGAGCGAGTTGCCCTCCACCATACCAAGCGCCGCGGAGATGGAAGTACCCGCGTGGCCCGCGCCAAAGACATCGTATTCGCTTTCTTCGCGGCTCAAGAACCCACTCAAGCCGTCCAACTGACGAATCGTGGCTAACCGGCTCCGCCGGCCACAGATGAGTTTGTGGGCGTAAGCCTGATGTCCCGTGTCCCAAACGATGCGATCCTCCGGTGTATCGAAGACGTAATGAAGCGCCAAGGTTAGCTCCACAGCGCCCAGTGTCGACGCGAAGTGTCCCCCGACTTCGGACACAATCGAAATCACTTCTTCTCTCACTTCCATTGCTAGAGTGGAGAGTTCGGGGACACTGAGCCGGCGGAGATCTTTCGGGGTTTCTATCATATCCAACAGTGAGGCCATTTTAGAATTCATCTCCAGCGTGAGTAAGTTTGTGACATCATGTACAGCTCGGCAAGGACAAGCTGGCTAACGGCTCAGCCGCTGAACCGAACGGTGACAAAGCCTTGTCACCGTTCGCCGGGTCTTTGACACGCACATCAAATGTATCATTGACTGAATCTCCTCTTCAAACACAATCGGAACGTGGGAAAGCCATAACCTAGCCACGGATCCCCTAGGAAGTCCGGGGATGGGTATAGAGAGTTCCGTCGATCCGGTCTGGGGCAAGCGAGTTGCGTTTCCGTGCCCCAAGATCAACCACGCCGCCACTTCCGCCCCGACCCCTGCGAAAACAGCGATCCAATAACCATTCAGCGCGCAGAATCCCAAGGGCAGGGCAAAGTTGACGATATAAATTGCCCAGCAGAAACGTAGATTGCCTTTCGATTCGGCGAGAGCTTATGCAATATTGCCAGCAGCACAAACCCAGTGACCGCCCAACCTACGAGGTTACTCCAAGGCATACCGTAGTAGTATCCTTTTGTCTCCCCAAATCCAGTAACTTGTCACTTTGCTCATGGCAGGATCCAAGAACAAATTCCAGGCCAATAAAAGGCAGGTTCCCAATAGCACAGCATTGAAACCCTGCGTTCTGCGACGCGCAATGATCCACGCTGCCCAGCTCATCGTGAACCAGCTCAAGGGAATCAGCAGAGGCACGAGCCCAAGCCACTCGAGACCCAACAGGTTCGTGTAAGAATAGGCACCAAAGGAACACCATACGCCGTGCCCAGCAACTCACTCGTCAGACTGACGACATAAACGGCGGCAAAAGCTATCACCGCTCGCTTGCGATCATGCAAAACTGCCTCGGCGAACACGGCAAGCCCGCCAAACAGCATATTGCCTACGGCAAATCCGTGGAACGCCCAAACGAAAAAACGCGCCGGCGGGTCCATTTGCCTGAGTAAATCAGGCCAGGAGGTAAAAATACCGTAGCCCAGTAGACTTGCGACAACGATCCCCGCCTAAACGATTAGCAACAACCAAGGAATGAACTGCATCCCGCCTCCTCAATGATTCGAAGCAAAGGCCAAAACTTTTGTCTTCATTGCACATTTGAATATTTCCAAACCACGCGTAAGGGCGCCGGAGACCACGGCCTCCACAGCCGACGCGGCACCGACCTCAGCAAACGCAGCACGCCACGCGTAACCACCCATATCTTAAGCGAACCTGTCACGTAGGTGCGTTGGTCCCACGCGCGCGCTCCTTGCCTGAGCAACAAGGAGCCGATTTCTGAATAGACCTGCCGAGCCGCGGACACCGCGCAGGCCGAGCGAAACGAAAGATGCCATAAACCCGCGTCGCCTGAGCGGTAATAGCGGTCGGCTTCTCGGAGCAAGCGCAGCGACAACATAGCCAACTTTTCTCGGTGCTCGGGACCAGCAATCTCCGCAGGCGGGATTTGAGCCTCCTGCAACCAACTTATGGGCAAATAAATTCTGCCCATAGCGGCGTCTTCGGTAATGTCCCGCGCGATGTTGGTAAGCTGCATGGCTATGCCCAGATCAGCCGCGTGCTTGAGCGCGCTCTCATCGCGCAAGCCCATGACATGGGACATCATCAGTCCCACAGTGCCGGCGACCCGATAGCAATAAAGAAGCAGTTCCTTTAGAGTCCCGTAACGCGTGCCCCGCGCATCCATGGCCATACCCTCAATCAGCTCCAGAGCATAGTGCGTGGGAATCCCGTAGCGATGGACAATGTATTGTAGGGCAACAAACACGGGTTCTCGCTGCTGAGCAAAGGAAAACGCGGCGGCGGTATTCTCCTTGAGAGCCTTGACTCGCTTTGCCAGTTCCTCTGGATTCTCCGTTTTTCCGGCATCATCGACCTGATCGTCGCAGTAGCGACACCATCCATAGAGAAAAAAGGCCGCGTCGCGCGTGTCGGGGTCGAAGAGTCTGGCTGCGAGCGAAAAACTCTTCGAGCCCTTTCGGATCATCCAGCGACACTTCTCCAGTGACGCTTTGACCTCCGGCGACATCGCTTCACGCATATGAGACATGGGCAGCAGACTCCCCTTCCCGTGCCATCAAGGTTTTCATGTCATCGAGAATCAAACTTGCGGTAGCTTTAGCGGAGTTGACGACTCCGGGAATGCCCGCTCCCGGATGGGTACCCGCACCGACGAAATAGAGGCCCCGAATCCTTCGATCGCGGTTGTGAACCCGGAAATAAGCGCTCTGCAGCAACCGCGGTTCGAGAGAAAACGCAGAACCGTAGTGAGAGTTCAGTTCCGTTTTAAAATCATCTGGAGTAAATAACCTCCGGGTCACGATCGAGCCGCGAAGATCCGGCATGTAGTGCTTTTCGAGATAGGCTAGAATCCGTTCGGCGTATCGCGGTCCCTCAGACTTCCAATCCACCGCCAGCTTGCCTAAATGAGGGACCGGCGAAAGAACGTAGAAGCTCTCGCAACCCGGAGGAGCCAGAGATGGATCGGAAAGTGTCGGGGCATGGAGATAAAGTGAAAAATCGTCCGCTAGCCGGCCCCGCTCGAAAATATCACTCAACAATTCACGGTACCTGGGTCCGAAGATAATGTTGTGGTGCTGTAGGTTCGAATACCTCCGATTGGTGCCGAAATAGATCAGGAACAGAGACATGCCATAGGTCATGGCGGCAACTTTCTTGCGCATCGACTCGACACGTGGTTCGCGCTTCAGCAGGACATCATAAGTGTGAAAAACATCGGCGTTGCTGATCACGACATCGAAGCTTTCGTTACGACCCTGATGGGTGAAGATACCGGTAACCTCGCTTCGATCCGTCGTGATCTCGGTCACTTCCGAAGCCAATCGGATCTCGCCTCCCAGGTCAATGAATAACTTGACTAGGGCCCGCACCAAAGCCCCGGTTCCGCCTTTTGGAAAGAACACGCCCCACTTGCGTTCCAGGCGATGAATCAGCGTGTAGATCGAAGTTGTGGTGAAAGGATTGCCCCCCACAAGGAGCGAATGAAAACTGAACAACTGCCTGAGATGGGGGTCGCGGATATACTTCGAGACCATGCTATAAACCGAACGAAAGGCCTGCAGTTGGATCAATTGTGGCGCCACCGTAACCATACTCCAAAGATTGAGGAACGGGACATGGACCAGCTTCTCGTACCCCTCGTGAAATACTTTCTCCGAGTACGTCAAAAACCTCTCATAGCCCTCCAGATCACCAGGAGATTTCTGTCGGATTTGGTCCTCGAGCGACCGGCTATCGGCCGAGTAATCGAACCGGTAGCCATCTTCCCAGAATAGCCGATAAAACGGATTGACAGGCAGCAATTCAACATAGTCATCCATGGATTTGCCGGCCAGGGTGAACAACTCCCGCAGACAATCGGGCGCGGTGATGACCGTCGGACCCGCGTCGAAAGTAAATCCGGCATCACGATAGACATAAGCTCGACCGCCAGCCAGGTCGCGTTTTTCAAGGACCACGGTCTTAAAACCGGCCGCTTGAAGGCGAATCGCCGCCGCGAGGCCGCCGAAGCCGCTGCCAACGACCGCAGCTCTCAATCTAGTCATAGGCCACCGCTATCTCCTCGCCCAATTCCCGTATCTCTTCAAGCCCTCTCGCCGACCACCGCACATGCTGCAATTCGAATCCCGCTTTTAAATGCTCGAAGGCGAATTGGAGTTGGTAACGAGCGTTTTCCCGCATCCGCTGTATGAGACGATGCTCATCGATCCAATTCTCCAGCTCGCGCGCATCCGGCAACTTGCCCACCGCGGCGATAAACTGTTCGTAATCCCGCGGCAGGCTAGTTCTGGCGGCGCACCCCCAGGCCCATGAAGGTCGATAAAGCACGAGGTCTTCGTACTTCTTGGCGGGCTCGCGAATGCCTAACACGTTGCCCAGATCGTCGAACATTTGCAGCGCGACGCCGAGATCACGCCCGAATTGATCCAGCAGGGAAGTCACCGCCTCGGTTGACCCGCCAATCGCGGCTCCCAACACCATCGCGAAGCCCATCAACGCGCCAGTCTTGAGTTCCATAGTCGCAAGACAGACTTCAGGTACGCGAGTCTGGATCAACCTGTCGACGCGACTACCCAAATCCATCGCTTGGCCAAAATGAGCCCTCAAAAGAGTGCGATGATAATACTCATAAACCGACAAGACCGTTCTACTCGGCAGTTCCAGATCCTTGAGCAATTGAAAGGGCCAGAAATAGAGCCAGTTGCCCACATTCAAAGCGGTGGGGAGCCCATAACGGATATGGAGGGCTGGCTTGCCGCGACGTGTGACACTGCCGTCTTCGATATCGTCCACCACCAAAGAACCCGCATGAATCAACTCCACAACCTCGGCGCAGGTCCTGCATTGTGTGGTCTCAACTAGGGAAGGGGTGCCGCCCTCGGCTACAAGGCGGTAACTTAGAGCCACCAGATTCCCTCGAATACGCTTGCCGCGATTTGAAGTCAGCTCCTTAACCGGATTCAGCAGCGCTACCTTGATGATGTCATCGACTGCCGCGCCGCTCCTAAGGCCCAAAAGGTCACTTAACTCCCCGCCGTCGACAAGGTGACCGTTGGCGGCATGATCAAGACCGATTTCTGCATGTTGACTGCGGGCCGTTGCTGGCGCCATTGACTTCCTATGAGCTAACATGGTGTTCCTCCATCAACCTTGACATTTCTTGATCGATCCTCTTGTTTACTGGGTGACCGTTGGATCATCCTCCATCGAGAGAAGCTGATCCGGCGCCACACCCAGACCGTTGGCAACCCGAATCACCACGTCCATGGAAACATTCTGCTTCCCACCCTCGACGGCAACGATGTAGGCGCGGGTCAGGCGCGTGGCTTTGGCAAGTTGTTCCTGCGTCCAACCGGCCTTTTGCCTAAGATCACGAACGCGGCGACCTAGTTCTTTGAGATAATCAGACAGAATGGCCTTTGGCCGGTCAGGCACTAGAATTGTTCTCGCCAGACTGAGGCCCTCGATCAGATTGGTCGCCATCTCGATTCCTTCAAGTTTGTTCTTCGCGGCGCCATCGCCAAGCACGGCTTGACCGCCGATAAGGATGTACGGCGCGCCAGGAATTCTCCTGAGCTTTTTGACCAACGCGCGTGTCCGCCGGATATTGGATTGAAGCGTCGTCGATAGCGCCACCAAACTCGGTCGCCGGGCGCTGACGATTTCGATCAGCGCTGCGGTTGGAACATCCGGCCCCAGGAAATCCACTTGCCATCCTTCCATTTGAAAGAGATCCGCAGCCATTCGGGCTGCGATAAAGTGATGCTCCCCCTCGACGCAACACACCATCACGCGATACGACGAGGAACGGGGAACACTCTGTATCAGCCTAAGCTTGTCCATCTGTCCCAACGTTATTTGCGTTGCGAGATGCTCCTGAGCGACATTCAGCTTTCCATCGCACCACAACTCACCGATTTGGAACATAGCAGGGGCCAAAACCTGCAGATAGATATCAGCAACCCGAACGCGTTTGGCAATCAATTCGTGAACAATCGTGCTTGCCGCGTTGCTGTCTCCATCCAATAAGGCCCTTAGATATCGCTGTGGGTAGGGGCCCATGTCCATTAGGCTTGTTATGTTTCTTTTGCCTGCCATCAATCGGTCATCAGTCGGTTGGGCTCAGTCAGCATTAAATATACGGCCGCGAAAAATTGCCTGTGCGCGCCTCAGAGCCGGAGCGACTGAAGCGCTTCCAATATAGTCGGGTAGCGAAAACGGTAACCTAAATCTTGGGCGGCTTTGGGCACCGCTTTTTGACCCGTCAAGAGCATCTCGGCCATCTCGCCCAAAAGGAGGGTCAGCGCGGAAGCCGGCACCGGCGCCCAGGAGGGCCGCGTAAGCACCTTGCCCAAAGCTTGGCAAAACTCCTCCATGGTGACGGGATTCGGCGCCGTCGCGTTAAAGGCGCCATGAGCGTTTTCGTTCGCCATCAAAAATAAGATCAGCCCGACTTCATCTTCGATATGAATCCATGGCATCCACTGTTTACCAGAGCCCAGCCGACC
>DAIRFP010000003.1:28270-41530 GCA_036794995.1 Thermodesulfobacteriota bacterium | reverse complement strand
AGAAACTTCGGCTTAACTTTCGCTTTGGTGATGGCATTCACCAGCGACCGGGTCGTATCAACGCGGCTGGAAAGAATTTTTTCTTTTTGAGTTGCCGTCCATCTTTTGCCAGCGATTGGCTCTCCGGCTAGGTTGATTATTCCGTCAGCGCCATCGACACAGTTTTCCCACTCTCCCAAAGATCCAGGCTCCCACAAGATCCATTCTTTTTTCGATGCCTGAGATCCAGTCTGGGGCTTGCGTGTGAGCAGCTTGAGGGAGTGTTGCTGCTGCAAGAGACGCTCAACAAGCACCGAGCCGATGAAACCTGAAGCGCCAGCAATTACCAGTTTCATCATCTTAATTTCCAAGGTTGCGCCCCGTCATTAGGGAAGCCACGTAAAGAGCTTTGCATTTGTCGTAGAGCCGCTTCAATTCCATTTCTGCTTTTCAACCCCCACTGCAACCCAATCAAATCTTTTTACTCCTCAAAGGGAAAGGCTTCTGTTCAAAATTAGACATGGGTGAATAGAACTATTGCGCAATTTGTGTCAGACTGGGGATAGTTAGTTATAGTTGACTTATATAACAGTAATGTCGTACATAGTAAACACCCCTTTAAACAATTTTTTTAGCGGGAAAGCCAAACTAGGGATCAGTGCGTGCCTGCTCGGTCAAAAAGTGCGCTATGACGGCGGGCACAAACAGGACTATTTTCTCACCGAAACGTTCGGTCGTTACGTGGAGTGGGTGCCGGTCTGTCCGGAACTTGAAGTCGGCATGGGGGTACCACGGGAATCGGTGCGGCTGGTAGGGACCAAGGATGAGCCAAAGATGATCGCCGAGCGCTCGGGCAAAGATTGGACGGCGGAAATGAATAGCTACGCCGACAAGCGAGTTAAGTCCCTCAAGGCGTTGGAACTTGCGGGTTACGTCTTCAAGAAGAACTCACCCAGTTGCGGTATGGAAAGGCTGCGTCTCTATAACGCTAAGGGCGTTTCCAGCCGAGACGGACGGGGTTTATTTGCCAGCGCGGTGATGAAGGAGCTGCCGCTATTACCAGTTGAGGAAGAAGGTCGCCTTAACGATCCCGTGCTCCGGGAGAATTTCATCGAAAAGGTTTTCGCTTATCATCGATGGCAAGAATTCACCAAGGGGCGCAAGTCGGTGCGAGCACTCATCGCCTTTCACACCAACCACAAACTTCTTGTCCTAGCGCACAGCGATCCACACTATCGACGACTCGGCCGGATGGTTGCTGAAGCCAAAAAGTTACCCATCGGCGTAGTCTATGAACAATATGGCCGGATACTCATGGAAGCCCTTGCCGTTCACGCCACCGCAAAGAAGCACTGCAATGTTCTGGAACATATGATCGGATACTTTTCCAGGCAGTTGTCCGCGGACGAGCGTAAGGAAATAGTGGACCTGGTTGTCGATTTTCGCCGCCAGCTTATCCCCTTGATCGTCCCGCTAACGTTAGTTCGCCATTACGTCAATAAATACCACGTCGCTTATTTACAAGAGCAAATCTACTTGGAGCCGAGCCCGAAGGAATTGATGCTGCGCAACCATGTTTAGCGCGTTGTTTTTCATTCGCGCAGACTCGCTAACCGGCAAAGGCAAACCCAATGAGAACCTACCAACTACAAACTCAACTATGGCTGCCCCAGTTCCGAGAAGAAATCTTTAGCTTCTTTTCCGATCCCAGAAACTTGGATCGACTGACACCTCCATGGCTACACTTCGAGATCTTGACAGCGCAATGCATAGAGATGCGTATAGGGGCGCTGTTGGACTACCGGCTTAGGCTGCGTGGCATTCCGATTCGCTGGCAAAGCGAGATCGCGGTATGGGACCCGCCAAACCGTTTTGTCGATCGGCAAACAAAGGGGCCCTATCGCCAATGGGTGCACGAACATACTTTTTCCGAACACAACGGAGGAACACTCGTAGGCGACAGCGTGGTGTATGCAGCTCCAGGAGGAAAACTGATTCAAAAATGGTTGGTCGGGCCGGACCTGTCAAGAATTTTCCACTGCCGTCACGAGGTCCTGCAAAGCATCTTCAATCCGAAAAGATTGCAGCCGTCGGCCACGCGCCAGCAGATTTGAGGAGCCCTTTCCAAACTTTCACATAGTCAGGACAGATTCGATGGACTCACTTGAACAAATTGCCAATGATCCCCGCGTGCGCATCAGAAAGGGAGGCTTACACCCGCAGACGAAATGTGTAGTCTATTGGATGGGGCGTTCTCAAAGAGCAACGGACAACCCTGCGCTCAACGTTGCCATCCAAGCTGGCAACGTGCTGCATAAGCCCGTGGTGGTGTTTTTTGGCCTAACCCCGAAGGCCCATCATGCGAATCTGAGGCATTACACATTCTTGATCCAAGGCTTGGATGATCTCGCTAAGGAACTCCGAAAAAAGAACGTCGGTTTCGTGTTGGGGAGCTATCCCGAGCGCGACATTCTCACATTTTGCGCCGAATTTCAGCCCTGCCTACTTGTCGGAGATGAAAACCCTTTGCACGGTACGGAGCGCGCCAAAGCGAAAGTGGCGGCAGAGATTAAGGCACCTTTCTGGACCGTCGATTCAGACGTGATTGTCCCGACGAAACTGCTCGGCAAGGAACATTACGCGGCGAGAACTATACGGCCAAGGATCCGGATGCTGCTGGCGGAATTCTTGAACCCCATCCCCAACCCTGCGGCCAAAGTTGTCTGGCGAAACGCGCCAGGTAAAGCAACCACCCCAGTGGACCCTTCCCTTTTGGAGAATTTACCCATCGATCGCTCCGTGGAGCCGGTCTCCACCTTCGTAGGTGGATCAACCGAGGCAAATCGAAGGCTGAAGCAATTTCTAAAATCTCAACTCAGTGGCTATGCCAAACTCCGCAACAAGCCTGATCTCGATGGTACCAGCCAACTTTCGCCTTACCTTCACTTTGGACACATCGCACCCCACACCGTCGCCTTGGCCGTCCGCGAGGCCGATGCGACCCGTGAAGACCAGGCAGCGTTCCTCGAGGAATTGATCGTGCGCAGAGAACTTGCAGTCAACTTTGTCCGCTATAACCCTAGCTACGAAAAGGCTGATTCCTGTGAAGCTTGGGCGGATGTCACCCTGCGTAAACATATCCGGGACGAGCGGCGCTTCCTTTACACGGAGAAACAGTTAGAGAACGCAGAAAGCCATGATCCGTTGTGGAACGCAGCGCAAAAGCAAATGGTGCTTACCGGGTGGATGCACGGGTACCTGCGAATGTACTGGGCCAAGAAGATCCTCGAATGGAGTCCGTCTCCGGCGGTGGCCTACGATATGGCTGTGCGAATCAACGATCGCTACGAATTGGATGGGCGTGATCCCAATGGCTACGCCGGCATCGCCTGGGCCATCGTTGGAAAGCATGATCGCGCCTGGGGACCGGAGCGACCGGTATACGGCAAAGTCCGTTACATGTCCTATGAAAGCACCTCTCGGAAATTCAACAGCAGAGCTTACATCGAGCGCATCGCAGCACTGGAGAGGGATCGGCGACTGGAACGCTGACTCGGCTTCGCCCATGACTACTGGAGACTCAAAGCATAGCGTAACCTCATCGATCCAAAGTGGATTCGCATGGCCTGAAGATAAAGTTTCCGGTGCTTCCGGGCGTCAAGTCGATACCCGCGACTCGGCAGATGGCAGAAGTTTGGCCGCTTTGCTAGAAAATCCATTGAAAGCGGTTCGTGCTGGATTCTGGCTCAAGCACAGAGGCGCGTTCGATTGCAATGTTACGCTTCGATAATCATAGATCGATGGGGGATGACCCGTTGGAGACACGCAAGGGTTTTGTGAAGCGACACGGGAGTTCGATTCATCCGCGGGTGAGCGATGCTTGGGAGGCCAGGCTGACCAAGAACATCTGGCCAATACTGCTTTGGTTGGTCTTTGTACCCGGATTTTCGGCGGCGCAAGACGATGCTGTTTTACCTCCAGGCACCTACCGACTGGAGATGATCATGGCAACGGTCTCGCGTCTACCTTTCCTGGGCACCTCAAAGTCGGCATCGAAGTCGGTGTCAGTGGTCGAAGTACGGCGCGAAGGAACAGCTATAACCCAGAGCCATCAGGTATGCGACTTTCGCGTTCTCGAAGGCGTGCCCATGATTAAGGTGATTTTTTCGGACAAGTTCGTCGCAGCTCTTGCCAAACATAGCTATCCTATCCAAATAGAAAAGGACGCTCAGGGTTGGCACTATCGGGCGGATCTGGGATAGACAAGATCGGTTACCGCGTGGACTCAGCGGACGGCAAGCTACCGACAAAGATCGACGACCCAGCGGTCTACGATTGGGATAGAGACGGCCACCCGGGCGTAACCTTGAGATTGTCCGTACCGCTATTGCCGGACGGCGAACTCTATGTCGTTCAGCGCGGCCAGTCGGTTCTCAACGGCAGATTCATAGCGCCCGGGAGAATCGACGGCGACATCGACATTCGTAGCTTCGAACAGCGCATTCTTGGCGCTAAACCAAGTTTTCTGAATCGCTCGCCGAAAATCGAACCCGATCCGAAGCGAAGTCGCTTTTCGCTGAGTCCCGTCCCTGCGGGTTCCACTTGCGAATCGCTACATAAGACCGACTCCAATTCAAGGTAAGATCCTCACCAGAGCGTAACATGTTGCTTTGGCTTCTAGCCGCGCTGCAGCTCCTCCTCGGTGTTCGCGTCGTCCTGCGTTTCATCCGAAGTGCCGGCGGCGTGCGCATTAAAACCGCTAAGACGCTCGGGTTCGAACGCGTCAGCGTTATCGTTCCTGTCCTCAACGAATGGTCGCGCATTGAAGCGTGCCTGGATGGTCTGATAGGTCAATCCGAGGCCGCAGCCGAAATCCTGGTCGTGGACGGCAGTTCCAGCGACGGCACCCAGTCCATCGTTGAGCGCTACGGATCGCGGGACCGACGTGTTCGGTTGATCGACGCCAGTCCGGTTCCCTCCGACTGGACGGGTAAAGCATGGGGACTATGCGTCGGGTTGAAAAATTCCGATCCACGCTCCAAGTGGGTCCTCTGTGTCGATGCGGATGTGCGCTGTTCGCCTCTGCTTGTCTCTTCCCTATTGGCCCATGCCGAAGGGACGGGATTTCAACTTTCTCGGTTGCCACCCGCCAGCACCTTTCAGATCGGGCGGACGCGCTGCTCCATCCAAGCCTCTTGGCTACCCTGGTCTATCGCTTTGGCATCCCGGGAAAAGCCACCCGCAACCTGCATCAGGTTCAACCGAACGGACAGTGTTTTTTTAGCCCACGAGACATTTTGTTAAAAACCGACGCGTTCCACGCGGCAAAGCTCTTTGTGCGAGGATATTACGATCGCTCGCAGGCTGGCGGAATGCGGCGAAGCCGTCGGTTTTTACGAAAGTGACGGACTGGTCGGCGTGGGAATGTACGAAGGGTACTACGAGACTTGGCGTAATTGGCCGAGGTCGCTGACCACACGGGATCAGTATTTCGGCTGGCGCCAGGCCGCAGGTCTACTGGAAGTTTCATTAAGTCAGTCACTGCCATTGCCGCTACTCCTGGCTGCCTATGCCATCGGCGCCCCGGGGTGGATAGTCGCAGTCAACCTAGCCTTAGGTCTCACGCGGCTCGGCGTACTGGCGGGCATCGCGAGGACATACGAGCGGAAACCGTGGACTTATTGGTTTTCGCCGTTGCTCGATCTTCCAGTCTCGTTACGGTTGATCACGAGTGCTCTCCGGCGCCACCAGGTATAGCGTGGCCGACTCTATGTGCGACGCGCAGGCGGGACTTTTGAGGCCCGGGACAGATCTAACACGGCTAACCAATAATAAACTATGAAGAGATGCAGCGCGTTAACCTGAAACGCAACAAGTTTCATGGCGAGTGGAACTACCTCATTAAGCTAAACGTGAAAACAGGTTGATACCTTTGTTTATTTACAGTGCCTAAGGCTCCTTTTCCTCATCATCGGCCAAGGAATCCAATAGCTTCAGTTGCAGTCTTCCTTCCTTGTCTTTGACCAAAAGCTCAACCTTCTTTTCGACCTCAGCCAGCTTCTGATTACAGTACTTGACTAGCCCAACGCCCTTCTCAAATGCGGCTAGAGAATCTTCGAGAGATAGCTCCCCCGATTCCAGCTGCTCGACGACGCCTTCCAGCTCCTCCAGAGCCGACTCGAATTTCTTGCTTAGCTGATCTTTCTTGGCCATCCTATTCACGCAACCGTCAATTGCCGGCTAACTTCCTCAGCAATTCAAACGGGTCGACACGCGCGTTGTTGAGCCGGGCGCCCCAGTGCAGATGCGGTCCCGTCACACGTCCGGTCATCCCGGACAGACCGATCAGATCTCCTTTCCGCACCGGGGCTCCCGCTTCCACTTTGAATTCCGAGAGATGAAAATAAACGGTGTAAAGCCCGCCGCCATGATCCAGCACCAGGCTGTTGCCGCTGAAAAAGAAATCGCCGAGTAAAACCACCCGGCCATGATTTGCGGCCATCACTTCCGTGCCCAACGCGGCCTTTAAATCGACGCCGGTATGCGGAGCCCGGGGCGTCCCGTTGATCACGCGACGATAACCAAATGGCGAGGTGACGTCGCTGGACACGGGCAACAGAAACGACCCTTCCCACAGACGCTCCGGCGCGGAACTCATGAAAGCGCGAGAGAATTGATCTTGGTCTTTCCGAATTCTTTCGATCACCTCAGCACTCAATTGGTCGAATTCCGCTGCCACCGAAAACGATTCCTGTTTAAATGACTTGGGCTTTATCTGCAACCTGATTTGGCTCTCGCGAAGAGTTGCGGAGCTGGTCGTGCTTTTGACAATAACGTTTACCAACCCTGGTTTGGCCTCGAGATCGACGCCGATGAGGGTCGTAAAAAAACCGTTGCCGCTCGGATAGACCGGAATCGTCGCGTTGCCCATTCTGCCATGGACGGCGGTTAGCCCCTCGGCGGGAATCTTCAGCTCTAAGATGTTTCCTTGAAAGATTTCGATGGCCTTTGCCACCTTCTCCTTTGCAGCCACGGCGCCGAAGGAGCGGTTATCGAAGAGCGCAAACAGGGCAAGGGTAGCCGCGATGACCCAGACTATTTTCACGTTATGTTTTTCCTTCAACCCGGCAAACTGATTTGCCCTTGGCAAACGTCACCCTCAACAAATCGCCGATGTCCAAGAAGGCCGCGTCCTTGACGATTGTCTCCTCTGGCATTTTGTGGGCGATGCTGTAACCGCGATCCAAAACAGCCAGCGGGCTCAAAGCGTTCAGGCGACCGCCTCCTTGGCCCAAGCGGTCTTTGAGCTGACGACACCTAGCTTGAAAACAGCGCACGAGATCCACTGACAAATCATCCACGCGCTGCTGGGTTTCGCGCAGCTTCCTTTCAGGATTCGCCAGTCTTTTGACGAGGCCGCGCCAGTTCTCTTTTGCCATCTCGAGTTGCCGTCGCATACATTTCAGGAGTTGCTCTTCCAAATCCGCCACCTCGGCAGCCAGTTCAGACTTTCTCGGGATAACCATCTCGGCAGCCGCAGTTGGAGTCGGCGCCCGATAATCCGCGACAAAATCGGCAATGGTGAAATCAATTTCGTGGCCCACGGCGGAAATCACCGGCACGGCTGACGCGTAGATACTCCGCGCCACGACTTCTTCATTGAACGCCCACAGATCTTCCAGGGACCCACCGCCGCGGCCAACGATCATAACGTCCACTTGCCCCGATCCACTGAGTCCCATGATTGCCTTGGCAATTTCTTCGGCCGCCCCTTCACCCTGAACCTTTACTGGCCACACAACCACACGGCGATCAGGATAGCGGTCGCCGATGATGCGCAGCATGTCACGCAGAGCAGCACCTTTTGGGGATGTCACGATGCCGATAGAGAGGGGCAAGAACGGCAATGCTCGCTTGCGCTCCTCTGCGAATAGTCCTTCCGCTGAAAGCTTTTTTTTCAACTGTTCGAACGCCAAGTAGAGCGCGCCCTGCCCCCTGGGCTCGAGCTTTTCGACAACCAACTGCAAATCCCCTCGAACCGGGTAAACACTGACCTTACCGAAGCATAGTACCTCCATACCGTTTTCCGGAACGAAGCCGAGACCGACACCCTGGCGTCTAAACATCACGGCCGAAATCTGGCTCTTGTCATCCTTGAGGGTGAAGTAACAGTGACCGGAAGGCGGGATGCGAAAATTAGAGATCTCCCCAACGACCCACAGCCCTTCCAGATTGCGCTCAAGCGTACCCTTGATGATCTGGTTGAGCTCGCTGATCGTTAGAAACTTTGGAGCGCCATCGAGAAACAAAGGCAAGTCATCTGACTCTTTCCGCATCTCCCTCTAGCTCCGTTGCCTACGATTCGCACCCAAAAACAATTAGCCCTCCGGAAGGAGGGCTAATAATGAGGATTCCTTTGAGCACTTAGAAATGATGAAAGGGTTCAGGCCGCCTTCTTTTGCACCAGCTGTTTAAAGACATCCCAGCTTTTCAACAAGTCCAGGGCTCGCTTGAGCTGGGCGTCGTTGTCAATACTTTCGTCACCCGTGGGTGCGGAAGACGGGATTTGTTTTTCCTTCTCTTTGTCTCCCGGGTCCTGCGGATTGGGAGTCTGTTGTGGATTCGACAGGTGACCCGGCAGGTTCTCTTCCCGCAACCCCGAGCGTTTCTTCTCATCGGCCTTAGCTTCCTGCGGCGGCGCGCTCTCCACGACGATATCCGGCACGATACCCATTGCCTGAATTGATCGTCCCTTGGGCGTAAAGTATCGCGCCGTAGTCAGGCGCAATGCGGAATTATCATCCAAGGGCAAAATGGTTTGGACCGAACCCTTGCCGAAAGTTTTCGTTCCTAAAACCACCGCACGTTTGTGATCCTGTAACGCACCCGCAACAATTTCTGAGGCGCTTGCGCTGCCCCCATTCACCAGGACCACTACCGGAAAATCCATCCACGAACCGTCTTTCTGCGCAAAGTATTTCTGCTTTTGAGCCTCGATTCGACCTTCCGTGTAAACAATCATGCCCGAGTCAAGAAAGAGATCCGCAATGCGTACCGCCTGGGTCAGTAAACCACCGGGGTTGTTCCTGAGGTCCAGAACCAGTCCCTTGATACCGCCCTTCTCCCCCGCCATCTTCTCCAAGGCTCTCTGGAGATCACGATCGCTTCTTTCCTGAAACTGCGCCAGCCGAATATAGCCGTAACCTTCTTCAAGAGTACGATTGCGCACACTCTGCACACGAATCGTATCGCGCATCAGGATGAAATTGATGAGTTCGGGCACGCCTTCGCGCTTTATAGAGATAGTAATCTTGGTTCCCCTGGGGCCGCGCATTTTCTTAACCGCGTCCACCAGGGTCATGTCTTTAGTAAACTCGTCCTCGATCTTGAAGATCTGATCTCCAGGCTTCACTCCGGCTTTGGCGGCAGGCGTATCTTCGATGGGTGAAACGACAGTCAGGATGCCTCCCTTGACCGTGATTTCGATACCGAGGCCTCCGAACCGGCCCTGGGTGTCCATTTGTAGCTCTTTGTAAAGCTCGGGTGTGAGATAAGCGCTGTGTGGGTCAAGAGAACTCAACATGCCATTGATGGCACCGTTGACCAGATTCTTGGTTTCCACATCTTCGACATAATTTTTCTTGACGATCGAAAGAATATTGGTAAAGGCTTCCAGGCTTTCGTAATCCTGACGCGGCACAGCCGAAACGTTAGGCACCCACTGAGCCGCTAGAAAAAAACCCAACGCCACGCCAACAATCAACAGCACCACTGGAAACCCGCGCTTTGCTACGATTCGCATAGTCTATCTCCTCGGTGAAGTCGAATTATCCATTTCGATTATTCTATCCCAAAGGTTTGAAAATATCTATTGCTGCCGAAACCACGGCAAAGGGTCGATGGATTTGCCGTCTTTGCGCATCTCAAAATAGAGTCTCGCGCGTGCCAGAGAATCACTGTCGCCAACCAACCCAAGGACCTCCCCCTGCTTAACCATATCGCCACTTTTTCTATGGATTTCAGATAGATGTGCATAGATACTAAAGTATCGCTCTCCGTGGTCGATGACGAGCATCTTACCATAGCCCGTAAAACGGTCCGCGAACACCACTCTGCCTTTTTCCACCGCTCTAATTACCTCGCCGATTGGGGCCTCAATGTCAATGCCCTTGCGAAAAACTTCAGCAGAAAACTCGCGGTGCGCGGTTTTACCAACGCCACTTGTGACCTGTCCTCGGACCGGCCATTGGAGTTTTCCTTTCATCGTCTCAAGGCCAGTGCCGGAAGGCCGCTCCGACGGTTTGCGCACCGCCCTCCGGGACATCTCATCCATCATGGTCTGCAAACGCCGCGCGGCTTGCTCCAGTTCCCTAAGGGCTCGAACCCGACCTTCCTTCTCCTGACGAAGACTTGCAAGCAGTTGCTTCTTGTTCTCCGCTTCTTGGCGAATGGAATCCCGGATTTCCGCAAGCCGTCGTCTTTGGCTGTCTAGTTCTTCTTTCTTGTGCGCCAGCTCTTTTTTGACGTTCTCCTGGTAAGCGGTTTCGTCGCTGAGTTTCTGCACCAGCTCTTGGTCGAACAACACGGTCGCCGCCAAATAATGTTTTCGCTGCAACAAAACGCCAAGCGGAACACTACTCTTGATAAAAACCAGGGGGCTCCCGCTCCGGTGCCAGCGATAAATTGCCACGACTCGGCTCATCAGAAGTTCTCGTCGCTGATCAAGAGACGATCTAACCATCTGCGCCTCGGTCTCTTGATGGCGCATTTCACTCAGGATCGAAGCGAGCTTGGAGGTTGCCGCGTTCAAGTCTTTGACTTTCTTTCCCAGGTCTCCTTCGATCTTGCCTAGCGCTTGGATAACTGAGCCCTCTTTTTTCTTTACCTCGCTGATTCCCTGCCGTTCTCTTTGCATTTTCTTCTTGATCCCCTCAAGGTCTTTGTCGACGCTGGCAGCGTAACTCTGCTCGGCGCAGATAAGAACAGCAGCGAGCAAGGAAAGCCATGCTCCCCGACTTACCCTTTCCATGTCGTCATGAACCTCCGTAGGGAGAAGACGCTAGCCAACGTTCCCAACAACCCTCCAAGGCCGACCATAAAACAAACGCTCTGGAAGTCGATGAATTGCAGCTGGCCCAGACTGCCCAACGGATCCATCGGAGTGGCGAGCTGATTGTGCAGAAACAGGAACAAAGACCACAAACCCAAGACTGACAGCGCCGCCCCGGAAATTCCTTGGATCAGGCCCTCCACCACGAAGGGTCCCCGAATAAGCTCCGGGGGCGCGCCGACCCATTGCATGATCTCGATTGCATCTTTACGCGCCAAAATGGATAAGCGCACGGCGCTGCCAACGATGAAAAATATAGCGACGAAGAGCATCCCACCAAAGACCCACTGCAGTCCCTGCACGGCAAGAACTATGCGACTCAGGCGATTGACCCATTCTTGCGGATATTCAACCGCGGCGACTCCCTGTTCTTTCCTTAGCCGTTCGGCCACCGCTTCGATGATCGGACCATCCCGATAGGCCGCCTTGACGGCGATCTCGAAGGAAGCGGGCAAGACATCCTGTGGCAGACCTTCCAAAAGATTCGATTGCGAACCCAGGGCCGCTTGAAAATCCTTCCAAGCCTGCTCTTGGGAAATATAGCGGGCCCGCTCCACTTCCGGGTAATTTTGTATTGTCTCACGCAACAGCGAAACCTCCGTTGCACCGAGAGACTTGTTTAGGTAGATGTTGACTTGAATCTGATCACCCCATCCTTTGAGCAAGCTTTGGAGATTTTCCTGCAACAACAAGAACAAGCCGAATACCAACATGGCCATGGCCATCGCTCCCGCGGTCAGCACGTGCGTCCAAAGCTGCGCCCAGAGATCGCTGCCCACTTGTCGTGCGACCAAACCCAGTTGCGACCACGTCACCTCGCCCATTCTCCTCTTGCCCGTTCTGCATCGTCCATCAAGCAGCCTTGTCGGAGAGAGACTATGCGTGTCCCGTAGCGCTGGACAAGGTCATGGTTGTGGCTGGCGATCAGGATCGTGGTTCCCCGTTCCTGGATCCTGAGTAAGAGGTGCATCGTTTCGTCGGCGGATGCCGGGTCGAGATTTCCCGTGGGCTCGTCGGCCAGCATAACAATCGGATCGTTTATCAACGCGCGCGCGATGGCAATCCGCTGTTGTTCGCCCCCCGAAAGCGCTAGCGGCTTTGCATTGCATTTCTCTTTGAGTCCGAGGTCGCAAAGGAGACGGTACCCTTTGGTATAGCTTTCCCTCCGCGGGGCGCCGACCACGAGGGCTGCCAGCGCAACATTGTCGAGCGCTGTCATGTACGGGAGGAACTTGAATTCTTGAAACACAAGTCCCATCTGCCGCCGCAATCGAGCAACGCCTCGATTGTTGAGCTTGGTCACGCTTTTGCCATTAATAAGTATTTGGCCCTCGGACGGTTCCTCTTGGCGGAAGAGCAGCTTCAGCAGCGTCGACTTTCCGGCACCGCTGGGCCCGGTCAAGAAAACAAACTCTCCTTTGTCTATCTGCAGATTGATATCCCTGAGAGCTGCAGCGTTCGGCGGGTACACTTTTGAGACATGAAAGAGTCGGATCATGAAAAACTGCCGTTAGCACACAGGGCGAAATCGTTACCAACTCTATAAAACACTTGACACGGATGTAGGTGGCTGTTAGAGTTGCCAAAATATTGAATTTATTGATCTATCTATAAAAGATGCTGCACCAACTTACAAGCCTTCCGGAGCCAGTGATTGCGATGCCGCAACGAATTGAACGATTTCGTATTGTGCTAATCAAACCCTCCAAATATGACGACGACGGTTACGTCATAAGATTCTGGAAAGGCGTTCTACCGAGCAACACCCTCAACGTTCTCCATGGTTTAACCGAAGACGTCAGGCAGCGCCGCATCTTTGGCGATCTGCCAATTGAAGTCGTTACCTTTGACGAAACCGCAGAGAAAGTTCCGCTCCAGAAGATCATCCGCTGGGGCCGCAATTCCTCTACTAAGCTGTTGGTCTGTTTAGTCGGCGTCCAAACCAACCAGTTCCCGCGCGCTCTCGATATGGCTAAGACCCTTAGAGCGGCCGGGATCGCGGTGATCATGGGCGGCTTTCATACCAGCGGCACGATCAACATGTTGGGAGAGCAAGAACCCGATATTCAGGAGTTGATTCGCGAGTCGATTTGCGTTGTTTCCGGTGAGGTCGAAGGGCGATGGGAAATGATTCTGGCGGATTTTCTCCAAGGACAGCTGAAACCGCTTTA
>DAIRFP010000003.1:0-28170 GCA_036794995.1 Thermodesulfobacteriota bacterium | reverse complement strand
GAAGAAGGTCTCAAGGTAACGTTCATGATGCAAGTCGACCTGGCAAAGAAACCGAAGGACTTTGTCGAACTTGCGGGCAAGGCCGGCTGCACCCAGGTCTTCATCGGCATGGAGAGCGTCAATCCGGAGAACCTCAAGGCCGAAGGCAAGAAGCAAAATAACGTCGCAGAGTACCGTAACATCATTCAAGAGTGGCACGACGCCGGGGTGGTCGTACACACGGGCTATATCATCGGCCTGCCGTGGGATTCCAAGGATCAAGTGCCCGAGGATATTCGTTTTCTCATGGACGAGGTTGGCCCTGATCAAGCCTCCTTTTTTATGTTGACGCCGCTGCCGGGTTCTCACGATCACCGTGAGATGAGGAAGCGCGGTGAATGGATGGATCCCGATTTCAACAAGCGCGATTCATTTCACGCCACCATCAATCATCCTCGCATGACGGCCGAGGAATGGACCCAGGCCTACGAGAACGCCTGGGAGGCTTTCTACAGCAAAGAAAACATGATCAAGGTGCTTTCGCGCTGGAGTAACCACCCAAAGAACTACTGGAACCTGATGTCCGTCTTTTTCTGGTACAAGAATGCCGCCTTGATCGAGAAACAACATCCGATGGTCGCGGGCTTCTTCCGTCTGAAGGATCGAAAGAATCGCCGACCCAGATTTGCCGTCGACTCACTACCCATCCATGCTTGGAAACGCGCTCAGGAAATCACCCACCTGTTGATTGCCTGGGCTAAGTTCTTGAAGGAAATGGAGGAAGTGTGGCTGCAAACCAGGAAAAAAAGCGATACTGAAGAACGCTGGATGGAACAGCTGCAGAAACTCCAGGTCGAAGTGTGGCAGGCGTTACGAATTGCCGAGCTGCAGAAGGTCTACGCCAATGCAAAGGAATCGCTTCCCGAAAGGGCACGGGGGCTGCTCGATCCTCTAGAAGAGCTCTCGTCGAGGATTCTACTGACGCGCAAAGATCTAGACCGATTCTTGAAGCAGTGGGGCAATCTGCGCGAGGGAATTCAAGAGTTGCGCTTGCGTGAAAGTGAGGCGGCGGGACGGTGGCTGGATGAAATGTACAATATTCACTCGAGCATCCGCCTGGGGGACTACCTACAGGATTGGCATGATGCCTGTGCGCGGTTAAAGGGCTCGTTGCCGTCAAAAGTCCGGCTTAGTTTTGTCAAGTTTGATGCAATTAACAACCGCGTCGTTTATTCGCGTCAGGAATTACAGCGGATCTGGTCTCAAACTCTTGCGAGCCTACGGCAAATGAAGCTGGCTCAAATCCAGCCATGGAAACTAACCACCGCGTTCGTCAAGGATTTCTCCTTGACGACGTCCTTTGCTTTTGATTATAGGGAATTCTCTAAGGATTAGGCCGTCCCTCACCACGACTCTGCTAATGCAGCCGCGCCACCTGCCTTGTCAGGAGCGCAACCCGATGCCTCACCGCATCCGCATCCTCGGCCTGCGGAGCGAGGCGAAGATAATTTTCGAGATCGTCAAGCGCCGGCTTAAAGCATTCGAGCTTGAAATAGAGAATCCCCCGGTCCCGGATGTCCTCTACAGACATTGGGTCCAGGATCACAAGGCGTTCCACAACCGACAATCCCCTCATCAGATCATTCGCTCTGAGGTAAATGATTTTAAGATTGTTGAGCATCCGTTTGAGAATCTGCTTCTTGCCGGTGGATTCAAGAAAGTCTGGATCAAGGGAAACCTTGCGCCCGTACAGTTTATCGAGCATCGCTTCTAGACTCTCACGGGAGCGGATCTCCCCTTGGTTGAACGGGTCGATCACGATTTCTTCATCGTCGCCCCGATACTTGACCAGGAAGTGACCGGGGAAACCGACGCCGTGAAGCGGTAGCCCGATTCTCTGCGCAACCTCTATATAAAGGACTGAAAGAGATATGGGGATGCCGATCTTTCGATCGAGCACTTCGTTCAAAAAGCTATTCCTCGGATCGAAGTAGTTTTCACGGTTGCCGTGAAAACCTCGCTGCTGAAAAAGCACGTAGTTGACGGCAGCGACGGAACGGTATACGCCCGGCTCTGTGCCTAAACACGTGTTGGCGGCGGCGGCCAACTCATCGATGCGCGAGAGATAGGCATCGACATCAAGATGGGGGTAATCGCAATTCGCCATGGCCAAGGCCGCCCGGCCGAGGTCAATTTTCTCGTCCGGGCAGCCTACCGCAAGGCGAAAATCTCGGTACGGATCAGCGGTCAATCACCCTCCCGCCTAGCGCGGCTCGGCAATCACATCCACCAGGTAGGGAAGCTGCTTTTCCTTGACGAACTTGAGGCCCCGTTCGAGAGCAGGCCGCAGGTCCGCCGGATTTCGCACCGGTCCCTCGGCATTGACACCAAAGGATTGCGCCATCTTGGCGAAGTCCACCGCCGGGTCGTCCACGTGGGTCCCAATGCCAGCATTTTCTACCGGCCGATTGCGGAACTTGGCGACTTCGACCCCATGCTCCTCCGAGTTGTAATACGACTGGTTGTTGTGCATGACCATCAGGAATGGGATGCGATGTTTGGCTGCGGTCCATAGCGAGCTCGAAGTCATCAACATGTCCCCATCCGATTGAATGCTGACGGCCAATTTGCCCGTGCCTTTAAGTGCCAATGCGGCACCGATAACGGCGCCCGGTCCGTAGCCCAGGCCTGCCCCGCCACTCCCCCCAAGATATTGATTTGGCTTGGTAAAATCCCACAACCGTCTCGCCCAACCATTGGAATTGCCGTTGACCAGTACCCAATCGTCGTTCTTGACGACCTCGCCGAGTTCCAGCGCCAGCCAAGCGGTGGAAATCTCCTTTTGCGAGGCTTTGGCCCGCGCGTCCGCAAGCCATTTCGCCCGTCGGCTAGTGTGCTTGCCACCAAGTTCCTTACGCCGCGCCTCGATGGTGGTCTTCTTTTTGTCATCGCTGCCGAGGAGTGCACGGCAAACGCGAGTGAGTTCGGGTAGGGCGACCGACGTATCGGCGGTCATAGGGAAATCGATGGCCTGTAAGGCCTGGAAATCGTTAGCCCAGGAATGTACCAGCATGTCGCTCATGGAAATGCTGATGATCTTCAATCCAGGCAACGTAACGTATTCACAAGCGCGGGTCTGTTTGCTCACCGTCGTCAAGGAGCCGAAAAGATCGCCAACGTCCAGGGCCAGAAGCACATCCGCCTTTTGCAGCAATTCGCGCGCACCGTCCGTTGCATCCAAATCATGGGTGCTGGGAAAATTAAAGCGCGCGCCTTTGTCCACAACCGGAATCGATAGCAGCTCCGCCAGCTCGATCAACGCAGGAACGGATTTGGGGTTGCGCCCCAACGTATCCGCAACAATGATCGGCGCTTGAGCATTAACCAAAAGTTCCGCGGCTTTGCGCAGCGATTCCGGGTTAGCCTGGGCCGCTGCCGGCGGCGCATAGCGGCCGACATCGGGGATATCGACCAGACTCGTAAGGGCATCTTCCTGGAGGTCCGCATCGTAATTGATGTAGATCGGCGCGGTGGGCTCCGTTGTGGCGATCCGGTAACCGCGAATAAAGGAGTCCGGTACGTCAGCCAGTGAATAAGGCTGGTCATCCCATTTCACGTAGTCGCGTACTTGGTTACCCTGCACCAGAGCGGTATGGATCCAATCGATACGCGGGCGGCGCCGTTTAGTGTTCATCGGACCGGTGCCGCCGAGAACCAACATTGGAACCCGATCAATGTAGGCATTGAAAATCGCCATGCTCGCGTGCTGCAAGCCCACCATGTTGTGCACGATGGCAATCATCGGCTTCCCCTTGGCCTTGGCGTAACCGTGGGCCAGAGCCACGGATATTTCTTCGTGGTTGCAAAAGATGACTTCCGGTTTGTAATTGCCGCCGTAGTTCACAATGGAATCGTGAATGCCGCGGAAAGTCGCCCCCGGGTTGAAGGCAGCGTACTCGATGTCAAACGCTTTCATCAAATCGACCACGATGTCCGAGCCGTATTGCGGTTGTTTTTTTTCTACTCTGCTAGCTGGTTTCGCCACTTTCGATATCCTCCTTTATTTATTTTAGTGCCATTTTCTAACCGACCACAAACTGTCACGCCCTGCGCAATTGCTTAACTCGCTGCCTGAATCGGCGTCGCGGGAGCTGAACTCTTTTCCTCCTGAAGCAGTCCTCTTTGAAAGAAAAGCTCAACGGTATCCAAAAGACCCCCCTCGCGTGCGCCAGTTTCGGAGGCCTTGGCCACATCGAGGTCGGCAATGGCTTGCAGCACTTTTTGCGCCGCCGGCGCCATAAAAGCTTTCATGCCGTGATGATTAAAAGTCTGCCTTAACTCCACCATTTCTTCAGCCCGTCTAGCGGCGTGTACGCGCAAGGCCACAATGCTGGACGTTACCTTATCCAACAATCCCGGGAAACTCTCCTCGTAGCGCTGGAGGATTTCGTCCAACAAACCAAACTTCCGCGCTCCCATCAATAGTTCGACAAAAAGCCCCTGAAGCCCTTTGGTCAAGCCGGCATAGACCACTTTGAACGCCGAGGCTTGAGCCACCGCCGGCCCGAGGACTTTCACTGAAAAGCCATAAGCATCAAGTTCCTGCATTCTCGCTGCCTGCGGTCCGGAAACATAGACCACCGCGCCCTTATCCATCTTTGATGCGGAGCCGATGATGCATCCGTCAACAAAATTAACGCCGCCCTGTTGCAGAATTTTTCCGATCTCCTCCGCAGCCATGGGAGAAATAGCGTTAGCATCCAAATAAAGCAGGTCCCTGCGACCGGACTTGGCCGCTGCTTTAGCGAGTTTGCTAGCCACCCGCTTTGCCGCAAACGGAACGACAATCGAAACGATCAAATCCGTATCCTTGACGAGATGCGCCAGCGACGGCACGCATTCCACACCCAGGCTTTCGGCCCGTTTGCGGGTCGTCTCGCTGCGATCCTTGGCATAGGTGCCTACGCTGACGCCACGGGCAGTCAAAATCTTAGCCCAGTGGTAACCCATTTCACCGATGCTCAATATACCAATTCGCTGGAACCCCATAGATCACTCCTTGTGTACTAGTCTTCGCGATTAATGCCATCGATCATCTGTCGCAGCCGTGGGAAATCCGCCCGATTAAAAGGAACGGATAGACGATGTAAATGCAATGTATCTGGCTCATCGGATTCCTCGGCCAAGGGCTCTGTCTGCTTAATCTTGCCTACCAGGATGTCTGCAAAGGTTTGATTCAAGGTTTCAATCAAATCCGGCGCTGGAGGGTGATTGAGACGGATGACCAAGTCTTGCTTCACAAAGCGATAGGAATGAAAGTTTCGGTAAAAGCTCTCGATCTCGCCGATCGCAGCGTCAACGTTGTCCATAATTTTAAAGAAACTAAACTCTTTGCCGGAAATATAGCCGCGGCTCAGCATCGCCTCGCGCAAAAACCTTTCCCACTCTTTCCAATACTCACCGCCCGGAAGATCCATCAGAACGATGGGCACAATTTGACTCTTGCCGGTTTGAGCCAGCGTTAACGCCTCAGCGAGTTCGTCGTGGGTGCCGAATCCGCCGGGGAATATAACCACGGCATCCGCTTCCTTGACAAACATAAGCTTCCTCGTGAAGAAAAAGTGGAAGCTCATGAGCTTGGGATCGTCTTTAATGAAGCGATTCGACTCCTGTACAGCAGGCAGACGAATATTGACTCCGAAGCTGTTCTCTCGTTCCGCCCCTTCGTGGCCAGCCTGCATGATCCCCGGCCCTGCGCCGGTGATTACCATAAACCTTTCCTGAACGAGCCGCTGCGCAAGTTGCTTCGCCAAATGATAGTACGGGTCGGTTTCGCGTATGTGGGTGGAGCCGAAAATGCTTACTTTGCGCACCGACTTGTAGGGCGCAAAAACCTTGAAAGCGTGGCGTAGCTCTTTCAGGGTGCGGTTGAGAATTTTCAGATCTCCGCGGCTTGTTTCATCCCCCGCCAATTTGACGATCGTCCGCACCATTTCGGCGATCAAAGTCGCATTGCCGGAGCCGGATTGCTCGCGTAGCCATGTGACCAGCTGAGCCTCGATGCTCGCCAACGTCGCCTTAGGCTGCTCCGTCATGTTTTAACTCTATGACACAACCCACCTGGTTTTAAAAGAACGGGTCGCAGCGCGCAGGGCGAAGCACAAATAGCATTGACCCTCTCCAGACTTACGTGGTTAACAAGTCGATTGTCGGGTAAACCTGGTGCCCGGAGCCGGACTCGAACCGGCACGGAGCCTTCCGGTTCCTCGGGATTTTAAGTCCCGTGTGTCTACCAATTCCACCATCCGGGCGTCAAATCGATCCTAAACACAACCAGAGATCGACACAATCCGCTCAAGATCGATCCTTGGTTTATGCAGAATTACCCCCTTTTTACCAGTGAAAGACCCCTCCCCCAAACGGCTCTCGTTTGAAATCTAGCCTAAACGAAGAGAGGCGCAAGAACCAGCGTGATCGTGGCGAGCAGCTTGATCAACACGTGTAGGCTGGGACCAGCGGTATCCTTGAAGGGATCCCCGACCGTGTCGCCGACAACAGCGGCCTTATGCGTCTCGGATCCTTTCCCTCCATAGGCCCCAGTTTCGATGAACTTCTTGGCATTATCCCACGCACCGCCGCTGTTATTCAGGAACGTTGCCATCAATATGCCGGCGATGGTTCCCACCATCAAGAATGCCGCCACGACCTCCGCACCCATACCGAAGAAACGGAAGATGATACCCACGGCTATCGGCATAGTCACGGCGATTAGACCCGGAAGCACCATCTCTTTCAGCGCTCCGACGGTCACGATGTCGACGCAGCGGCCGTAGTCGGGTTTCGCAGTGCCCTTCAATATGTTGGGATTTTCTTTGAACTGCCGTCTGACCTCGTTGATCACGTAATAGGCCGCTTTGCCCACTGCGCGAATCGCCAAGGCCGAAAAGAGAAACACCAACATGGCCCCTAAAAGCCCGCCAACAAAGACTTCCGGCTTGGCGATGTTAACGGATTCCAGTTTGCTGCCATAGTGAGCCACTTCATCGAGATAGGCCGAGAAAAGCAGGAAGGCAGCGAGGGCGGCTGAACCGATGGCGTAACCTTTGGTAAGTGCCTTCGTGGTGTTGCCCACCGCATCGAGCCGGTCGGTTTTGTGGCGTACTTCTTCCGGCTGTCCGCTCATTTCTATGATACCGCCGGCGTTATCCGTAATGGGTCCAAAGGTATCCATGGCGAGAATATAGGCTGCCGTTCCGAGCATTCCCATGGTCGCGACCGCAGTGCCAAACAGCCCCGCATGCGGCACCCCGCTAAGATTGCCCACATGAAAGGAAGCCAGGATGGCCGCCGAGATCACGATCACCGGAATCGCTACACACTCCAACCCCACCGCCATGCCAGCGATGATATTAGTCGCCGGGCCGGTCTGAGAAGCCTCGGCAATCGACTTGACCGGACGATATTTGTATTCCGTATAATACTGCGTGATATAGACAAAGGCCTGCGCCATGGCAATGCCGATAACGCCGCAAAGAAAAAAATAGAACCACGCCGAGGACGCTTCCGGATGCTTTGCTGGATCCACGGCGAGCATCCACTGTGCGGCAAAGAAAAATCCGATGATGGCCAGGGCGCTGGTGACATAATAGCCCCGATTGAGCGCCTTCATCGGATCTTCATTTTCGTCGCATTTTACGATCATAACGCCCACGATAGAAGCGATCAGACCGAAGGCACGGGCGACGAGCGGGAAGAGAATCCCCTTCAAACCGAAGAACGGATACAGCCCGACTCCGAGAATCATGGCACCGATATTCTCCGCCGCGGTGGATTCGAAAAGGTCGGCCCCACGACCGGCACAATCACCGACATTGTCGCCCACGAGATCGGCAATCACCGCCGGATTGCGAGGATCGTCCTCGGGAATTCCCGCTTCCACTTTCCCCACCAGATCCGCTCCAACGTCTGCCGCTTTGGTATAGATGCCGCCACCCAGCTGGGCGAAAAGAGCGACAAAAGAGGCGCCGAAAGCGTAACCGACGATCGTGAAAGGAATCTTTTGCGGATCGTGACCCAGTGATTCAAGCAAGTAATAAAGGCCGCCGACGCCCAACAGGCTCATGGCCACGACGAAGAGACCGGACACCGCGCCACCGCGCATCGCGATCTGCAGCCCTTGGTTCAAGCTCGATCGAACCGCCGCGGCTGTTCGAATATTCGCCCGGATGGAAACCCACATACCGATGTAACCCGCAATCACCGAGCAGAGCGCCCCCAACACGAAGGAGAGCGTCGTCCAAAAGGCCATCTGTACCGGAGGCATGGGATCCACTGGACTGGGCGTCCGTACATAGGCGTAGAGCAAAAAGATCAAAACCGCCAGCCCTGCGGAGAAGAGCGTGATCGTCCGATTCTGCCGGGATAAAAACGCTTCGGCACCCTCTTTGATGGCATTGGAGATCTCCTGCATCTTCGGCGTGCCCGCATCCCGTGCGCAAACCCAGCGAGCCAGGTAAACGGCAAACAACAGCGAAAAGCAACTAATCGCGATTACCAGCAAAATCATGATGATTCATCATCCCTTCTTCAATAAAGTGAACTTCGTCAATTCTTTCGCCATAGATAGGCCACCCCGATGCTCACCACGTAGAGCAATAGCATCGGACCCGCCAGCAGAGACTGATTAATAATATCCGGCGTCGGCGTCAAGATGGCCGCAACAATAAAGATCGCGACCAGGGCATACCGGAAAGTACTAAGCATCAGCCGATAGTTCCACAGGCCCAGGCGCACGAGGAAAAACGTAAAAACCGGCAGCTCAAAGGTCACACCGAAAGCTAAGACCATACGGAAGAAAAAAGTGAAATACTCGCCGATGCGTATCGCCGGCGTTACTCCTATCGTCCCGTATTGCTCGATGAAATAGACGAATGCAACGGGGAGAACTATAAAATAACAAAACAAAGCCCCGCCTACAAAAAACGCGGTGGCGCACAAAACAAACGGCAGAACCAGCCTTCTCTCACTCCCCGATAGTCCCGGGCTAAGGAAGCGCCAGATCTGGTAAAAAATAGCCGGGGAGGAGAAAAAAACTCCGGCGGCTAACGCCACCTTGATCTCAGTGAAAAATGCCTCTGTAACTCCAGTACCGATCAGATTCTGCCCCGGGCGAAGGCTCTGCTGCAACGGGGCCACGATGAACCGGAAAATCGAGTCCGAAAAAAAGTAACAGACTCCGGAAGTTAAAATTATTGCGGCAAGAGACTTTAACAAACACCGGCGGAGCTCCTCGAGGTGCTCCGTAAATGTCATGTAGGAATCAGTCGCCAAAGACCCCGTACCCCGGACAAGATTGCAAAAAAGGGGAAGGATACTTACCCTTCCCCTTTTGCTGTTAGCAAAACTCAGTAAAGTTAAATCACTTTACTTGGTTTTGGTTCCCTCGTCTTTCTTCTCCATTGGGGCTCCGCCCGGCTGGTCAGCCGGGGCCTTCATTTCACCACTTGGTGCCGCCGGTTCTGCTGGCGCTGGCGCTGGGGCGGCTGGCGCTGGCGGCGGAGGAGGTGGAGCTGGCTCCTCCTTTTTACCGCATCCCGCAAAGATTAGAGTCAAAGCGAAGAGGCTTGCTCCCGACAATAGAACGATTCTCTTTCCCATCCTAAGTTCACCTCCTTTCCCGACACATCTCGAAAACCGTTTGGCTAGACAATTTTTATTGCATAACTTCCAATCGCTTGCAAGGGGATTGTGGGGCCATCGCGGGATTTTGTGTATCAAGTTTTGCGTCGCTTTGCGGCTCTTTGCCGTTGACAAACGAACCGCACCAGACCAATCGCCGCTTGCAATAGAAAAATTTCTCAAAAACTCCTAAAGCCGAACTAAACACTTGACCACAAGTACAAATGCAACTGAGTTTTCGTCGCCCCCAGAAACTTCACAGGAAGAGTATGATTTAAATTGCCCAATCACTGGCGCTATCGACCTAAGAGATGGTCGATCAACCCGAGCCGCAGCGCGTATTTTCGCAACCAATTTTGAAACGAAAATTCGCAAACGAAAGAAAAGCCAGAAGAAAAACTGCGCGGGCGAACGGGGCGCGAAACCTGAGATCACAACAACTGTTAGTAACTTGTTGATAACTAATTTAGGTAGCCAAGCAGAAGGCTAAAAATAGCGCAGCGCAGCGGAATGCCTAATTTCACGCCAACAAAAGCACTTGAAATTTAGAATGTTATCGACTTTGTGAAGAATCGGGGTTGCCTCGTAGTCTTGGTCCATTGGGGCGTAAAAGGCCCCCCTTAAAGGATTGAGGCTAAGCGGGACGGAACCCGTCGTCACCAAGCGCTGAAGCCAACCCACTAGTCTAGGGCTGCGCGCGACACAGGGCTCGTGCTGACTAAAAACCGAAATATGAGAAGCGATGCTCCGTCACATGATCGTGGCTGATTTTTTCTCACATTGACTCCTTGCAAGGTAGATGTTACATAAAACGGCATTAAGTTACGCGGAGGATTCGTTGGCTGTTCATCCATCGGTCGTTAAAAGGCATAATCAGAGCTTGAAGAGAAGAGCCAGAAACGTGGAATCGAAATCCAAGCTAAGGACTTTGATCAAAAAGGCACGGCTGGCAATCGAGGCTCAAAATCCGGACTTGGTTTCGGCTCAAATCAGGGCGGTCAATCGCGCTTTGGGAAAAGCTGTCAGCAAAGGAATCATCAAACGGAACACCGCCTCGCGCTGGCTAGCGCGCTTGTCACGGTCAGCAAACCACACCGCGACAGCTTCCTCATCTTGATATCCGCCTCGGGCATTGCGGCTCCCGTTCAATCAGAACATCTCCATTAATCTCTGGTGGAGTTCCCGGGCGAATCGTTCGATCAGATCTTCCCGCATACGGCGGCTTTCTGTTTCCGTCAGTTGTATGTCCGTCAGTTGCCGCACGTCCGAGGTATTCAGGGTTTGGTTCTGAAACTTTGATGAGGTGGTCACCACCGCGGCTCGCGAACCGGCATAAATCTCGTTGAGTCGCATAGACTGCCCCCGCCAAAGTATCTCACTTGGCTCTCGACGACGAAATGTCGCATCGACAATCAGGGTTGCATCGTACTGGAGCACCTCGTCATTTCCGTTGACCGACGCCGTCAGGCTATCGAAATTGCGCACAACCCCGCTCAGAATCGCGTCGGCCCGATCCGGCTGGTCCACTAGCTGTAGTTGGCCCCGGCGATAAAATTCGCTTCGGAGCGCCGAGGTTATCTCATTCCCGGCACCGATATCTCGGGTTCGATTCAGAAACGGTTCCACGTATATCGAGTGGACGTCCTTGGGAAAAAGGTCACTCTGGCCGGCGAATTGATAGCCGCAACCCGCCAAGCAGAACAGACCTATATAAGCCCAGCTCCGGACACAGTGTTCAAATGACCAGAGAAACTCCCGTCCCATGTTCTTAACCCTCCACCACGACGTTCACCAGCCGCCGCGGCACGTAGACGATCTTCTGAACTTTCTTGTCGCCTACAATGTTTCGCACTTTCTCATCTTGCAATGCCTCCGCCTCAATGCGACTTTGGTTCATATCGGCGGAAACGGTAATTTTACCGCGCACTTTCCCATTGACTTGGACAACAATGAGCAGCTTGTCTTCGGCTAAAGCGGTCTCCGAATAGCTGGGCCAGGAAACTTGATCCAAGCAGTCGCTGTGTCCTAGCTGTTGCCAAAGCTCGTTGGCGATGTGGGGCACAAAGGGAGACAGGAGAACAAGCATCGCTTCCAGCCCTCCCTTGAGGAGAGAAGAGCCCGCTTTCAAACGTCCTTCATCATGCGCGGCCGCGCTCAGGCTATTGAAAAGCTCCATAATCGCCGCAATGGCTGTGTTAAAATGAAACCGTGTATCGATATCGTCGGTGACTTTTTTGATGGTCTTGTGAATCACTCGGCGAACTTCACGAAGATCCGGAGGCAGCTCTTCTTCCGAGAGATTTGAGGTTACCCCTTTCATTAGCTCTCGGTGTTCACCAACAAAACGCCACAGGCGTGTAAGAAAACGATAGGCACCCTCTACGCCCTGATCGCTCCATTCAAGGTCTTTTTCCGGCGGCGCGGCGAAAAGCGTGAAGAGACGCGCCGTGTCCGCGCCGTAACGGTCGACAAGCTCCTCGGGGTCGACGATATTTTTCTTAGACTTGGACATCTTCTCGACCCGTCCCCTTGCCACGGGCCGGTTACATTGCGGGCACCTCCATCCCTCCTTCGCCGAGCCGACTAACTCACTCGGGAAGAGCCAATTGTGCTCGATGCAGCGGTAGGTCTCCTTGGAGACCATGCCCTGCGTTAGCAGATTCGCGAACGGCTCGTCCGCCTGCGCCAATCCAATATCGCGCAACGCCTTGGTGAAGAAACGAGCATAAAGCAGATGTAGCACCGCGTGCTCGATCCCGCCGATGTATTGATTCACCGGCATCCAATAACCCGCGCTCTGGTGATCAAAGGGCGCCGAGTCGAATCTCGGCGAGGCGTAGCGGAGAAAATACCATGAGGAATCCACAAAGGTGTCCATCGTGTCGGTCTCACGACGGCCGGCACCGCCGCATTGGGGACAGGGCGCGCTAAAAAATGTCTTGCTTTCCAGCAAAGGCGATCCGCCTTTGCCACGGAAGGGCACGTCCGTCGGCAGGGTCACCGGAAGCTGATCCTCGGGCACCGGCACTGTACCGCACTTTTCGCAGTAGACAATCGGGATCGGCGTTCCCCAATATCGCTGCCGTGAAACCCCCCAATCGCGCAGGCGATAGCGAACTGACTTCTTGCCCCATCCTTGCTCTTCCAGATAAACGGCAATCTTCTCTTTGCCCTCCATGTTGCTCAAACCGGAGAAGGGGCCACTATTCACCATCACCCCATCATCCACATAGGCTTCCGTGAGGTTCTCCGGGGTGAGCTGCTTGCTTTGCGGCTGGATAACGCTGCGAATCGGCAGGTGATACTTCAGCGCAAACTCAAAGTCCCGTTGATCGTGGGCCGGTACCGCCATGACCGCCCCAGTGCCGTATTCCATCAAAACAAAGTTGGCTAAATAGATAGGAATCTGCTCCGCCGTAAGGGGGTTCTTGCAATACCCACCGCTAAAGACGCCTTCTTTTGTCGCGTCTTCTCCCCCCCGGTTGGCCAGGCTCGCCTTCTTGATGCGGTCGACGAATTCCTTGACCACCTGTTCTTGGCCGGTTCCTCGGCTCAGCGCCAAAGCCAACGGATGCTCCACAGCAATTGAGACAAAGGTGGCGCCGTAGACAGTGTCCTGGCGCGTCGTAAAGACTCTGAGCGCCCCTTCGCGACCAATCAGGGGGAAAAGAATCTCGGCGCCGACGGATTTGCCGATCCAATTCCGCTGCATAGTAACAACCTTGTCGGGCCAGCCGGTCAGCCGTTCCAAGTCAGCCAGTAGTTGCTCCGCATAATCCGTGATACGAAAAAACCACTGGTCAAGCTCCTTTTGAGTTACAGTGGAATCGCAACGCCAGCAAACGCCATCGATCACTTGCTCATTGGCTAAGACCGTCTCACAGGAGGGGCACCAGTTGACTAACGAGCTTTTCTTGTAGGCCAAACCACGTTGGTAAAACTTTAGAAAAATCCACTGATTCCAGCGATAGTAATCGGGATCGCAAGTCGCAATCTCGCGCTGCCAGTCGTAGGAGAGACCCATTCGTTTGAGCTGGGTCTTCATGTAAAGAATATTTTCTTGCGTCCAAATCCCGGGGTGGACCCCTCGTTCAATGGCCGCATTCTCAGCGGGCAAGCCGAAAGCGTCCCAGCCCATAGGGTGCAGCACGTTATGGCCGCGCATCCGTTGGTAACGGGCGACAACGTCGCCGATGGAATAATTGCGCACGTGGCCCATATGGATGCGCCCAGAGGGATAGGGAAACATCTCAAGCACATAGTATTTGGGCGTTCCCCGATCCTCTAAGGCTTTAAAGGTTTGGTTTTCCTCCCAAATCCGCTGCCACTTTTCTTCGATGGCCTTGGCTTGGTACCGTTCTTCCATGCTTTATTTAAGGGCTATGTAACTTTGCACCGCTCGAGTGGGCGACTTGATCTAATACGCCATTGATAAAGGTTGCAGAGTCGTCCGTACCAAAGCGCTTGCCGATTTCAATGGCCTCGTCCAAGCTGACATTCAAGGGGATATCCGGACAAAAAACCAGCTCGTAAGCCGCCATGCGCAGAATCACCAGATCGACCTTCGCCATGCGCATCAGCTTCCAGTGATCGGTGCATTGCTGAATAATTCGGTCGATCTCACCGCATTGACTGACCACGCCCGACACCAAACGGCGAGCGAATTCTTTGGCCTCTGCGTTTCCTTCGAAATGGCCAAGAAAGAGATCCACGGCGGCGCCGGAAGAGTCACCGGTTATTTCAATCTGATATAGAGCTTGGAGCGCTAGCTCCCTGCCCTTACGTCGTGTTCCCATGATACAATAAGTCTCTTTATTGTCGAAGTGCTGCCTGGAGTCGGCCCACCGCCGGTACCGCTTAAGCCGGGAGCCGGCGGATGACACTGATCATCTCAACCACTGTCAATGCCGCCTCGTAACCCTTGTTGGCATCCTTGGCACCGGAGCGCTCCATCGCTTGCTCGACATTGTTGGTGGTTAGTATCCCAAAACCAATTGGAATTCGATATTTCGCGATGGCTTCGCCGATGCCTCGGGTTACCGCATCCGACACATACTCGAAATGCGGTGTATCTCCCCGAATCACCGCGCCTAAGCAAACCAGTGCATCGTAGTTTCCGCTGGAGGCCATCCTATCCGCCACTAAAGGTATCTCGAATGCTCCAGGAACCCTGACAACCGTGATATCGTCCTCTGTGCCGCCATGGCTCTTCAGCCCGTCCACGGCCCCCTCAAGCAACTTCTCCGTTATGAAATTATTGAAACGGCTCACGATGATACCGAGCTTGATACCTCGCGCGTCAAGTTTCCCTTCAATAGTC
Source organism: Thermodesulfobacteriota bacterium (assembly GCA_036794995.1). GTDB lineage: Bacteria > Desulfobacterota > Binatia > UBA9968 > UBA9968 > DAIRFP01. The sequence goes on along the minus strand of DAIRFP010000003.1, from coordinate 13,193 downwards.
TTTGTCATAAGCGCGACTATGAACCATCTACTGTTTGGCCGGCTTGGATTCGAGGTTTGAAAAAATATGCCCGAGCTTGCTCTGTTTGGTGCGAAGATAGTGAATATTGGTATCCCGGGGGGGGATTTCCAAAGGCACCCGTTCTTCAACTTTCAGTCCGTAACCTTCGAGACCGACAATCTTTCTCGGATTGTTGGTCAACAATCGGATGCTTTGAATGCCGAGATCACGCAACACTTGGGCGCCGATGCCGTAGTCCCGGAGATCCTCTTTGAATCCCAGTTCGAGATTTGCTTCGACGGTGTCCAAGCCCTTATCTTGCAGCGCGTAAGCCTTGATCTTGTTGGTGAGGCCAATGCCTCTGCCTTCCTGATGCATATACACCAACACCCCTTTGCCCTCTTGGTCGATTAACTTTAGAGACTGCCTTATCTGATCGCCGCAATCGCAGCGTTCCGAGCCAAAAACATCTCCGGTAAGGCACTCAGAATGGAGCCGCACCAAAACTCCCGCGACGTTCTTCAACTCTCCCTTGACAAGCGCCATATGTTCGGAGCCGTCAACTTCATTGCGATAAACGACCGCCCGGTACATGCCGCCATGAATGGTCGGAAAGACCTCCTCGGCGACACGCTTAACCAAGCTCTCGTTGCGCAAACGATACGCGATCAATCCTGCCACGGACACAATTTTAACGTTTTGGCGCTCGGCCAATCGCTCCAAGTAGGGAAATAACGCAAGGGTACCGTCCTCTTCTAAAATTTGACAGATCGCACCCGCCGGCTTAAATCCGGCCAATCGGGCCAAATCCACCGAAGCATCGGTCCGGCCCGAACGCGCCAAGACCCCACCACTGCGCGCCTGAAGAGGTTGGACATGACCGGGGATTACCAAGTCTTCATGCCTGGTTTGGTCTGCGATGGCCGCTCGAATCGTGTGCGCTCGACCTTGCGCAGACACGCCATGCACACCTTCCAGCCGCACCGAAAAGGACGCGCCACACAACAATCCAGCCAAGCTGCTATTTTCCTCCGAAATCATTGGAATACCTAGTTCTCGAATTCTCTCATCGGTCAAGGTCACGTAAATAATTCCTCGACCGTGGTGCAGCATGTGATTGACGAGCTCGGCTGTCACCTTTTCCGCCGGGATGCAAAAAAAACCGTCGCTGTCGGCTCCTTCCTCGTTTATGAGGATTACCACCCGACCCTCGCGCAACTCTTGTAGTCCCTCCTGAATCGTTGCAACAGGCATAATCTAATTAAGCATTTGGAGTGCGGACATCAGCGGCGGTTACCTTGTGTCAGAAATTGATGCACGTATTTCCCGATCAAATCAGTTTCGATATTGACCTTATCACCAAGCCTACGGTGGCGCAAATTAGTGTGTTGCAAGGTGAACGGAATAATCGCAACTGAGAAACGTCGGCGGCTACATTCGTTCACCGTCAAGCTGATGCCGTCCACGGCAACTGATCCTTTCGCTACCAGAAAAGTTCCCAGGGCCGCCGGGACAGCAAATGTAAAAAAAGTAAACTCGGTTTGTATCTCTATGGATTCAACAATCGCGACCCCATCTATGTGGCCGCTAACCAAATGCCCCCCCAACCGATCCTGCAATCGCAACGGTCTTTCCAGATTGACCGCGCTGCCGTTTCCGAGGATCGCAAGATTCGTGCGCTTCAGTGTTTCAGGCGATACGTCCACCGAAAAGGTTTTCTGGGCTTTTTTCGTCACGGTCAAACAGGCTCCATTGACCGCGATGCTGGCACCCAGTTCCATGGACCGCACCGGAAGTCTGGTTTCAACGGCCATTAGCGCCGACCTTTTGCTCACACGCAACGACGCAATCTTGCCAATGTCTTCGATTAGACCCGTAAACATATGCCTAAAAATCCATCGCTGTTCGTACTTTTGCCACTGACAAATGATTTTGAATTCAACCGTTTCCAAGATACGCGGAAACGACAATGTCAGCCCCCGACTTTCGCACGCGCATTTCCTGGAGCCCAATGGCGTGGTTAACACGTTCGACTCCCAGAGCATCAATCATGACCCGGCCGTCGCCGCCGAGAATTTTCGGAGCGTAAAAAAACAAGATTTTATCGACGGCTCTTTCCTGCAACGCCCACGCCGCTGTGGTTGCCCCGCTTTCAATCATCACGCTAAGCACGCCCTCCGCAGCGAGTCTCCGCAACGTGGCCCGCCAAGGAATTCTTCCGTGCCGCAGTTTTACGCGCCAAACCCGCGATCCCAGGGACTCGATTGCGTGGGTTTTCTGCTGCGACGACCGATCACTGGTGACGATGATGCATTTTTCGGGATCAGATTGACGTAATAACTTTGCATCCAGAGGAATGCGCAAATGGGAATCTAAAATCACGCGCCGAGGATTGCGGCCATTCGGAATTCTACAAGTGAGTTGCGGATCGTCAACGATCACGGTTCCAACGCCGGTAACCACAGCATCCACCTGATTCCGCAGCTGATGCACTATCCGGCGGGAATCTTCGCTACTGATCCAGCGCGCGTCCCCTGTGACCGAGGCAATTTTTCCGTCTAGCGAGGCCGCCAGCTTAAGCGTCACAAACGGCAGCCGCCGCGTGATATATTTTATAAAGGCTTCATTAAGGTTCCGGCATTCCTTTTCCAAAACACCGACCCGTACCGCAATCCCCGCCCGCCTTAGCTGTCGAAGCCCCTCACCGGACACCAACGGATTCGGGTCCCTCATGCCGGCAACAACTTCTCTAATGTCAGACCGTATCAGTGCCTGCGAACAAGGCGGGGTGCGCCCGTAATGACTGCAGGGTTCCAGATTAATGTAAAGAGTGGCTCCCTTGGCTTTCGTCCCTGCGCTTTTGAGAGCGACGAGCTCAGCGTGGTCGCCACCGGCGATTCTATGAAAACCGCTGCCGACCACCTTTCCGCTTCGCACCAGCACTGCGCCGACCATCGGATTCGGGCTCGTTCGGCCTGCCGCTTTAACGGCGAGACGGCAAGCCAGACGCATATAACGTCTGTCCAAGTCGCTGGCGCTCCCATCGGGCAAAGTAATTATTCCCTTCTTGGCCGGGTCGAATTTGTCGCCGGCAAACCCTTTCGTTCCTTTATGAGATCCTCCAACTCGACCATGAACTCATTGATATCCTTGAACGAGCGGTAAACGGAAGCGAAACGAACGTAGGCTACTTCATCCGTATCGTGAAGCTCCCGCATCAGGTTTTCCCCGATTACCGAGCTGGGAATTTCCTTTTCTCCCCGTTCTTGAAGATTTCTTTCGATATGATCGGCAATGGCTTCAATAGTATTGATACTCACCGGGCGCTTCTCGCAGGCCCGCTTCAGCCCATTGACGATCTTGATTCGGTCGTAGCTCTCTCGCCGCCCATCTTTCTTAACTATGAGCGGCATCATTTCCTCCACCCGCTCATAAGTAGTAAACCGGCGGCTGCAATGGGAGCACTCCCGCCGGCGCCTGATCATGTTACTGTCCTTGCTCAAGCGCGAATCGATGACCCGGTTATCGGTCTCGTGGCAAAAGGGACACTTCACGCGCAACACCTAAGCATGCGGCTGCATTATTGGCGGTCACCTGGTAGAGAGAACATTAATGATTTTAGTGACTCTAAGGGAGTCGTTGCGGATAGACCGGAAATTTTTTGCAGAGTGCGCCGACTTCCCGGGCAATCGACTGGAGAGCCGGTTCATCGGTGACGTTATTGAGAGCACGAAAGATGAAGTCGCCGATTTGTTCCATCTCTTTTTCCTTCATCCCCCGGGTAGTCACGGCCGGCGTGCCGATGCGAATTCCACTGGTTACAAAGGGAGAGCGAGTATCGAAGGGTACCGCATTTTTGTTGACAGTAATGCGCGCCTTATCCAGGGTCTCTTGCGCCACCTTTCCGGTCACCTCCGATTGGCGCAGATCCAACAGCATCAAGTGATTGTCGGTTCCGCCGGAGGTCAAGCGAAACCGCCTGAGCATAAGAGCACGCGCCAGCGCCTGGGCATTATTGACTATCTGCTGTTGGTAACTTTTGAATTCAGGATCCAAGGCTTCCTTGAGCGCCACCGCCTTGGCCGCAATTACATGCATGAGCGGTCCGCCTTGCATACCGGGAAAAACCTTGCTGTCGATGGCCTTAGCATGCTCGGCCCGGCATAGGATCATCCCCCCACGGGGTCCCCTGAGCGTTTTGTGGGTCGTCGTGGTGACGAAGTCAGCGTAAGGTACCGGGCTCGGGTGCAAGCCCGCCGCCACCAACCCTGCGATATGAGCCATATCCACCATCAGTAAAGCGCCGACATCATCCGCAATCTTGCGAAACTTGCCGTAGTCGATGATACGAGGGTAGGCGCTGGCACCCGCCACAACCAGCTTGGGCCGGTGTTCTGTTGCCAATTTTTCCACTTCATCATAGTCGATCGTCTCATCATGCGGCGAAACACCATAGGGAATCACACGATAAAGCATACCGGAGAAATTCACCGGGCTGCCCATGGAAAGGTGTCCGCCATGGGCGAGATTCATCCCGAGATAACTATCGCCTGGCTTGAGCGTCGCGAGATAGACGGTCATATTCGCCTGCGAACCGGAATGGGGCTGAACGTTGGCATGATCTGCGCCGAATAAAGCTTTGGCACGCGCAATCGCCAACGACTCCACCTGGTCGACAAACTCGCAACCGCCGTAGTACCGTTTTCCCGGATAACCCTCGGCGTATTTGTTTGTCATCACGCAACCCTGGGCTTCCAAGACAGCTTCACTGACAACGTTTTCCGAGGCAATGAGCTCGAGGTTCCGCTCGAGTCTATCGGTTTCCTTTTGAATCGCCGAGAAGACCTCGGGATCAACTTGCTCCAGAAAGGACATACTCACGCTTCCTTCGCCAGCTATTTCCTGGCCTGACCGCTATCGATTCGGTTGCCCATAGCCCGCTCGATTTGCATGATCTGCTCGACCCGACGTTGATGTCTTCCGCCGGCAAACGGCGTTTCAAGCCAGGTTTCCAATATCTCTCGCGCCGCCGGCTTCTGGGTCTTTGCCCCGCTGAGAACCAGGATATTCGCATCATTGTGTTGGCGGCTGGTTCGCGCCCCATCGAGATCATGTACCAAAGCGGCACGAACTCCGGGAAACTTATTGGCGACAATGGACATGCCTATGCCGCTCGTACAGATCAGTATTCCCCTCTCAGCTTCGCCCTTCGCAACCCGAAGAGAAACTTCGCGGCCAAAATCCGGGTAGTCCACAGACTCTCGCCCCTGGGTGCCCAAGTCGCTTACATCCAAATCTTTGGCGTGCAGCAGGCTTACCAGATAGTCCTTGAGTTCCACTCCACCGTGATCACTACCGATCGCTATCATACTTGGGGCCGTGCAAGATTAAAGCCGCCTTGATCTTACTTGAGGAAACTTGGGTGATAAAGAAAATCGCAGGAGCACGATTTGCTCGACATCACGACCCCCGCGATCTCCAGTTAGATTTGCGGCAATTGCTGTGGGACATCACCGAGCCAGTTACTATCTTTGCTCCAACCTGGAGAAAATTAGCGGTGGCTCTCGATATAGGTGATTACGTCCTGAACGGTTTTGATTTTTTCCGCGTCCTCGTCGGATATCTCCATTTCGTACTCCTCCTCCAAAGCCATCACCAATTCCACTATATCCAGAGAATCCGCGCCCAGATCTTCTATAAAGGAGGCTTCCGGAGTTACTTCCTCCTCACTCACCCCGAGTTGTTCGCATACGATCTCCTTAACCCTGGCCTGAACAGATGCTGCCATCTTCTCACCTCCTGCCGACGTTTTCCTCACATGTAAAGTCCGCCATTAACATTAAACACTTGTCCAGTAATATATCCAGCCCCACTTCCGGCAAGAAAAGCAACCAACTCGGCGACCTCGTCGCAGCGGCCAAAACGGCCGAGGGGTATGGAACGCAAGAACTCCTCTTGCAGCTTGGTGGATAGTTGCGCCGTCATTTCGGTTTCGATGAAACCGGGGGCAACCGCGTTCACCGTGATGCCCCTCGAGGCTATTTCTCTTGCAATCGCCTTGGTGAATCCGATAATGCCCGCTTTGGTCGCGGCGTAAAGTGACTGCCCCGCATTTCCCATCTGCCCCACCACCGATGACAGATTGATGATCCTCCCGTAGCGCTGGCGGATCATGACTCGGGATACAACCTTAGTGCAAAAAACTGTGCCCTTGAGGTTGGTTCCGACCACCAGATCCCAATCCTCTGGCTTCGTTCGAATCAATAGATGGTCAGAAGTTAAGCCGGCATTGTTGACCAGAATATCAATTTTTTTATGCCGGTCAACGATTTTTTTTACCGCTTCCTCGATCTCACCCTCATTGGCAACATCAAACGGACTGACCTCACCTTGGCCACCCTGGTTGACCAATTCCCTTAAAGTATCGGCGGCGGCGGCGTGATTGCCGCGGTAATTGATGATGACGTAAACACCCAGCCGCCCCAGCGCTAAAACAATGGCCCTGCCGATTCCCCGGCTGCCACCCGTTACGATACCGACTTGACCTTCGAGACTCATTCCGACGGTCTCGCGGAAACCCTGAGATTGGCGAGATCGTTCGGCGCCTCGAAATTTCCCGCTTGCAATGCTGGACTGATACGGTTGATCAAACCCTTGAGCACCTTACCCGGTCCGATCTCCCATATGCGAAGGCATCCGAATCTTTCGAGCACGCGAACCGATTCCTCCCATCGCACCGGCTGCACGGCCTGCTCCACCAAGAGCGACTTCACGCGGCCAGCGTCCAAGTTCACGTCCGCCTCGACATTAGTCACTACGCCAATAGAAAAAGGATGGATGGGGATACCCTCTAAGACCTGCCTTAGGCCTTCAGCCGCTCGATGCATTAGCTGGCAATGAAAGGGAGCGCTCACGGGCAAATCCAAGACTCTTTTGGCGCCACGTTCTTTGGCGAGCGCCATGGCCCGGCCAACCGCCGCTTTCGAACCAGCAATGACAATTTGCCCGCCCCCGTTGTAATTAGCCGGCGCCACAATATCACTGTTGCTGGCTTCCTTACACAAGGACCGCACGGCTTCCATCTCCAATCCGAGGATCACCGCCATGCTGCCTTCGCCTGCAGGTACTGCCTGCTGCATAAGCTTACCGCGTTCGCGCACAACTCGCACAGCGTCTTGGAAGTTTAGTGCTCCCGCACAAACCAGGGCACTATATTCGCCCAGGCTGTGGCCAGCGACCAATTCGGGCCTCAAGGAGGTCTCCAATTCCATAACACGCAGAGCCGCAATTGAAACCGTCAGTACCGCCGGTTGGGTATTTTCAGTGAGTTTGAGATCGGCATCGGGGCCGGCAAAGCAGAGCCTACTCAGCGCACATCCGAGGGTCTCATCAGCTTCTCGGAAAACCCGCCGAGCGACAGGAAACTGCTCGTAAAGATCCTTCCCCATGCCTACATACTGGGAACCTTGCCCAGGAAAGACGAAGGCAACTTTACCGCTCTCTCTCACCCTTGTGTTCCTCTCTTTCGCCTTCGACAGCCGGTTTTTCCCCGAGGGAGTCGATTCTCGACTTGATTCGCTGCCATATTTTTCTTGGCAAACCATCCTTCTTCTCGCCGCTGCCAGCCATTTCCGCGAGCACTTGGTTGATGTGCCCGTTAATATCCTGGTCAACCGCTTCCTTGGCGGCGCGGATCGCATTTTTAATAGCCAAGGGGCTAGACCCGCCATGGGCCACAATCCCGACCCCCTCGAGTCCCAGCAAGGGAGCGCCCCCATACTCAGCATAGTCGAGGCGTCGATAGGCTTCTCGAAGCGAGCTGCGGCTCATCAGATAACCCAACCTCGTGGACAGATTTTTCTGAAAGGCCCCTTTCAGCACCTCCGCCGCAAAGCTCGCTACTCCTTCCATAGTCTTGAGGGCTATGTTTCCCGTGAACCCATCGCAAACGATTACATCGACCTTGCCATTGAAAACATCGCGTCCTTCTACATAACCAATATAATTGAGAGAGGTCGTCGACAGCACTTCGCTTGCCGCCCTGGTGAGATCGTTGCCTTTGCCCTCTTCCTCTCCGTTGCTAAGGATCCCGATGCGGGGACGGTGCAGCCCTTGTACTTTCTCGGCATAGACCCCCCCCATGAATGCAAACTGTACTAAATGGTGCGGTTTGCAGTCGACATTGGCTCCGGCGTCGATAATAACCGTCCCCCTTGATAGACTCGGCACCACAATCAAGATCGCTGGTCGAGCCACCAGCGGCAACCTGCCCATGACAAACATTCCGGTCGCCATCATCGCGCCGGAATTACCGGCACTGACAACGGCCTGAGCCTCGCCCCGCTTCATTGCCTCAAAAGCGATCTTCATCGACGAGTCTTTTTTTTTCAGCGCGGTGCTCGGGGCTTCGTCCATGGCGATGGTTTGAGCCGCATGGACAACTTGTATCGAGGACGACCGTTTCGGATGACGCGCCAATTCGCGCTCCACGATATCTCTGTCACCGACTAAGAGGAGATCTATGCCAAATTCTTGAGCAGCCCATAAGGCTCCCTCGACCACAGCCTCGGGAGCATGGTCTCCCCCCATGGCGTCAACGGCGACTTTTAGCATACCAGGTAGTAAGACAGGCTAACTTTCGGCGGTTTTGATCACGATTCGCCCTCGGTAGAACCCGCAGCCGGGACAAGCGCGGTGCGGTAGGACCGCTTCGCCGCATTTGGGACAAGAACTCCACTGGGGGGCCGTGAGCGCATCGTGGGATCGCCTTTGGTTCTTCACTCGTTTTGACGTTCTTCGCTTCGGTACGGGCATTTTCTTAGTCCAATCTTTCCCTGTCGCTCAGCGACAGTTAAAATTTTATCGGATATCGACGTGATTTAACGACCGACCTTGAGGGTTCTAAAAATCGCCATTCGCGGGTCGGCGGTGGAGGCAACACAATTGCAAGTCTCGTGATTAAGATTGACGCCGCAACCACCGCACAGCCCGCGACAGCTTTCGCGACACAGCGGCCGTGTCGGCAGCGCCAACATAACTTGTTCCCTTATCAGAGGCGTGAGGTTGATTTCCTCCGTAGAATAATAGCTTAATCCTAGGTCTTCCCTCTTCAATTCTTCCGTCTTGCGAGCTGCTTTGTTCGGATCTGGCACCAGGACAAAATCGAAGTCCTTATCAAGCAGAAAAGAATAGCTACTCAAACAGCGGCTACAAAAAGCTTCCAGGGTCCCGCTTAATATACCCTTGAAGAAGATCTCTTGGCCGGATCGATAGTACGCTAACGCAACCTCCAAAAACGGAGGAAATCCAAAATCGCGGAATTCGCCCTTTTTGTAGAGCTCATTTAGCTCGTCGAGCCGTTCAGCAAACGTAATCTCATGCGCGGATTCGGTAATCTCGTCGACGGGAATTTTCATCGGCGGACAAGCAAGCCTATTCGGTAGAATATGAATATAGTCAATTGGCTTGTATTGTCAAGCTAAAGTCGGCGAACCAACTCGAAAAAGCCCGTGATTTATTAACCACTTCCAAGCTCCCAACATCGGCGACGGTTGTCAATGGGCGGCACCGCATTAACCGGTAGACTTTCACCCAGGGCGCCGCACGGGAGCCAATTCCCTTGAGTATTGGCCAGCTTTTTGTTAACCAATTTTGGGCCACGTCATGAATTTTCCCGCCACACTCAGCCGATCATGGCACGGCAAGCGCTACAATTCCTTCAATCGCTTGCTGAAAGACACCTTCGATACACGCGTTTACAAGATCGGCTTGAGGCTGGATTTTACCTGCCCGAACCGGGATGGGACGGTAGCCGTCGGCGGATGTATCTACTGCAATAATTCCAGTCATACCCCGGAGAACTATCAGCCCCGCACATCAGTGACGGAACAGCTCCAAAGCGGCGCGGAGGCAATCCAGCGGCGGCATCGAGCGCAAAAATTCATCGCCTATTTTCAAAGTTACACCAACACTTACGATTCGGTATCCAAACTCGCCAGGGTTTACCGCGAGGCGCTGGATTTTCCGGGAGTCGTTGGCCTTGCCATAGCTACCCGCCCGGATTGTCTGCCGGAAGCGACCTTGGATCTCCTGACGGATCTCTCCCATCATACTTACCTCTGGTTGGAGCTCGGTCTTGAGTCCATGCAGGACCGGACTCTTCAATGGGTGAACCGCGGCCATGGCCTCAAAGAATTCATTGAAACGGTGGCGCGTTGTAAAAGACGTGGATTGCGGCTCTGCGTCCATTTGATCCTGGGTTTCCCGGGAGAGAGCCGTGCCGAAATCCTGGAAACACCGTCTTTGATGAATCGGCTGGAGATCGACGGCATCAAACTGCATAATCTCCATGTCATCAAGAATACTGTTCTGGAAAAATTGTACCGGGAAGGTCGCTTCACGCTTATCAGCCAATCGGAATATGTTACACTGGTGATTGATTTTCTCGAACGTTTAAAATCGGAGATGGTGGTGCATCGTCTGACCGGCGAAACATACCGAGCGATTACCATAGCTCCGGAATGGTCGATCAACAAGATGGGTGTCCACAACGCGATCTACAAAGAGCTAGAGGAACGCGACACTTGGCAGGGCAGATTCCAAGAACTGGACCGGGCCCGCAACCATCGTCCTGAAGGAGCACTTCCTTGAACGGCCATATTGGTTTGATCCATTCGATGTTACCTGCGACGGCAGACATTCAAGTTACCGTGCCGGACAATCATCCTTCGACCCGCAATCTCGGTACGGAGCGCGGCGGCTCAGGGACCATCGTGGATCCGGATGGCTATATCCTGACTGTCCATTATGTCACCGTGGGCGCAGCGGCCATCACGGTAACACTGCCGGATGGCGAGCAGTACCCCGGGGCGTTGACTGCTCAGGACCAAGAAACCGGGCTGGCGCTGGTCAAAATCCCCGCCCGAGGACTGCCTTTTCTCAGACCGGCGTCTTTAAACTCAGTCCTATTGGGTCAGCCCGCAGTGATCATCGCTAGTAGTGGTCAGGCCGGCCGGCGTGTGAGCGGCGGCTGTGTAAGCTCGATGGACTGCTACGACGGCCATTGGGAATACATGCTCGAAAGGACCATTCGCTTGACCGCACCGAATCCAGGCTTTGGCGGTGGCACACTTGCTAACTTTAGAGGTGAAATAATTGGCGTGGTGTCGTTGAATCTCACTGAGATCGGCAAATTCTCTCTGGCTATACCGATTGATTATTACTTGCAGTACGCCCAAGAGCTGAAACAGCACGGACAAGTCCGCAGTCGCCCGCGGCGCCCCTGGTTGGGCTTCTATCCGCAACCTCTGGCGGGGCATGTGGTGGTCGGAGGCCTAGTGGCCGGCGGACCGGCGGAAAGACACGGCCTGAAAGAAGGCGATATTATCGTCGGCGTGGAAAAAAAAGAGATCCGCTCGCGACCGGAGCTTTACCAGGAGATGTGGAGAAAGCACCCCGGAGAACGGATCTCCCTGAGAGTTTTAAGAGACGAGCAGTCGCTGGATCTAGAGATCATCGCCGGCGACCGGTCGGATCGCTACCGTTCCTAGTCGTCGCCTCCCAATTTCTTAATTTCGCCCTTGCCGATTACTTTTACCGAATTGGCTGGCGTATATGCATCGGGTTCGTAGTTTATTAGCGCTTTGTCCGTCTCCTGCAGCTGCCCTAGCTTAACTTTGCTGCCATCCTTTTCGATATTGGTTTTGTCGTCAACTCCCACAACCTCTTCCCTAACTTTTCCCTTTCGTTCAAGTTGAAAAGTAATCGTCCGTTGGCCGACGCTGCTGATCACACCCTCCACCTCCACGGCTTTTGTTTTGGCCGCTTTTGTCTCCGCTTTGCTGGAATCCGGCGCTTTGGCCGTCGCCGGCTTGGCTGGCGCCGTTGGTTGCGCCACCGCAGGCGCCGCGGGCTTCGGTTGTTCCTGGACTGACGTGCAAGCCATCGCCCAAGCCGATAGTAGCACCGCGGCGATGGACCCGATCATGGTGTTTGCTGACCCCTTCATCCTTTGTCCTCCTTCTTTGCTTGGAAAAATGGCGTTCGATTCGGACCGCTAGGTCGAGGATTCGTAAGTCAAATTTGCAATCTTAAACCATACATCACTTTATCTTGTCAAGGCGCTGGTCGTCGTTCTGCAGCATTGAGAATCTGCCAAAAAAGAACTAGGACTGTTATGCGATGACGCCACTGCACACACCCATCAAGAATATTACTCCCTACCGGGTCATCTATGGAGACACCGACCAGATGGGTGTGGTTTACTATGCCAATTATCTCCGCTGGTTTGAAAAAGGCAGATCAGAATTTTTGCGGCAAGTTGGGCTTCCCTATAAGACAATCGAAGCGCGCGGACTTCATTTTCCAGTTACGGAGGTTTGCTGTCGTTACTTCAAATCGGCTCACTATGACGATTCAATAGCGATCGAAACCCAAATAACTTCAGTTGGGCGGGCAACGCTAAATTTCGACTATAGAATCTTTAGAGAAGGCGACGGTTCAACCCTCGCCACGGGATCCACTAAACATGCTTGTGTCGAGCCCGGCGGGCGAGTCGTGAGAATCCCAGGCGAGTTGGCACATCTCCTGGCTCCTTTGGGCTTCGCCAAGCGGTCGAGGGAGGCGTAACCCGGAGAATCATCCCCGCGCGGTCTATTCCATGCCCTGCACTATGTCTTTGGTTCCTCGAGAGCGAGACTGCTTGCTTCTTCAATCGCGGCTTCGATTTCCGCTCTGACCGTGGCATCATTTTCGATAGAACGCCGCCTTTCTAATGCCTTAATTGCATCGGACGTTCCGATTCGACCTATGGCCCAAGCTACATGGCCCCGCACCAGCGCTTCTTGATCGTCTAGGGCCAGGATCAAGGCCGGCAGAGCCTCAACGTTTTGGGTGTTGCCGAGAGCCACCGCGACGTTGCGCAAGAACCCCTTGCGCTTGGCGCGCAGGACGGGACTGCCCTTGAACCTACGCCGAAACTCCTCCTCATCAAGCGACAGTAGGGCAATCAGCCCCGGCGCATAAAGTCCTTGTCTCGGGGCATAGGCGCTTTCCGTTGTCGACCGCGCCTTCACGTTGTAGGGGCATATCTCCTGGCAGATGTCACAGCCAAAGATATGATTGCCGACTAGCGGACGGAGATGGCGCGGAATAAAGCCTTTGAGCTCAATCGTCAAATAGGAAATGCAGCGGCG
>DAIRFP010000092.1:0-19080 GCA_036794995.1 Thermodesulfobacteriota bacterium | reverse complement strand
TTGTGAAAAACTCTGTTTGCAGGCTGCTTAAAAAGACGCAGAGGCAAGGCGCGCGACAAATCGACGAGCGGAGGCGTACGCAGGTTGTACGTTGTAGCGAGGCGATTGAGCGCAACGAAGCATATGAGGCTTTTTCAGCAGCCTGCTAGTGTTTCTGTTCTCCGCGCAGTTTCCATTCGAGCCCGTCAATGATGCATTCGACGCTGGCCTGAAGAATATCCGCAGCCACACCCACGGTGCCCCACCGCTCGGTGCCGTCTGAAAAAATTGCCAAAACTCTCACCAAGGCACCGGCGCCTTTGTCCTCGTCATCCCGAGCTTCGCCGCCATGGTGGAGCAATCGAACGTCGAACTCCTCTAACCGGACTTCCGAAAGCTGCGGGTAATGTTTTTCCAGGACTTTTCTCATCGCATTGTCGACGGCCTGCACCGGACCCAGACCATTGGCGGCGACGAGCTCATTCTCCCCGAAGATCTCGATCAGAACCGTAGCTTCGGTGGCGCTACGTATCGGTTCCGGGGCCTGGAAGTCAACCTGATCGTCAATCTTACAGCGGAGCACGCGAAAGGGCCTTAAGTAATCCTGCCGTTGACGGATCGACATGAGCTCGAACGACGCCCATGCGCCGTCAAGGCGAAAAAAATCCTCTTTGAGGTCTCTTGCCATGGTTTCCTCCTATGGGCGAGGGGAGCAGACTTGAAAACGCCATCATTATATCGTTCGCGGGAGAAATGGCTAGAGATAAGGTCGGGCTGACGGTTGGAAGCGTGAGCTAATCATAGATCGAAACTTCCCAAAAAAGCGCAATTTTGTTATTATAAATCTCATGATAGAAAAAGGCGTATTGGACAGCAAAAAGCTCCAAAGCTTCTTTCGTGACGTCATTCGTCAAAGCTTCTGGCAGCTGGGCATAAACGACTCAACCGTTACCGGCTATGTAGCGGACGTGCTAACCGATTTCGCCAAGAGCGAGAACCTCTATCGAATCCGCTCGCGAACCGGCAAGCGCATGGAGAGCGTGGTTGAGATTCTCTCCGATCAACTATCGACCCCTATCGATGGAACTCAACTGCTCAGGGAACGCTCTATGCGCAAATACCTCGGCGACTATGCGCTATTTATGAGCGGTATTTTCCGCAGCTATGTAGAAGGGAGAGGATTTCTTGATTACTACATTGAAGAGGGAAGCCGTTCGTACTGGACGGTCTCTGAGCTTGACCTTTCCCTTTACCGCACCGGCTTTATTCTTTTTCAAGAGCTTTCGAAGAAGTTTGAATACTATTCCGGTGCCCTGGACTATACCCGCAAAGCCTATTTTGCCGCTGAGCCCGGTGAGGATCCCTTCGCCGGGTTTTTGCGTCAAATCGAAGGCTGGATGAAAGTCAATCTGACGGAAAATTAGTCGGCTTGCTTCACCTCCGGTCCTTGTCCGCTGGTTCAGAATCACCTTTTCAGGCATGAAGTCCTTCTGCGTTACCCTTTGCCTCGTATCCGTTTCGGCGTTACTGTTTGCCGGTGTTGTTTTCGCGTACATGTTTTTGGCGGCTTCCCCGCAGTCCGGTACCGTCGAAATCCGGGTGGAACAGGGAGAACCCTTTTCTGCGGTGGTTCGTAAATTGCGGGAACACAAGGTGGTGACCAATGAACGACTCTTCTCGTTATGGGCGCGCTATTCTGGATTAGAAAAGAAAATCCATCGGGGGCTTTATCGCTTTGAGCTCCCGTTGTCTCCGTCAGAGGTTCTCAACCGAATGGTATTGGGACAGGGGATCTTCCAGCGTGTCACGATTCCCGAAGGGCTGACGGTCAAAGAAGTCGGAGATCTATTGGCCAAGATGGGCATTGTTCAACAGCAACAGTTCTTTGCAGCAGCTCAGGATCCTGAGCTGCTCGCGTCTCTTGGCTTGACCGGCACAGGCATTGAGGGTTATCTTTTTCCTAACACGTATAATTTTATTCCGGACACGCCGCCCCGTGAAATCATCTTGAAGATGGCGGAGCAGTTTCGTAAAAGCTTTGAACCCCTGGCGGGACAGCGAAAAGAAAACTTGACGCCCCACGAGATCGTGACCCTGGCTTCCATTATTGAGAAAGAAACCGGTGTCGAAGCAGAGCGGCCGTTGGTGTCGGCGGTATTTTACAACCGGCTCAAGCTGAGAATGCCGCTGCAAAGCGATCCGACGGTTATCTACGGTCTTAAGGAGTTCAACGGTAATTTAACCCGCAAAGATTTGCACGCATCGAGTCCCTACAACACCTATCGTATTCCCGCCCTTCCTCCCGGGCCGATTTGTAACCCAGGCCTCTCATCTTTGCGAGCCGCACTGGCTCCAGCCGCCGTGCCGTTTCTTTATTTTGTCTCGAGGAACGACGGCACCCACGTTTTCTCGGAAAGTCTGGAGTCGCACAGTCTGGCAGTCAAAGCCTATCAGCCGCGCATCGAAACTACTGCGGCGCGTCGCAAATCCGCCTTGCCGCGGGACTAGCGACGGATTTATGGCGTCCCCCTAACATGGTATAGTTATTTGCCATGAGGACGTCCACGGAGGCACAAGGCCGAGAGGGCCCGGAAGAGCGGGTCGGTCGGTTGGTCGGGCAGCTACGAAAACACGCGCTCTGGGATGCCCTGCTGGTTTGCTCGCCGCCGCTGCTGGTTGCGCTCTATGTCGCGCTTTATCTCCAGAGCGTAGCCTGGGTCGCGCCGATTACGTGGCTTTTGCTCAGCGGCTCGGTTGTCGGAGTTGGTGTGCTTGCGATGGCGGTTCATGCCCGACCCTTGATCCCTTCGCTAGGTTCCGTTGCTCGGCTGGTGGACGAAAAGACGAAGGCGAAGGACCGGTTTCTCACGCTGGCAACCATCGACGTGTCCCTCTGGCCTGCCGCGTTTGTCGGTCGTCTACGGGGCGAGGCTGCGGCGTTGCTGCAGCGCATCGATTTTCGCCGTGAGTTTCCCTATCGCATCAAACAGTCCTTTTACTGGTCGTTGTTGGGTTCGCTTATCGCCGCCGCATTGTTCCAGTTCTTTCTGATGGTGGCAAGCAATCGCCAGGTCTCACCCGACCAGAAGCTTCTTGAATTGGCGCAAAGAATGGCTCAGAGGCCGCCTCTGTCGGCATTGGCCCATGATCTGCGAACCCTTGCAATGAAACTCGAGCACCCGAACGTAGCGGAGAAGGAGAAGCAGACGCTGATTCACCAAACCCTGGAACAGGTAGAGAAGCAACAAAAGAAAGAAGAAGAGAAAGAAAGCCGCGCTCTTCTCGGTGAAGCTTCGAGCACGCTTCAGGGTCTGGAACAGCGGTCCGCTCGTAGTCAACAAAAAGACGTGGAAAAAGGCGACGGAGGCGCGCAAACCAATCCCGCTCAGGAAGGGAAAGGCGGAGGGAAACAAAGTCAGAGTGGCGGCGGCGATGGCAAAGCCGAGCTGAACACTCAACGAAGTACAGATAAGCAACAGGGGCAAGGTGCCCAGGGCGATCCGAAGGTGCCAGGCAAAGAAAATAACCAGCCAAGCCAACGTGACGGCAAAGATAATCAACCGAATTCCAGCAACAAGTCAGATCAAGACACCGGTAAAGAGCTGACGGGGAAAACGCCAGGCGGCTCGCAGGAAAAACTCGGCAGGAGTCGGTCCGAGGAGATTCCCCAAAACGCGCCGCCGGCTGAGCGTTTTCATAAACCGGGGGAACAGGGTAAAGATGGGGTCAAAGGTGCCCGCTATGTAACCGTGCAGTTGCCGGAGGAATTGGCCGCGGATTCGAAGGGTGAAGGGACCGTAGCCAAGCAGTCCAAAGAAGCCAAGGCCTATCCGAAGGGACCGCTAAGCAATATGCCATTGCCCGCTCACGTCCCAGACGCCCCGGCGGAGAAACAGCAATTGCCCTTGGAGTACCGCGGCATCATTCGTTGAACCCGAAAAGGAGTGTGATGGAGCCCGAAGGTTTTCAGGAAGTCTTCAAACGGTTGGAAGCGGAAGTACGAAAAGTTATCGTTGGCCACGACGATGTCATCAGGCAGGTATTGATTGCTTTTTTTGCCGGTGGACATGTCCTACTGGAGGGCGTGCCGGGTTTGGGCAAAACACTACTCGTGAAATCCCTGAGTCACGCTCTGGGAGTTTCGTTTAAGCGCATTCAATTCACGCCGGATTTAATGCCCTCCGACATCGTCGGCACAGAGGTCTTGACCGAAGCCAATGGCCGCCGTGAGTTTCAATTCAAAAGAGGCCCGATATTCGCCCATGTGGTTCTCGCGGACGAGATTAACCGCGCGACCCCGAAGACCCAGTCCGCGGTTCTGGAAGCGATGGAAGAGAAGCAAGTGACAGTTTTTGGTGAATCGCATACGTTGGAATCGCCGTTTATCGTTCTGGCCACGCAAAATCCCATCGAGCTTGAGGGAACGTATCCGCTTCCCGAGGCGCAGCTCGATCGTTTTTTCTTTAAACTCATGGTTACCCCGCCGTCGCCGGCGGAACTGAGAGAAATCCTCAAGCGGACCACTGGAACACAGACCGGTGATATGGGCACAGTGCTTCCGGACGACGGAGGGAAGCTGGTCCACGAAATGCAGCAGCTGCTGCGCCAGGTGTTGATTGCTCCACCTATCGAGGACTATGTAGTTCGCATGGTTCACGCCACCCAACCCAATCTAAACAACGGGAACGGTTCCGCCTCTCCGGTCAAACAATACCTGCGCTTTGGTTCCAGTCCCCGAGGAGCCCAGGCTGTGATCCTGGGTGCCAAGGGCAATGCGCTGGCCGATGGTAGAATCCATGTCAGCTACGAGGACGTGGCGAGAGTGATTTATCCTGCTTTGCGCCACCGCATCATTCTCAATTTCCAAGCGGAAGCGGAAAACGTCAACACCGATCAGATTTTGGCTGAGGTCCTGAAACAAGTTCCGCGTGCCTAGGGTCGGGTTTTCCTTCTTCCTCTGCCGGGCTTGCCTCGCCAGCATCCCATCGCTTACAATCCGCCCCAAGGATGCACTAGGCGAATCAAACACCCGGGCAAAGCTCATCGATCCAGCGATCCACACGCGCGGCTGGATTTTCAGGCATCGAGCGCACACGCATCGACTTCCCGCTTGCTGCCGAATCGTGAAGAAAGCGCGCGCAGCTGGACAGCGACTCGTCAGGAAATCGAGACAAAGAATTTTGACCTAGAAGCGGTTAACCCCAACGCAAAGAACAGAGAGGATACGCGCACTCCCGATGAACTTTTGGACTTGATTGAAGCCAAGGCCCGAGAAGTCACAGAGGCCATGGCCGTGCTGCGACGACCGACTCAGTAGTTGGCCGCTATTCTATTTTGTTCTTGATCGGTGGGATCGATTTCAAATAATCCGCGATGGCGAGGGCGTCTTCCTTTTTCATGTCCTTATAACCATACTGCGTGCCCTGAATGACTTCAGCCATCAGACCCTGGGCGTTTTCGAGGTCGGGCTTGGTACCGGAAATCAGTAACTCCACGATGTCCTCGCGTTTCCAGTCCCTGATCCCGGTCTCTTTGTCGGGCGTGATGTTCGGCACGGCGTTGCCCAGCAGCCCGATTTTTTTGCCGGCGCCGGCGAGATATAGCGACCGGTTAGGCACGCCGATCGAATTTCTCGGCGTGTGACAATCGCCGCAAAGCGAAACTTGGTCCGCCAAATAACGCCCCCGTTCGATACCGCTTTTCGGTGCCAGCGGCGGAGCGCTGGAGAACCGACCGAAAATCCTTAGGTAAACGGGAGTTACGAGCCTACGGACAAATGGCACCCAGGTTTTCAGCGGCGGCGTTGCTTTCTTGACCGGCTTTAGCGTTCTCAAGTAGGCGATTAGAGCTTTGAGATCCTCTTGCGCCATGCCCGAATATGCCTCAAAGGGCATCACGGGCAAAATTTTGCTGCCGTCCCGGCTAACGCCGTTGACCATGGCATCGTGAATCTGTCGGTCCGTCCAGGCGCCTAGTCCGGTTTCTTTATCCTGAGTGATGTTGGTACTGTAAACGGTGCCGAAAGGAATAGGAAAGGCCCGGGCCCCCGCATGGGGCGTGCCTTTCGGATCCGTATGGCAGGCACAGCCGCCGGCGAGCGCGAAGATGTATTGCCCTTTGGCGACGAGATCGTCCGCTTGGGCATGGGCAACGATGTTAGACCCGACCAGAGCACAAAACAAAAATAGACCGCTTCTCAGTACCGCGAACCAGGAACCGATTCCCATCACTCAAGCCGCCGCCTCATGGGGAATTGTTTTGTCCAGGTACTCGAGCGCCCCGTAAAAAACCTGGTTCACCGGCGCATCCTTGCCGCCTTGCCGCAAGAGCTTGACCACGATTCCATTGAACGCTTCGCATTCAAGCGGCTTGCGCCCTTGCAAGTCTTGCCGCATCGAGGGTTTGAAGTCGCCCAGCGTTTTAGAGAAATTCAGTGTTTCGTCCACGAGTTCAGCTTCGAGACCCTCACTTGTCCAAAATGCCAAGGGGAATACGGATCATCAGCTTCATCGACTAGCTTGACGTGATTAATAGGATTTTTCAACACTAGTAGATTTTTTCATACACGCCCGGCGGCACGAGACAAAAAACTCGCACGGGTTGAGAGACGTTCTTCAACTGGTGCTCGCCGGTACCCTGCAGCACATAGTGTTCTTTGATCCGCTCCGCGGTCTCCGGCCCCACCATGACCTCGCCGCCTTTGGTCAACCCCGCGATCCGCGCTGCGAGGTTCGTCGTCGACCCCGACGCCGTGAAAGTCCAGCGACCGCCTCCTGCGACGTCGAGCTTGGTGGCGCCGACGAGCGCCGGGCCGCTGTTGATCCCAACGTGGATCGCCACCGGCGGATAGATGCCGACGAACTCGCGATTGAGGCTCGCCACCTTCGCAAGCAACTGAAAGGCTGCGGTGGCGGCGTTGAGCGCGTGGCGCGCCGGGCCGGCCTCGCTCTGGAAAATCACCATCAGGCCGTCGCCAGCGGTCTCGTTAACGTCGCCATGCTGCGCGCGGATGATTTCGAGAAAGCTCGAAAAATAGTCCTGGATCATCCGGTTGAGCCGCTGCGGCGGCAGCTGCTCCGACAGGCGGGTGTAACCTTCCACGTCGAGAAACAAAACGGAAACGTCCGCTTCGCGCTTCTCCAGCTCGTGAGCGTTGGGGTTCTGCTCCAGCAGCTTCGTCACCGCTTCGGGGACGAACTTGACCAGCTCCCCTTTAACTTGCTCGAGCAGCTGTACCTTGCGCATGGACTCCTGGAGCTCTTGTAGAGTGGTTGCGAGCTCGGCGTTACGCGCCTCGAGGTTTTCGTGCGCGCTCGATAGCCGGCCGGCCATGTCGTTAATGGCCCGGCCCAGCTCGCCGATCTCATCCTGGTTCTTTACAGCGACGCGCGCTGTAAAGTTGCCGCTGCCGATTTGCCGCGCTGCGCCTACCACGTGGGCAATGGGCCGGAGCACCACTCGGCCCATGAACACCAGCAGGGTAGCAGTCACGCCTATGATGGTAAGAATCACGATGACGATTTGCCGGTTGCGCGCGGCTTGAAGGCCCGCGTCCAACTTTTCGAGACCGAGGCTCACCCGGACGATGCCGCGGACCTTATGGTCATCGCCGTGGCAGTCCTGGCACTCTTGCCGGTTCTCCAGAGGGAGGAAGAGGGTTAGCAGGCGGCCATCGTCGGTTGCCTCATAGGTCTCCTGAGGGGTCAGCGTCTCAACCGCGCGCACAAACAGTGGATCGGTGATCTTCTGACCCGGCTTTCGGCGCATCTTGGCGATGCGTGCATAGAGGTCCGGGCCAACGCCCATGATAGTGTTGACTTCGTTTAAGGTATCGAGATCGCTAAATGCCTCGACACCGTTGCGCCGGTAGACCTCGAGGCGGCGCACATCCTTCAGCTCGCTCTTTAAATTCTGCACGAGGCCGCTAATAATATCGGGCCGAGCCTCTAACATTCCGTTATCGACGCTAATTTTGATGGTTGTAGCCAGGAGACGGGCTGTTGTCAGGTTCTCAGCAACCAAAAGCTCAGTCTCCCGGCTGATGTTTAGGATCACCAGGATGCCAAAACCCAAGACCAGGATGGCAAGGATAAGGGAACTGACCTTAACCCGCAGGCGGCGGAAGATTTTTGTGATGGCCTTCATGGCATATCATTCCGTCTACCGAAGATGGTTATTGCGACCTTTCCGTTCGTATTTTCTTGTCCAGATACTTTAGTGCGCCGTAGAAAACCTGGTTGGTGGGCGCTTCTTTCCCCGCTTGGCGGAGTAATTCCACGACGATTCCATTGAAGGCTTCAACCTCAAGCGGTTTGCCGGCTTCGAGATCCTGAAGCATCGAGGGTTTGAAGTCTCCAAGGCCCTTAGAAAAATTAAGCGTTTCGTCGAACAACGCGGGATCGAGGTCGATGGTTTGTGTTTTTGCTGCCTCTCGGACCTCCGTCATGCAATCCAGCGCAAGCTTTGTGAGCGAATCGGATCCGACGATTTCTTTCACATTGGCCCGTGTCAGGCAGCTAATGGCGCAAAACGGAGCATTCCATAACAGCTTGCGCCACTGGATACTTCGAATGTCCTTGCTCGCCTCGCAGGGAATCTCTGCCGAAGCCAGGGTTCGCTCGACGGCTCGGGTGGTTTGATTCACTTGGCCGTCGAGCTCACCAAACACGATTCTGCCGCCTGATGAGTGTTGGATTCTTCCCGGCTGGAGCAGCTGCGAGCCGATATAGACCACCCCGGCCAGAGCCCTGCGGTGCCCCCATCGTCGGGCGATCTTATCAGTGTTGTCGACGCCGTTTTGGAGTGACAAAATTATCGTCCGATCGTCGATCAGGGGCTCCAGGTTTGCGGCGGCGGTGTCTGTGTCGTAGGACTTGACGCAGAACAACACGAGATCGACGATGCCGACCTGGGCAGGGTCGTCGGTGAAGAGCGCGTCACCGATACGGAGGTTGCCCTGGGGGCTCTCGACGATCAGTCCCTGTTGCCGCATCGCCGTCAAGTGGGGTCCGCGAGCGATAAACGCAACTTGATTGGCTGCAGCGGCAAGTCTTGCGCCGAAATAACCGCCCACTGCGCCTGTGCCCATTACGCCAATTCGCACTTCAAATCTCCTTGATCATCGGAACTTTATGCCGTGGTTTTCGTGGTGTCAATTCCGTGGGTTCTTGCGGGTGGCAAAAAATGATGCAGCCGATGGATGGTGGATGACTCGCCAATCCGGATTTAAGCTTTATGCAAGGATATGGTATGAAACAAAACGACTATGGAAAGAATCGATCCGCAAGCGGATCACCTGAGCCTAGAGCGGTTCGACTCCGGGCAGCAGGTTAGATTCCAAGGCAAACCTTATACTATTCAGCGCCGGACCACCTTGGCCTCCGGAGAAGCTGCGGTGGTGTTGCAGGGTGAGAAGGAGCAATTCGTTATCGGTGCCTCCAAGTTTCTGGCCGGAATAAATTGATCGACTAGCTTGTTACGACTTCGAGAAGGAGAACATCATGGGGAAAATTCCGCTGACTTTGTCATGTTGGGAGTATGATCGTACGCGCGCACTCCAGGAGGGGAGGGTTCCGGTGGAGGGTGTAGAGTTGACTTATTTGCCGCTCCACGTCGAAGAGACGTTTTGGCGCATGCTTCGTTATCAGGAGTTCGACGCTGCAGAGTGTTCCATGAGTTCCTATCTGATGGCACGTGATAGAGGTTATCCTCGATTGATCGCCATACCGGTCTTTCCCTCTAGATTCTTTCGCCACTCGTTCATCTTTGTGAACACGGACTCCGGCATTGAAGGACCGAAGGATTTAATCGGACGACGTGTGGGTGTGCCCGAGTACCAGATCACCGCCGCCGTGTGGATCCGGGGTATTTTGCAGCATGATTATGGGGTCTCGCCGGAGAAAGTAAAATGGTTTACCGGAGGCGCGGAAGATGCGGGCCGTGAAGAAAAACTCAAGCCCGATCTGGGAAAAGACGTTGACATTCAATGGATCGGCCCGGACCGAACGCTATCAAGCATGCTCGAGAAAGGTGAACTCGATGGCCTAATCTGCGCGCACATCCCCTCGCCGTTTGTTCGACGATCTCCTAAGGTCAGGAGACTGTTTCCAAACTTCCGTGAGGTGGAGAAGGATTACTATCGACGGACAAAAATATTTCCAATTATGCACGCGATTGTCCTCCGCGAGGAGGTGTACGAAAAGTTTCCTTGGGTGGCCCAAAGCTTGTGCAAGGCCTTTCTGGAATCGAAGAGGATTTGCGAAGAGTCGCTGTATAAGTATTCGGCCCTTAAGTATATGCTTGCCTGGTCCTTTGCAGATGTAGAGGAAGAAAAGGAACTTTTTGGAGACGAGTTTTGGCCCTACGGGCTGGAGGCTAACCGCCATGTTTTGGAAACCCTGATTCAATATTCTAGCGAGCAAGGATTGATTAAGAAATTACCGGAATTGAAATCCCTCTTCGCTCCCAACACTCTGGAGGATTTCAAGGTTTGACACGATAAGCAGGCGGAGAATCGGTTCTGAGGCTTTATGGCAGACGAGAAAACAGCGCCCTTTGAAGAAACCAAATGGTGGATCGATCGCGGGCCGGTCAAGGAACGCGAGAAACCGGCGGCGGCGCCGATCAAGAGCATCATCGAGAAGTGGGCCTACGAGCTGCTCAAGGGATACAATCAAGATCAGGCGGCTAAAAATCTCGTTGATATCAATTCGCGAATGCTTAAGGAACTCTCCGTTGCGACCGGGGAATGGGGATACTTTTCCCTCGAAGTGGGCACCTACCCGGCAGAAAAGCTGGCCAAAGTAAAAAGCGGTCTACCGCTTCCTCCCGGCGCCCGCGGACTGATCGTCGATGCAGGCTATTCGGTAAGAATTGTTATCACGGCCGAACCGCCGGGCGAACGTTACGTCGATATCAATTTCACCGACGCTCCGGCCCTGGACTACTGGGTCAGCGGACATTTGGTGGAGGAAAGGGTTTTTTCGAATATCGGCGAGGCGCTTAGACGAATCCGGCCGGATCTTCCCCGGTATCTAAACCCATTGAAGGCTGACTAGTCTAGCCGGTTGCTGAAAAACTCTGATTGCAGGCTGCTCAAATAGACTCAGAGGCAAGTCGCGCGTAGTTCGGATATAGCTGATAGCCTATGGTATATAGTTGAATCATACGAACCATACGCACTAAGCCACACGCCATAAGCCAGCCCTGGGCTACGCGCCCTTGGCTTTGACTTTCTTTTGCTTCGAGATTCCCCGCAGAGGATTGTCCCGCGGGATGGGTTCTAAAGAAGTTACTTCCAGTCCATAGCCACGAAGCCCCACCAAGTGCTTGCGGTTATTGGTCAGCAAGCGCATTTTCCGCACTCCCAAATCGCGTAGAATCTGCGCGCCGATGCCGTACTCTTTGAAGTCGGCGCGGTAAACAAACGAAAGGTTCATATCCTTTTGTTGTTTTTTTTCGACTCTGGGATAAGTCACCATGGAGGGATGCACCGCCTTGTGCGCTGGCTGAAGATAGAGAATAACGCCCTTGCCTTCCCGGGAAATGATTTCCATCGAGCGCTGGATAACCGCTCCCGTGTTCAGGAGCTCAAAACCAAAGACATCGCCCGGGACATATTTGGTGTGCACACGAACCAAAGTTTCTTCCCGGGGGGAAATGTCGCCTTTGATCAACGCGAGATGTTCGCTCTCGTCCACGTGGGTGTTGTAGACAATAGCCTGGAACTGTCCCCCTATCCGGGTCGGCAGCGGCGCCGTCGCGGCCCGATACACAAGAGAGTCGTAGTTAAGCCGGTGTTGGATGAGATCGGCAACGGTGCAGACTTTGAGCTTGTGCTTCTTGGCAAACTTGAGGATGTCCGGCTGGCGCGCCATAGTGCCGTCGTCCTTCATGATCTCACAAATGACGCCGGCGGGCTTGAGTCCAGCCAGGCGAGCTAAATCTACAGAACCTTCGGTCTGGCCCGCTCTCACCAAGACGCCGCCGTTTCTGGCGCGAAGCGGAAAGATATGGCCGGGCGTAACGAGATCGTGTGGTTTGGCATCGTCCGCAATGGCATCGAGGATCGTCTTTGCACGGTCTGCGGCGGAGATCCCGGTCGTGATTCCGGCGGCGGAGTCGACGGAGACGGTGAAAGCGGTTCCGAAGGGCGACGTGTTCTCTGAAACCATCATCGGGAGCTGCAGATACCTCACCCGCTCCTCCGTCAACGGCAAACAGATCAGTCCCCGCCCATGGGTAGCCATGAAATTAATAGCTTGGGGAGTGACCTTCTCCGCAGCCATGCAAAGATCGCCCTCGTTCTCACGGTCTTTGTCGTCCATCAGGGCGACCATCCGGCCACGGCGGATCTCTTCGATCGATTCTTCGATAGTTGCCAACGGCATGGGCCTTAATCTACCCATCTTCACCTGAAGGGTCAACCGTTATCGCGCAGGCGTTCACAAGCCTTAGATTGCGGCGACATGGAATTCATCAGCAAACTGGTGATAAACCGCCAGGAATCGGGGATCCGGCTCGCCCGACAGCTTTCGTTGGCGCCCTCTACCACGGTTGACTTTCGTCTAAAGACTGTTAGCTTGAATTCGGTCGGGAAAATCCATGGCAAGACTGTTTAAAACATTGGCTCTATTCGGGATGTTGTTTTGCTTCACTCTTGGGGCATTCGCCGTCAGTTTTGCCGCCCATGATTCCTGGCCGCTCCCCACGATAGAATTGCCTCGGGTCCTCAGTCATGGCCACGCCCAGTACACCCAATACCCGTTGCGTTTCAGATTTGAAACCGACACCGGAGAGATTCTGAACTCGAGGCAACCCGATCTTGCAGAAAGTCGCGTCACTCACACCCAGGTCGCCGAGCCGGTGCACGCGCCACTGGTTGCGCGCCTATACACGCCGAAAGTCTCCCTGCAAATCCTCGAACTGGTTTTACTCCTCTGATGCAGTCGTAAACCTCCCCCTTTTTCGCCGAGATAATAGGCTGCCATTGCAATCCGGCGGCTGCTATTTCGAGTTCTAGGGGATCTGCGCGTTATTCGCGATTTCGAACTTCTCAGTCCCGACGCTTGGCCTCCTGTAACAGGCGCCTATAAGACAATGTCAAGCGATTTTGCCAAACTATGCGGAGGAATTTCAATGAACTCGAGAAAGCAAATTAACCCACCAGCGTCGAATGAAAATCATCGTTCAAGGCTCTGGGTTAAAGGAGTGAATCGAGCAAGTTTTGCGATGGAAGATAAAGCCCTGGCGGTTTTTCAACCCGACATCTTGATTAATGCGCAGTATCTCTCGACGTACCGAAGACGATTCTATTTGCAGCCCGAACAAGTGCTCATGCTCGCGGTTCTGGAAGACGCGGTTATGTGTTTTCAGGATAATGTGACGGCCGTCGCCCCACGTAAGCAGATGCTCTTTCGTGAAGCTGAAGAGTGGATTCTCAACGATGACCAATCCTACCTGTTCTCCTTTGATAACATTTGCGAGGGATTGGGTCTCAACCCGGACTACCTGCGTCGTGGGCTTAAGCGTTGGCAGGAAGAGATTCTGAGGGAGCTCGATAGAAAACAGCCGCGCCAGCGGTGGGCGAGTTAGTCAGAGGAGCAGGGCTGGACAGGGACGAAGTCTGCCCCGAATTCGCCATTTCTTCGGTATGCGATTCCTGCTAAATTAACCCGCTTAGGGTAAGTGAGTCGACTTATTGGGAGAAACTAGCTGAATGAAAGTAGGTTTGATCGGCCATCGCGGCGCGGGAAAAACAACCGTCTTCAACATGTTGACGGGCCTAAACGCACAAGTCGGCGGCTATGGCGGCAAGGAAGAAGTTCATCTCGGCGTTATCAAGGTTCCCGATGTGCGGATTGACCGGCTTTCGCAGATTTTCAAGCCCAAGAAGACCACCTATGCCGAGATCCGCTTTACTGATTTTCCGGCTAGTGAAAATAAGGAGGATCTTAAGGGGAATAACAACCTGGTGACTCAGATGCGCGAGGTGGATGCCATGGCTTTGGTTCTCCGCGACTTCGAGCCCAGTGCCGATCCGATCAGAGAGCTCAATGATTTGCTCATCGAAATGATTCTCGCGGACCTCACGGTGGTAGAGAATCGCCGAACGCGTCTGAAAAAAGAAAAAGCAAGACCCCAGGAGGAAGCGCTGCTCGAACGTTGCGCGGCAGCTTTGGAGAATGAAGAAAGTCTGCGAAATCTGAAGTTCAGCGTTGACGAGGAGAATCTTCTTTCCGGCTTCGGGTTTCTCAGCCGCAAGCCGGTCTTGGTTCTTTTCAATCAGGGTGACGATAAGGCCGGTCAGCTCCTGTCATCGGCTTACCAAGATGAATTGAAGCGGCGCGGATTGGACGGACTGGCTCTGGCGGGAAAGGTCGAGATGGAAGTCGCCCAACTCGACGAGGGCGATCGCGCGGCCTTTCTCAAGGAGATTGGCATCCAGGAGCCGGCGAGGGAGAGATTTATCCGGACGTCCTATCGGTTGCTGGATCTGATAAGTTTTCTTACGACGGGGGAAGACGAGGTCCGTGCCTGGACGATCACTCAGGGAACCGTGGCGCGTAAGGCTGCAGGGAAGATTCATAGCGACATCGAGCGTGGGTTTATTCGTGCCGAGGTGATTGCTTACGATGACTTTGTTGTTCTGGGCAGTGAGGCGAAATGTAAAGAGGCCGGAAAACTCAGGCTGGAAGGCAAGGATTACGTTGTCCAGGACGGAGATATCATTCATTTTCGTTTCGCCATCTAACCAGTCCGCACTTAAAACCTAGATTCTTTGGGTCACTTTCAGTTCGAGGGTGTTACCGGTGCGCCATTGAGTAGCGGGCCGAAATAAACTAAAATTCCGCGCTGCTAGAGGATCGATATCTTTATGACCAGTCGGTCTCCCCAAAGTAAGAGAGCGGTCTTAGCACGGGTACACCACATCGTGCACGTCGCAAAAAGTCTATTTGCGGCGCTCCTCGGGATCTTGGTTTTGGTCGTTTCAGCGGCAGCCAATCCCTATCTAAGCAAGTCCGGCGACAAACCGGCTGCTGCTAGAATTGCCACCTGCGCCGTCTCTGGCGGCTTTGCTCATCTTTACGCTGCTCTCGACAATGGGCTGTTTGAAAAGTACGGACTCAAAATGGAGCATGTTTATATCCGCGGCAGCAGCCCCGCGCTGACCGCCCTTGCCGCCAATGAGATTCAGTTTCTCTACTGCGCGGCGGAGGCGACGATTCCCGGCCTTGTCTCCGGTGCCGATGCCAAATTGGTGGCGGCCCCTCTGGTCAAGCTTCCCTATGTTCTGGTGACGCGGAAGGAAATCAAACGGCCGGAAGATCTCAAGGGCAAGGCGCTCGGCGTTACCCGGCCGGGAGATTTGAGCGCGCGGCTGTCTCGTGCAGTAGTCAGCAAATTGAACTTAACTGATGTTGCGATCCGACCCATCGGCGGGAGCCAGTCCGAGCGCTATCAGGCGATGGTTGCAAACGTGGTCCAAGGCGTCATCGTCACGCCCCCCCTCGACGTTCGGGCCCGGAACGACGGCTTCAATGTCCTTTATCGGCTCGTGGATCTCGACTTGCCCTTTATCTACAGCTCGCTGCATGCCAGTTCGAAAATCCTGCGGGAGCGACCAGAGATCGTCCAAAGAGTCGTAGCGACCTTCGCGGAGGCAATACAGTTCATGGAAAAGCACCCCAACAAGGGGAAAATCGCGATCGCCAGAGCGATGCGGGTCAAGGATGAGGAGGCGCTACGGGCTGCCTACAACGTCTACGCCAAAGAAATCATCGACCGTCGAATGATCGTGCCTCCTACCGCGGTGGCCGAGTCAGTGGAGCAGCTGCGTGTCTCGGGAACGCAGATAAGAAAAAGGCCGGACGAAATCTACGACAACAGTTTTGTCAATAACCTGGAAAAAAGCGGTTTCCTCAAGGAGCTTTGGGGATATGATCTGCCGCGGCCAGTCCGTTGAGGATTCCTGTACCTGCGCTTACTTAGTTGCCGCGCAATGACATTTTATCTCATCACCATGCGGCGGTGAGCCAAGCTTCGAGTCTTGAACATCCTTGTGCTTTTCACCCTCGGCCTAGGGTGCTCAGATGACCATCCATGTGACCGCTTCAAATCGTTGCAGACCTTGAACTTTGAACTATGCTTCCGCTCTCCCAGCGATCGGGCGCTTGTCTTGGTCCTGGTCTTTTGCTAGTCCTGCCCTGTTCGAGTCTCAACATTGAAAGGCGCAGCAATGAAAACTCTTATACAAGGCGGGTTTGTTGTCGGCTTCGATGGCAAAGAACACGCAATCATCAAGGACGGTGTCGTCGTCTTCGACGGGAATCGGATTGAATACGTCGGTAAGGAATATTCGCAACCGGTGGATAAAAAGATCGATGCCAAGGGATGTCTCGTGTCTCCCGGTTTTATCGATACCCATTTTCACTCCGGCATCAATGCCAGCGACTACATTCTCAACGATTCGACGAAGACCGATTTTTTTGCTTCCAACTATTTGGCCCATGGCGGCCCGACGCGGGAAGGGGCTCACGCGGCTCACCTCAAAGACGTTGACGTCGGCCAGCGATTTTCATTGATTCACGTCCTGAAGAGCGGCGTGACGACTACCTTTGACATCGGCGGCCCGGGTGGAGAGCCGGAGCGGTACGTCGAGATGGTGGATCAAGTCGGCATCCGCTGCGCCGCCGGGCCGAGTTATAAGAACGTGAGTTTTTTCCACGACCGCCAAGGACGTTTGGAATACGACTGGGACGACGAGAGGGGAAGCAAGGGGCTGAAAACAGCCGTTGACTTCGCCAAGAAGTTCAACGGCGGTTGTAGTGGCCGCATGATTACGATGCTGTTCCCCGGGCACGTCGATTCCTGCACACCGCAACTTCTCAAAGAGTCCAAGGAGGCTGCAAAGGACGCGGGAGTGCGGATCCAGATTCATGCGACGATCAACTTGTTCGAGTTCCACACCGTGATGCAACGCGAACGTTGCACCCCGATCGAGCTGCTGCACAAGATCGGCTTTCTCGATCCGGAAGTTTCGCTCTCCCACTGCATCTTCATCAGCGGCCATAGCTGGCTCGCCTATCCTTATGGAGATGATTTGAAAATCATCGCCGACTCCGGCGCGTCGGTGGCGTATAGCCCGCTAAAGTATTTGAAACTCGGCATCGTGATGGAATCCTTCGACCGCTATCTCAACGCGGGGATCAACATGGGCGTGGGCACCGACACGTTCCCGAAAGATATTCTCTCCGATATGCGCTACGCTGCGCTGGCATCCCGGGTGGCTGATCGAAGCTTCCTGGCTGGACATCCGCGGGACGTGTTCAACGCGGTGACGTTGGGCGGCGCACAAATGCTCGGGCGCGACGATTTGGGACGATTGCAAAAGGGCGCCAAGGCCGACATCACGATCGTCAATCTCAGGGACATCGCTTTCGGCGCCATCCGTGATCCGGTCCGATCCGTTATGGAAACGGCTGTGAGCCGCGACGTGCGGACGGTAATCGTCGACGGCGAAACCTTGGTGGACAACGGCAAGTATCTGCGGCTTAACGAAGAAGATCTCCTGGAAAAGGTCCAAGCCAAAGCCGAACAGATTTGGCACAGCGTGCCGAAGTGGCACTGGACGGGGAAGAGCATCGATGAAGTTGTGCCGCCGTCGTTCAAGATGAAGTAAGCTAAGCGTTAGCAACAGGTCTCGCCGTTGCCTCAAGGGTGGGCGTACGTGAGTCCCCTTCTTTGCGATTTCTTGCATGGCAGTCTTCTACCGTCAAGAATTGAGCGAGCTTCTCGATTCCTCGCGCCTTCAGTTTACTCATTCCCGGGCGCTGCTAGTCGATCTTAGTGTCCTACCAATTCTTGGTCGTTATGTAGGGATGGGTCAATTAACTAACGGAACAGTCAGGGCAACGTCAAAGTCAGTTTCACCTTTCTGAATTGGATTCACAACTCAGGTTTGTCCAAAAATCCCCTTCCCCCTTTTTGAAAAAAGGGGGGAATAGAAAGTCTCCCTTTGTAAAGGGAGATTTAGAGGGATTTTCATCTGCTCAACACGACTTTGACGAGGCCCTGACGGAACCGTTGCCCGTCTTGAACGTGTGCGAATGGGTGTATATCCTGGAGCCGTGAACGACCCAATCATCGAGCGGCAAAAGATGGACCTATTGCACAGCCGATACCAGGCTCTACTCGAGATTTCCGAGGCGATTGCGTCGCAGCGAGACCTGCACCAACTGTTTCATGATCTTGCGCCACGTCTCCACCGCGTCGTGCAGTTCGATTTTGCTAATCTGATTCTATACGAACCGGAAAGCAAGATGATGAAATCCCATGTGCTGGAAACCCCCGATCCTGGTTATACGTGTGCTCCCGGGGAATGTCCTATGGAGACGCCGGGTGGTTGGGTGCGGGAAACACAACAGCCCTGGGTAGCCGCCGATCTCGGGAAGGACACGCGATTTCCGGATGCGGCTGGATGGCTTGGCGATCGTGGAATCCGATCGCTCTGTGTGGTACCCGCGACGACCGCCCTGAGGAAACTGGGCGCCCTTGCGTTCGGCAGCCGGCTGGAAGCGGCCTACTCGGAGATCGATGTGATCTTCCTGCAACAGGTGGCGCGACAGGTGGCGGCGGCATTGGACAATGCGCTCAACTTTGAGCAAGCGCAATCGGTGCAGCAACAACTCAAGGAAGAGCGCGACCGGTTGAGCCTGCTGCTGGAAGTGAATAATGCGGTCGTGTCGGTGCTGGATCTGCACGAATTGTTAAACGTGGTCTCGGCGTCATTACGGCGGTTGGTGGCGCATGAATATGCAAGCATCTCCCTCTACGACGCGGAAACTCAAACCCTGCAGATTCACGCCTTGGATTTTCCGGTCAGTAAGGGTTTGCTCAAGGAAGGTCTCTCTGTACCGGTAGAAGGGTCGCCCACGGGCCGGGCCATAACCACACGCCAACCCGTTCTCATAACTCGCGGCGACATCGAGCAATTCGGTTCCGACATCGCCCAGCGCATCCTTGGCGAAGGACTCAAGTCGGCTTACTGCTTGCCGCTGATTTCCCACGATCGGCCCCTCGGCACCCTCGTGGTCGGGAGCC
>DAIRFP010000091.1:13097-19147 GCA_036794995.1 Thermodesulfobacteriota bacterium | reverse complement strand
CCAACGTTCACAGCCGGCTAGATGATTTTGTTTAGCGGATACTCGATAATCCCCACCGCCCCGTTCTGAATCAGTTGCGGAATCAGATCCCGCACGACGTTCTCAGCGATCACGCTCTCGATGGAATACCATTTAACGCCTTTCAGAGCGGCGGATTGGTAAAGGGTTGCGATGGTCGGGGCCGTGATGCTCGGAATGAGCTGGATCACTTTGTCAAGATCGGCTTCGGCGACGTTCAGCTTGATGCCGACTTTATTCTCGGCCGACAAAGCGCCTTGAAGCAGCAGCCGGATCTGTTCGATTTTCGCTCGCTTCCAGGGGTCCTGCCAGGCTGCTTTATTGGCGATGAGTTGGGGACAAGATTCCATCAATTCGTGGATGATTTTCAACCCGTGGGCGCGAATCGTGCTGCCGGTTTCCGTCACTTCGACGATGGCGTCGACCAATCCTTCAGCGGCTTTGGCCTCCGTGGCGCCCCAGGAGAATTCCACTTCAACAGGGATCTGTCGTTCGGCAAAGTAACGCTTGGTGAAATTGACCATCTCTGTGGAAACGCTTTTGCCGCGGAGATCTTCGATTTTCTTGATGGGAGAATCCTGCGGCACGGCCAATACCCATCGCGTCGGCCTAAAGCTGGTTTTGGAATAAACCATCTCACAGACCACGTGGACATCCGAGTTGTTTTCTTGAGTCCAGTCTTTGCCAGTGATGCCGGCATCCAACGTGCCGGACTCCACATAACGCGACATCTCTTGAGGGCGAGCCAAACTACAGCGTATGGTCTTGTCATCGATGGATGGAAAATAGCTGCGACTGCTGGTCGAGATTTTCCAACCGGACTTCTTGAAGAGCTCGATGGTCATCTCTTCGAGACTCCCCTTGGGGATCCCCAGCTTCAGTTCGCTCACTTCTGGTAAACCTCCGTGGGATCGAAAACTCGTTTGGCGATAGTTTTCCAATTGCCATTGGCGCGCTTGCGAAAAAAACAGCTCCGATAACCTTCGTGGCAAGCCGCGCCGCCGACTTGTCGCACTTGAAGTAGGAGGGTGTCCTGATCGCAGTCGATGAAAGCGTCTTTCACTTCCTGAAAATTCCCCGACTCTTCGCCCTTTAACCACAGGCCCTTGCGGGAGCGGCTATAGTAGTGGGCCTTGCCGGTCTTTTTGGTCTTTTCCCAGGCTTGTTTGTTCATGTAGGCGACCATCAAAACTTCGCGAGAGCGATAGTCCTGAACGATGACCGGCACGAGACCTTTGCCTTTTTTGAAGTCGATTTTTTGCATCCAGAGAATTCCTTGAAATTTACTGAGTAAAACACATAGCTGGGACAGGTTCAACACGGAAACCACGAAGCGGGAAAGGTAAAAACCGTTCCGGATCGTCAACGGCCCGCCGATAGATTTTTGGGATTGAGGATTGCCCACAGGGCACGGCTGGCGAGCTAAGTTCTATGCGCTGGCCGCTAAATTGCGTGCCTGAGCTGCTCCCGTCGGCTTGACACAGGCAGGATGTAAGGTATCCTTACTTTACGGAATCCAGTTATGCTTGCAAAAAAGACCGTCAAGAATCAGATTACCCTGCCGAAAGCTATAATCGAGAAGCTTCCCAAGACCGATTATTTTGAAGTTAGCATTCGCGGCGAGGAAATTGTGCTTAGACCGGTGGTCATAGAAGCCAAGGGGACGCGGCTCGAAAAAGTCCGCAATAAAATGAAGGCACTGGGCTTGACGGAAAAAGACGTTGACGCCGCGATCCGCTGGGCCAGGACCCGGTAGTGCGCGTTGTTTTGGACACCAATGTCGTAGTTTCGGCTCTACTCTTCACCGGCATTTCATCCAAGCTTGTGCCACTCTGGGAGGGCGGCGGTATCACTGCATTGGTTTCCCGGGGTATCTTAGAAGAATACCTGCGTGTGCTTAGCTATCCTAAATTCAAGCTATCCGAAGGAGATATTAAGGGCCTGATCCAAGAAGAACTCCTGCCCTATGTCGACGTGGTAAAACCATGGAGACGTTTGCGTGCCGTTGATCGTGACCCATCGGATGACAAGTTTGTTGAATGCGCAGTCGCGGGAAAGGCACGAGTAATCATTTCCGGCGACAAAGATCTGCTGTCCATTGGCCGTTACCGAAAAATTCTAATCCAATCCCCGGCACAGTTTCTCGAAAAAAACCTGCACCTTCGATAATCCTTCGGGACATCCCGAACCGTTAGCCATTCCGATAGACGTAACCATCTCGGGCAGTGGGGGAATCAAGCGACGCTTATGCTCGTGGGCAATGTCCCGCGCGCTCACTTGCTCAAAATAGACAATGGCAAATTGCCGATGAATTAGGTGCAGTGTTGCCGGGGACAGGGGAGTACCTTGCAATCGTCGGCCCGTCGCCAATATTAGATTCTGAAGGGATCTATAAAAAACCAATCGCTGCGAAATTCGGTCACTCGGTGGGCGCCAGCGGGTCAGCGCCAGAGAGTTTGGGGGCGGGATAGGATCAATTCGGCGGAGAGCGCGGTTACTCCGTTACCGAGCGAATAATGTTGGCGCCCCGAGTGGATGAGATAACCGCGCGAGAGATTCAAATCGCGCATACATTGCCGGAGAGTTCCGGCATCTTGAGCTGTCGGAGCGGAGTGCAGTTTGATTTCGAAGGGGATTTTCTTGGTTCCGAGATCGACTAGAAGATCGATTTCATGACCCTGCGAGGTGCGCCAGAAATAAGGCTGACTGCCTGGCACTGCCTGTTGGAAGATTGAAATCAACTGGTCAATGATAAAGGCTTCCCAGCTCATCCCGCGGGCGGGATGGGTATCCAGTATAGAAACGGAATGAATGCCGAGAAAAAAATGCAGCAGTCCCGTGTCCCGAAAGTATAACTTGGGGGTTTTTACCAGCCGCTTGCCGATGTTGTGAAAATAAGGTGGCAGTTTTCTGATCAAGAAGGTCTGGTCCAGGATATCGACGTATCGATTCACGGTGTGGTAACTCACCCCCAGCGAGGCCGCCAGTTGAGAGGCATTCCACACGCCACCGTTACAATGGGCCAGCATCGCCCAAAGTTTTCGCATCTGCGAAGCGGAAACGTCTATCCCTAGAGCTGGGAGGTCGCGTTCGATAAAGGATCGGGTGTACGATTCCAACCAGTCAAGGCGCG
The DNA here is from genome assembly GCA_036794995.1 of Thermodesulfobacteriota bacterium. Classification (GTDB taxonomy): domain Bacteria; phylum Desulfobacterota; class Binatia; order UBA9968; family UBA9968; genus DAIRFP01. Next base: position 15,996 of record DAIRFP010000091.1, on the reverse strand, counting down.
CACGGTCATCTCCGTCCAAGAACGCTTCGGGGAAACCGCCGCGAAACCATAGCGTCGTAAGATCCTGTGTCTGCCGGTGGCTTTTGACTTCGCTCCAACGAAACGGCTGCAAGTCCAAAAATGCCGCGCGACCGGCCAGTGATTCGGAGATGTGGCTTACAAGCGAGGGAGACGCTGACCCCAAAAGTACGAAACGGCCTCTTTCGGTACGCCCGCGGTCAATGACACCGCGCAAAACCGGAAACAATTCGGGAACACGTTGGGCTTCATCGAAAACAACTCTGTCCCCCAGTTGGCTTAAACGCGCCTCCGGGTCCGCCGCGAGCGGGACGTTGTCGGAGGGGCGCTCCAAATCCAGGTAGGTCCAGGCTGGGAGAGCGGCACGAATAAAAGTTGTCTTGCCGCATTGCCGCGGCCCCAACACCGTAACGCACGGGAAGCGACGCAGCAGACGGCGTAGAAGGGGTCTAATAGTGCCGTTCGATCACGCATGCATTATAGAAGTTAGACTTCTAATTTGCAAAGCGCCGGCTGCGTAAAAGCTGCCCTAGACCTCATGAATGTTCTTTTGATACCCCGTCAGCTTGGTGTGGGAAGTTTCATTTAACCAACCGTTTTTTTCTGTTCCTGAGCACCGGAATAGCAACGATCTTTTCCGGCGGTAACATTTCCCAGTAGATCCCTTTCGGTCTTGGCGAGGTTGATTCGATCTCGATGACCTCGGTGGAGGTTACGATCGCACTCAATGGAATATCGTGGGCGGTCATGGGAATCGCTTCATTGACAATCTGCAGCGGATGAACCGAGGTGACAATCGGAGTGTGGCGACCGATCTTCTTTTCTTCGGTTAAAAGGGCAAACTCCAGATCGGAGTAGCCGCCGCCTTTGCCGACGCGGGCGCCCTCGCGATTTACCGCCACCGATCCGCAGACGATCAGATCGATCTTGCCAACTTCTTTCAAGCTCACCGGCCGGCCGAATTTCGTCGCGCCCTTGATCGAAGAGGCGACATAAGCCGAGCATTTGAGCTTTCTCGGATCCAGCTCGATAAAGGGTTTGTCGCTGTGGAGCCGCGGAACGGCCATGTAGATGACCTTGCCCTCCGCCAGGGCCTTTTGACGGATGGCTCGCTGGGGCGAATCGGGATTGGCCTTGAGAACCTTGGCTTTCCGCCAGAACGGCATCGCAGAGATCACCCGCGCGCAAGCCTCGGCGCCGATGAAATTGGGAATTCTGCCTGCCGCGCCGGGAAAGCGGGCAACTTTTGTATTTTGCAGCTGGAACCAGACCTGTTCCCGTATTTCGTCCTTGGTTTTCATCGTGGCTCGCATTCGGCGGAGGTTCCGCCGGCCTTTTACCCTATCTTTTCTTGCGGCTTTTACTCAATACGTTGTAATATTGCAGGCAATGCAGGAATTTATCGTAGTTTACGTGACCGCCGGATCGCCCGTCGAAGGGGATCGTCTGGCGCGGGCTCTCGTGGAGGAACGGCTCGCGGCCTGCGTCAATCGCATTGCGCCGGTGCAGTCGGTTTACCGGTGGGACGGAAAGGTTGAACAAAGCGAAGAGCAGCTGCTTATCATCAAGACCCAAAGAGAGCTGTTTACCGCTCTGGAGAAGCGAGTGCGCGAGTTGCACAGCTATGCCGTCCCCGAAATTGTGGCGTTACCGATCATCGCTGGTAGCGAAGCCTATCTGAGATGGTTGGCCGACCAGACCACTGGCGGCGCCGCATAGTGCGAACGGCCATGCGCGCGGTGCGAGAAGTATCGGCCGGCGGCGTGATTTATCGGAAGCACACGGGTGCCGTCGAGATCGCCTTGATCCATGTCCGCCATCGGTGGGGTCTTCCTAAAGGGCACGTTGAAGAAGGCGAGAGCATGAATGAGACCGCCATCCGCGAGGTGCGGGAAGAGACCGGTTTAGAAGGTCGAGTGAGTAAGAAGCTGGGCGACATTCGTTACTCCTACCGGGACAAGACGCGGGACGGGGAACCGATCCGGATCTACAAGCGGGTCTATTTTTATCTCTTGCGCTATCTAAAGGGCGACGTGCGCGACCATGACCACGAAGTCGACGAGGCGCGTTGGTTTCCCATCGAAGAGGCGATCCACAATCTCAAGTTCGCCACGGAGCGCAGAATGGTGCAAAGAGCCCTGGCGGTGTTAACCGCCAACCCTGCACAACCGGCTCGATCCGAGAGCGAAAAAATTAGCAAGGAGCGATTTTAAGATTGTCCGGGTCTGTGACATCGTGAATTTCACGACCGAGCCGTGCTCCGAAAAAGGTTTAAATGAAAGATAGCTCCTCCGGCATCCTTTTCTCCATCCCCTACGAGATCGCGGTCGTGCGACCGTTGAAGCAGACAACTCTGCGAGACCGAGAAGCGGCGCTCCAGGCTGCCTACTACAATACCGAGCTTTTGCCCCAGGAAATGATTTACGTAGATCTGAAAACCGACAGCGGCGTGAGTTCGCTCAGTACGGCGCAACTCGCAGAGCTCGTCGGGGTAGGGCCGCGGGAATCAGGCATGGAAATGGCGCCGGAAGGGAACCGGGCGTTCGTTAGGCTGTCGGAAAAATTTCACAAGGTCTTCGGCTTCCCCTACATGGTTCCGGTGGCCCAAGGCCGGGCGGCTGAGCGTATTTGGGCCAAGTTGCATGTTAAGGAAGGCGCGGTGGTGGCGGGCAATATGCTTTTCCCTTCGACCCGCTTTCACATCGAGTCCAACGGCGGAAAAGTAGTCGATGTGATCGCCGAAGCTGCCCACGACCTTCACGCCCCAGCCCAGCTCGTTGAGGCTCTTGATCATGTTGCCGGTGTCTTCGCCGTTGCTCGTGAACAACAGGATGACATCCGGGGCGCCGCGTCGCAGCGCGAGCAACTGCGGCGTCATGTC